>JAFYUZ010000032.1 GCA_017549365.1 Clostridia bacterium
GGGGGTTCGACTCCCTTCACCAGCTCCAGGTTCTCGGCAGTAGCCGAGAATGTTTTGGGGGAATTCCCGAGCGGCCAAAGGGGGCAGACTGTAAATCTGTTGTCACTGACTTCGGTGGTCCGAATCCACCTTCCCCCACCAACCAAAAACGCACTTTTGTCTGCCGACAAAGGTGCGTTTTTTAAATGATGTTTGCCTTCGGCAAATGATGTTGGCTTCACCAATGATGACGGCTTCGCCTAATGATGCGTGGCTTCGCCACATTTTATGGCAAACATCGCATCATTGCGGAACAAAGTGGAGCAACATCATATTTGCGAAGCAAATGCATCATATCGCCGTAAGGCGATGCATCATTTGACAAGCATATGAATTTATGATATATTGGAAAAGGAGGTACGACTATGGCAGAAAACAAACTCGTCGAACTTTCGATGGACTTTTCGGTTGATATTATAAACCTCGTTAAATATCTGAAAGCGAATCACGAAACGATTATAGCCAACCAAATCGGCAGAAGTGGCACCTCGATTGGAGCGAATATTCACGAAGCACAATATGCACAAGGAACAAAGGATTTTATATCCAAATTTGAAATAGCGCTTAAAGAAGCAAGCGAAACAGGATATTGGCTTGAACTCTTATACAGAACAAAATATATTGATGAGCAGACCTTCAAAGCGTTGTCCTCAAAATGTACCTCTTTGCGAGTTATGCTGATTACATCTTGTAAAACTGCAAAGGAGAATTCGAATGACGGTAAAAAATGATATAGTTTTATGCTACAATTAAAATAAGGTGGTGTCAGAATGAATTTACAAAACAAAACAGTATTATTCTTGGGTTCTTCGGTAACATACGGTTCCGCTGCGGGCGGCATTTCTTTTGCTGACATAATGGCCGAGGCTTGCAGTATCAACTGCATTAAAGAGGCGGTTTCCGGAACAACGCTTGCTGACATTGACGACAGCTCCTATGTGGCGCGCCTGAAAAAGATTGATAAAACAGCGGTAGACCTATTTATCTGTCAACTCTCTACCAACGATGCCTCCGCTTCAAGAAATATTGACCTTTGCAAAACCGAACAAGCCATTCGCTTTATACTGGAATATGTAAAAAACACTTTTGGTTGTCCTATCATATTTTATACCGGCACTTATTTTGAAAATGAAAAGTATGGAAAGATGGTAGATCTTTTATACGATTTGCAAAAAGAATATGATTTTTACATTTTAGATCTTTTCAATGATGAAAAGATGCGCGCTGTCAAAAAGGAAGACTATCAGCGATATATGAAAGATCCTGTTCACCCTACAATAACAGGATATATAGAATGGTGGACACCAAAGTTTATAGATTTTTGCGAACAATTGTCGTAGGTTTAAAAATTTTGCGGCATTCAAACAGATCGTAACAGCCGGAAAGCGCTTGCATTGCAAGTGCTTTTTTGTTTTTCGGTGAGTTAACAAAGAAATATCATCTCTGAAAACAATCTGCTTTATAAAGCATTGATTATCGATGCGATATATGTTATAATCTGATCGACAAACAAGAATTTGCGAAAAGCAAGAACGCATTTTCAAAAGGGGTTTTATCGTGTATCTGACAAATATTCCGATCAATTGCAACAAATTCCATAGAATAAAAGACAAGCAGCTTATCCTTGACGAGTTGCGGGCTTTTGACGCTGACAGAGTGTTTCTTAACTTCGAGGACGATCTCGACGGTCACATCCTTGTTTATGACAACAAAGAATATCAAAGACAGATCTCGTACATGGGCGAGGTCTGCGCTTTCTTCAAACAGCACGGCTATGAGGTAGGCGCATGGTTTTGGGGATTCAAATTTGACGAAGCTTTCGGATTTACCGAAATCAAGACCCTGAAGGGCAGCTACACAAAAGGTTACGCCTGTCCATCGGATGCGCAATTTGTCGAAGCCTTTGGCAATTGCCTTAAAGATGTGGCGAAAACGGGAGTTGACATCATTCTTCTCAACGATGACGTTCGCTTCGGTATGTGGGACGGTTTTGGATGCCTGTGCAAAAACCATCTTGCAATGATCTGTGATCTTTTGGGCGAGCAATTGGAAGAAGAGGGCCTGAAAAAACGGATTCTTGACGGCGGAAAAAACAAATACCGAGACGCTTTTCTTGCCGCAAACAAAGACTTGCTTGAAAACTATGCACGCAAAATGCGAAAAGCCGTTGATGAGGTTAACCCCGATATCAGATTGGGCTTTGCCGCCTGTATGTCCTCGTGGGATATAGACGGCGATGCGTACGGGCTTTCAAAAATCTTTGCGGGAAAAACCAAACCGCTTCTCCGACTTATCGGTGCGCCTTACTGGATGGTGGGCAAAGCCTGGGGTAACAACTTGCAGGACGTTGTGGAGCTTGAACGAATGGAAGCTTCGTGGAACGATCTTTCCGATATAGAATTGATTGCCGAGGGAGACGCTTATCCCCGTCCCAGAATCAACTGTGCCGCCAATTATCTCGAGGGTTTTGACACTGCTCTTCGTGCTTCGGGTGAGCTTGACGGCATACTGAAAATATGCGTTGATTACGTTTCAAACGTCGGCTACGAAAAGGGATATCTAAAGCAATACATCAAAAATAAACCCGTGTACAACGAGATCGAGAAGCATTTTTTGAACAAAAAACCCACGGGCATCAGAGTTTACGAAAGCAGAAACAAGGTTGCCGCAATGCAGATTCCAAACGCCCTTGGCGGACAAAGTGATATGCAGGATGTTTTCTTTTCGTCGGCGGCAAGAATGCTTGCGGCAAACGCTATACCAACGGTGTATGACGGATGCGAAAGCGTTGGAATCGCTTTCGGCGAAAATGCATATTCTTTAAAAGAAGAAAACTTCAAAAACGGACTTGTTATCGACGCTCTTGCCGCAAAAATACTGAAAGACAAGGGAATTGACGTTGGTATAGACGCTTTCGGTGCAGGTATGCCGATCAAATATCAGTATTTTTGCGACGAAGACAACTACGTTATTGCAAACAATTGCATTGTGTACGGAACAAATATAAATTCGCGGTGCAAAGTATTAAGCTACGGTTCAAACGATCTTGAAAAAGCCGATATTCCATTCTGCTTTTTATACGAGAATGACAACAGACAAAAATTTTTGGTCTTTAACTGCAACGCAAAAGACAGCGAGCGGCTTTTGAAGCACCAGGGAAACGCAAAAATGATTGCAGAAAGTGCCGAATGGCTTTGCGGCAGAAAACTTCCTGCATTCTGTTATGGTCACCCCAACCTTTATATGCAGTGCAAAGAGGACGAAAGGCAACTTGTCATCGGCCTTTGGAACTTTTTCGAGGACGAAGCGATCGAGCCTGTTGTAAAACTGGGCGCAGAATACAGAAAAGCCGAAATTTTGTGCGGTGAAGGAAAACTTTGCGGCGACAGTGTACAGCTTGATGACATACCGCCCTTTGGCTTCAGGGCAATAGTACTTGAAAAAACTGTCAGAGCCGCCGATCGGGTTTAAGAAAAAATACGGAAAGCATCTGCTTTCCGTATTTTTGTTTTTATCACTCTTCGTAGAAGAATCTTGCGTTTTCTTCGCGGCAGACCTCAAGAATTTTTGTCTGTGCATCGTCAAAGGTGTGCCATGCGCCGTATGCTTCGCCAAGCATTCCGTCGCGCTTCTGGATGTAGGTGTTGTTGAAGTTTCTTATCTTTCTGTCGCCGCCCTCGTAGAATCTGATTATGCCGCCGGCACATCTGTCGTAGATGTTGCAGAAAGAATTGAAGTTTTCGGTTTCCCACGGAAGAACAAAGCTGTTGAAAAGAGCGGCTCCGCCTGCTCTTCCTGCGCTTCCCCAACCGTAGCCGCCGCGGCGAAGCACGTTGTGGTGTACCTGTACGTTATCCACCGTGCGTTTTCCGCCTCCGCCGGGATTGTTATAATATTCGATCGACCAGTGGCAGAGCTCGCAGAGATTGCCCACGTATTCAACGTCGTTCATACGGCAATCGTTGTTTGCGGTCGAGTACTGGTGGGTGATGGCGGTGTCGTAGATCTGATAGATCCAGTTGGCGTTGACATAATATCCGTCGCAGGGACCGTAGGTTTCGACGGCGTTACCGAAGCCGACAATGTTTCCGCCGCCAAATCCTTTGAGGATCGATCCGCCGAGATATGCAAAGATACAGTTCTGAACTGTTACGTTTTTGCGTCCGCCGAGACCTGCAATGCCGTGGCATCCGACAAATTTGAGACAGAGGTTGTCAAAGAAAAGGCCTTCTTTGGCGTTGGGGGTGGGGGCAACAAGAGTTGTGCCCTCACCAAGCTCTATTGATTCGTAAACGTCGCCGGGATTGCCTTTGTCGCAGTAGAGATAGCATACGGGGTTGTTGACATCACCGTAAAAGTTGTATTCGCCTTTAAGATCCTGCGGACCTTCAAAGCCGTCCTTGCCTACGATATTGCGCGAGCACATTATTTCGTCGTATTTTCCGAGCACGTCCGAATGGTTGATGGCAACAAGTCCGACGTTTTCGGTGCATATGTCGGTGTACCACACGTTTTCGTATTCGGTCTTTTTCCAGTACGATGGGTGGGCATAGTTTCTGAGCGAACCGTAAAGGCGGGGCTTCATGCCGACACCGTAGGCGGAATATGCCATGTTGTTGTGGGGAACTCTGATCGTTCCGCGCCAAAGACCGCCGCGCTCGAAGAGAATGTTGCAGTTTTCGCAGACAGACTCAGGATCGTTTATCTTGTCAAGCGTTTTCCACGCGGTTTCGGGAGAAAGACCGTCGTTTGCATCGTCGCCCGAGTTTGAAAGGTAAAAAGTCTTGCGGCTTTTGTCGTAAACACTTTTTGAAAAAGTAATGTCGCGCTTCATTTTTGCGGCAACTTCATCAATGCCTTCTTTGTACTCTGCATAGGTTGTAATATTGCAGGCGTTGAGGTCGTCGATGGCACCAACAGCCATTTTTGCCGCTGCGGGAAGATTTCTTTTTGTCATAGTTATGTCTCCTTCACAAAGCTTTTTTGCTCATTCTCCCTCGTAGAAGAATCTTGCGTTTTCCTCGCGGCAGACCTCGAGGATCTTCTTTTGCGCATCGTCAAAGGTGTGCCAATCACCGTATGCCTGACCAAGATAGCCGTCGCGCTTCTGGATATAGGTGTTGTTGACGTTGATGATCTTTCTGTCGCCGCCCTCGATAAATCTGATGATACCGCCGGCGCAACCGTCGTAAATGTTTGTGTTGTTTACAAAGTTTGTGGTTTCGGGGGTAAGAGTGAAGCTGTTGAAGAGCGCGGCTCCCTTTGCTCTTCCGCGGCTTCCCCAACCGTAGCCGCCGCGTCTTACCACGTTGTGGTGAACGTTTACGTTGGAAACGGTTCTGTGTCCGCCTCCCGAAGGGTTGTTGTAGTATTCGATCGACCAGTGGCAGAGCTCGCACAGATTGCCCACGTATTCAACGTCGTTCATATGGCAATCGCGGGGGCCCGACGAGCACTGGTGAGTGATGGCGGTGTCGTAGATCTGATAGATCCAGTTGCCGTTTACGTAATATCCGTTGCACGAGCCGTATACTTCGACGGCGTTGCCAAATCCCGAAACGCGCTTGCCGAGATGTCCGTCGAGAATAGAGCCGCCGAGATAGCAGAACAGGCAGTTCTGAACTGTGACGTTTTCTCTGCCGCCAAGACCTGCGATACCGTGAGCGCCTACGAATTTGATATAAAGGTTATCAAAAACCAGATCCCTTTTGGCGTTTTCCGTGGGGGCGACAAGGGTGAAAAATTCGCCGAGCTCGATAGAATCGTAAACGTCGCCGGGGTTGCCTTTGTCGCAGTAAAGATAGGTTATTGCCTCGTCCAGGTGACCGTAAAAGTCAAATTCCTTGTTAAGCTGCCAGGGGCCTTCGTAGTCATCAAGTCCCACAACGTGACGATAGCACATGATCTCGTCGTATTTTCCGATAACGTCCGAATGGTTGATTGCGATCATGCCGACGTTTCTTGTGCATTCGGTGGTGTACCAAACGTTTTCGTATTCGCTTTTCTGCCAGAGAGAAGGATCGGCATAGTTTCTTCTCGAGCCGTAAAAGCGGGGCTTCATGCCAACGCCGTATGCTGAATAAGTCATGCCGCTGTAGGGGACTCTGATGTTTCCGCGCCAAAGACCGCCGCGTTCAAAGAGAATGTTGCAGTTCTCGCAGACAGAGTTCGGATCGTTGATCTTGTCAAGGGTTTTCCATGCAGTCTCGGGCGAAAGTCCGTCGTTTGAGTCGTCGCCGGAGTTTGAAACGTAGAAGGTTTTTTTGCTCTTGTCATAAACGCTTTCAGAACCGATGATGTCGTGTTTCATCTGATCGGCAATTTCGTCAATGCCGCTGTTGTATTCGGCATATTCTGTGATGTTGCACGCATTAAGGTCGTCTATGGCGTTGACAGCTTTGCAGGCTGCAACCGGGAGGTTTCTTTTCATACTTTTCTCCTTTTTGAAAAAACGGCGGAGACGGAACCTTTTCCGCTCCGCCGATATTTTTTATCTTGTGGGGGCTTTGATATTGTCAACTATCGCAACGTCGTCATTGAGGATAACGATGGGAAGTTCTTCGACTGTGTGATCCGCAATCTTCTGCGCAACCTGCTTGTCGGCGGTGTGATAACCCGAATGGAATCCACCGAGTGTTCCGCCGTTTTTCTGAACGAGGATGTTCTGCTCGAGGGTGAGGTATTTGTCACCGGGGCTGTCGATCATCATAACGCGTCCCTGCGAACGGTCGATGATGTTGCGGCGAGCCACAAAGTTAGATGTGTTTTCGGTGATGCCCGCCGAACAGAAAGCTGTTGCTCCGCCTGCTCTTCCGCGGCTTCCCCAACCGTATGCGGTCATACGGACGATGTTGTTGTACATCTGAACGTTTTCTACAAGACGTCTTGATCCGTCTGTGGAATCGTGGTTGTAGTATTCAATACCCCAGTGGCAGTATTCGATAACGTTTCCGATATACTCAACGTTTTTCTGGATACATTCGCCTGTGGTGGGAGTGTACTGATGTGTAACACCGGTGTCGTAGATCTGGTACATCCAGTTGTTGTATGCATACCAGCCGTCGCATCCGCCGTAGCTTTCAAAAGCGTTGCCGTAACGGGTATCACCCGAAAGGATAGAGCCGCCTGTGTAAGCGAAGATGCTGTTTTTGCAGGTAATGTTCTTTCTGTTTCCGGTGCCGATAACGTGTCCGCCGTGGTATCTGAAGTGGAGGTTATCAATAACGATGTTGTTGCCGGAGATGTTTACGAGAGAACCGTTTGTACCGATCTCGATCGAGTTGAAGCGTTCGCCGGGATTGGTCTTGGAATAAACGTAGAGTCTGCCGAAATAGTGGAAGAACTGGAGATCCGAGGTGAGGCCCGAAGGTTCGCGGGCTGTGGAATTAACGTATTTCATACCTGCGATCTCGTTGTAGTTGCCCATGCGGTAATCGGAATTGAAGATGACAACACCAACGTCCTGCGAGAACAGATCTGTACACTGCCAGATATTCGTGTATTCTGTTTCTTTCCAGAGTTCGGGCTCTGCATAGTTTTTGAGAGAACCGTAGAATCTGGGCTTTTCACCTTCGCCGTATGCCGAATAGGTTACACCGGGAGTAGCAACAAATCTGCCTCTGAACACCGAACCGCGCTCGAAGAGAACGCCGTCGCCTGCTTTGATTGAGGGATCTGTGGTCTTGGAAAGCGATTTCCATGCGGTCTCGGGCGATTTACCGTCGTTCTTGTCATCGCCGTTGGGGGAGATATAGAACTTTGTACCCTTGATGGTGGAATAGTCGGATTCGCTGTAAACGATGTTGTCTATCTGCCAGTCGGAAACGCAGTCAATACCGCTGATGGTGTCAAAATCAACGCCCTTCTGAGCAACTTCGTAAAGGTGTATGATCTGCTCGTCGAGAGTTACATCGCCCTCAAGAAGCTTAAAGTTTCCGAGGGTAACGTTGCCGTCGATCTTCCAGATCTCTGCGCCGTCAACTGTTGCGGGATTTGCCGCCATAAGGATCTGATCCTGTGCCCAGTGACCGACTGTGTCAGAGAAAACAGTGCCGCCTGCGGCGCCTGTGGATTTTCTCGAAAGCATACGGTTGATGATGGTTACAACTTCTGCACGGGTGATGTTGTTGTCGGGCTTGAAGGAGCCGTCTTCATAACCGCCGATGATGCCGAGATAACCGATCTCGCCAACCGATTTTGCATAAGGATGAGAGGACGATACGTCAGAGAACTTTTTCTGTCCGAAATCCTTGGGGTTCATGAGTCTGATGATGTTTCTTGCAACCTCAACAAATTCCGCACGGGTGATCTTGGCGTTGGGGTCGATGCAGGTGCCTGCGTTTTTGGCAATGGTGTCGAGATAGCCGAGGTTTTCAAAAAGTCCGATGTAAGATTCGAACCATGCGCCTGCGGGAACGTCTGCGAAGGTGGATTTTACCTTGCCCTTGATGGCGTTTTCATCGATTACAAGGCGAGCAAGCATTGTGATGGCTTCTGCTCTCGAAAGGTTGTTTTGGGGAAGGAATGTGCCGTCTTCATAGCCCGAAACGTATTTTGCATATTCGTTGAGGTCAAGTCCCACGCCTGCGAGAACTTCGATCTCGGATTTTCCCTCGGGAATGGTGAACATTCCGTTTGTGGGAGTTGCGGATACTCCGTTTATTTTGATCTCTTCTGCGGGACAGCCTGTTTTGTCATAAACGCCAAAGCCGAGAATGGCAGTGCCGTCAAATATGGGTTTTACAATACCGTTGGGGCATTTGATGCTGTAATCATATGCCGCATCCTGCGCAAAGCTGAGTTCTTCGTCGGAAATGTAGATGATCTTTCCTGTTACCGAAAAGTTCTTGGGAGATCCGACTTGGGGAATAAAGGAGTTCTTTACCGAAACCACAACGTTTCCGTTTATGGGAGCGTTGGGCAGTGTGCTTCCTGCAACAAGGCTTGCAACAGAGCCGCCCGAAACTTCAACAAAAACGTTGCCGTTGACAGTGCCTGTTTCGGAACCTGCAACAAGAACCGATTCGATGGTACCGCCGTTGAACTTTACGCGGACGTCGCCGTTGATAACGGGAGCGGCGTCTCCGTATCCTCCGGCATAAAGTGCGTTGATGGTACCGCCGTTTACAACCACGAGAGAGTCGGCATTCACTTCGGTGCCCGAAGCGCTGATCGTTTCAAATCTTCCCTCGTTGATGGTTATTGCCGAACCGCCGGCATCAATGCCGAGCGAGGCAAGATAAGATCTGACGCCGGTTCTGTAATCGGCGATAATGTAATGAGTGTCGAAGCTGTTTGTGAAATTAACGGAATGTCCGTTGGTTTTGATGACGAAACCGGCGGGAGCTTCGATGGTAAGAAAGTCAAGAGCAAGGTCGCCCTTAAGGTCCCAAACGGGATTGTCGGCGGCAAACTTAAGAGAGTTTGCGGTGTTCTTTGTGCCGACGCCGATGATCGATATGGGCGCTCTGCCTTCGATGTCGGCAAAACCGTTCATGCTGATATTACCCGAAATGACGATGTTTCCGCCATCTTTTCCGAGAGCATTAAAAGCTTCGTTAAATGTTTTAAAAGCCGTGTATGCTTTGCCTTCGTAATTCATGCGTCCGAAACCCGCAACAAATACGGTGCGCTGTCCGCCGATCACATTGACCTCGGGGGATGCGGCGTAAGTTACAGGGACAACAGATGCGATCATGAGCACGCAAAGAATAAGTGTCATGATACGGGCAAAGAGTCCGTTACCTTTTTTCATGGTACCTCCAGTGCCGCCAAATTTGTATTATAAATACTGCGGCATACTACACCATTTTAACATAAAAACAATCCGTTTGGGAAGTGCTTTTGTGTAATTTAATCCATTTTGTAACATCGTACAAAACGGACTTGTTTTTTTGTGCATTTTGTCTTTTTCTTATTGACTTTCAGCACTACTTATGCTACAATAGGTGAAACGAAAAAACAAGCTTGTGTGAGGCAAAATGATAAGAAAAGCAACAAAAGACGATCTTAAAAGACTTCTTGAAATATACGACGTTGCCCGCGCCTTTATGCGCGAAAACGGCAATATGAACCAGTGGAATGCCGACTATCCCGGAATAGGAGATCTTCCGCGCGATATCGAAAACGGAAATCTTTACGTGGCGCACGATGAAAACGGCAGGATATTCGGTTGTTTTGCCATGATCCCGGGAGAAGATCCGACCTATGGAGTGATCGACGACGGCAGATGGATGTCGGATGCGCCCTATGCCGCGCTTCACAAGGTTGCAAGCGATGGCACGACCAGGGGATTTTTCACCAAATGCGTGGAATTTGCCCGCGGCTTTCACAATCACCTGCGTGTGGATACCCACAAGGACAATCTGCCAATGCAAAGAGCAATATTGAAAAACGGATTTTCCTACTGCGGCATAATATACCTTGCCAACGGCGATCCGCGAAGAGCGTATGAATGGGTGGATATAGACTGACAAAAAATATGGGGCTGTAAAAAATTACAGCCCCGTTTTTTATATCATTCTGAGTTTTCCCTTGATCTTCGAATCGTACACCTGGTAGAGTACATATATAAAATATGAAAGGATCATACTCATAAGTATGCCCTCAAGCACTCGCGGCGTGTTGAAAAGAGCGTACGAGAAATTCTGATAGGTGGTTGTGTAAAGATTGATAAGAAGCGCACTGTTGATAGAGGTCTGCACCAGCTCTGTCACAAGCACCGAAAGAAAGATCTTTGATGCAAAGCCGCCGAGCTGATATTTCTTTTCGACGAGTATCATGAAAACGAGAAGAATGCAACCCAATGCCGCAAAGGCGATCATGGTGGGAGCGATGATATTTATCGTCGAGGCAAGGGCAGGGGCAAATTTGCTCTTGAGTATATGAATTTCTTCGCCGCCGTTGTCAAGAGTTTCGTATTTCAGAAGTCTTTCGGCGTATTCAGCCTCGGTTTCGCCGTCCTTGATGGCAGGCAGCTGTCTTTCGGCGTTGCTGAAGGCGTATTCTACGGCAAGGCGGGTGGGGAGAGAATAGTTTTCGCGGTTGTCGAGTATTTCCTGCGCAGGCAAAACGTTTTCAGACGAAGCAAAGGCGCCGTCGTATATTTTGTCATTCTTTATGGAAGCAAAGCTGAAAATTCCGACAAACGCCGCAAGGGCAACCATAACGGCAATGACGATTTTAAGCCATTTTACGTTTCTGTTCTTGACGAGCATGAAAACAAGACCCTTAAGAAAGCCTGCGATAAACGCCGTGACGGTAAACCACGGAACGTACGCCCCCGTGGGCTTGATGAACGCGCCGATGATATCCGACGCGGCACAGACAAGACCGCCGTACACGGGACCGAAAAGAAAAGCGGGAAAAGCGGTGAAAACACCGCCGAATTTTACCTGCATTCCGTCGGCGCCGAAAAGGGGAATGGCAATTTCGGTGAAGGTGTTGATAACGACGGCAAGCGCTAAGAACATGGCGGATATAACGAGCCTGCCGAAATGCTTCTTTACACTATCAGAAGCTTTTGTGTTTGACATAAAAAAACACTCCTTTGAAAAAATGATGCGACAGAAAATGCCGCATTTTCAAAAGAGTGGATATAAGCTCAAATGACCATGCGACAGCGGGATGCGGAAACCGTACCGCAAGAATACTTTTCGTCCGAAGGACAACTCCCCGTCCCCCCGGCACTTCACGCACGGTAACCTACTCTGTCTGTCATTATTATATACCTGTTTTCGGCAGGATGCAATAGTTTTTTGAAATTTTTTTGATTTCTAACAGGTTAGAAACGCAGAAAAAAGAAATGTATAAGGAATTCACAAAATATTAACACAGATTTCTATTGACAAAACGTTAAATTAGTGGTAAATTTATCATGTTAGCACTTGGAGTGACAGAGTGCTAAAAATTTCAGAAAGAGAGCCGTGAAAAATATGGTATTGAACGACCGCAAAAAGCAGATACTCAAATCAGTGGTAGATGCATATATCGCCTCGGGCGAGCCTGTCGGATCGAAATATCTGACCAGCCACGGAAATATTTCTCTTTCTCCTGCCACCATCCGCAACGAGATGTCCGAACTCGAGGAAATGGGCTATCTCGACAAGCCCCACACCTCTGCGGGCCGTGTGCCCTCCAGCAACGCCTATCGCCTTTACGTCGACGAGCTTATGGAAAATTACAGGCTCACGATGGAGGAGCTTAACGTGATAAACGAGCTTGCTCACTTCAAGGCGACCGAGCTTGATAAAATTATCACTCAGGCGGGCAAAGTGATGTCGGAGCTTACGGGTTGCGTTACTCTTTCGTTCAGCAAAGAGCAGGCAGAAAACACCGTTTCGCGATTTGACACCGTGTACGTTGACGAAGAAAGTTTTCTTCTCGTTATGATAACCGGTACAAAAAAGGTCAGAAGCGAACAGATAAAGACCGATTATTTCCTCACCGAGCAGGCGCTTGCCGCCATAAAGCAGATTCTCAACGAAAATCTGACAGGGCTTTCGATCGATCGGGTGACCATGCCGCTTATTATGAAAATGGAAAAAGAGGCAGGATATCTTGCACCCATCATCAACCCAATCATCCGCGTGGTCTTCAATTGTACCAAAGCGGAAAACGACGGCACCATAAAGATCGACGGTCTTTCAAACCTGCTTTCCTACCCCGAGTTTTCGGATGTGGAAAAGCTGAAGTCCATCATGGACGTTTTTGACAAACGCACAGGTTACATCAAAAACCTTCTGACAAGTCCCGAAACTATAACCGACGACAACGGCGACAGAAGCGGACTCGTCCCCCTCGAGGCGGGCTCGGGCATGAAGGTATATATCGGCGACGAGGACGAAGCCTCGGCTTTGTCCGACACAAGCCTTGTTTTCTGCACCCTGCCCACAGATGCCGGAGAATCGGTTATCGGAATATTGGGCCCCAAGCGTATGGATTACCGAAAGGTCGTTTCGACCCTCAGACAGTTTTCCGAAAGCCTCGGACGGGCGATGGAGAAAGATGCGAAAAAACATTCTACGGAGGATATAGATGAATAACGAAAAAAACGGCGCAAATTTCGAAAACGAAGAGATCGAAACCGCCGCTGACACAGCAACCGCGCAGGAAAAAGAAAAGCCTGCCGAGGAAAAGCCCGAAAAGGCAACCAAAAAGAAAAAAGAAAAGAACGACGATGCGGCAAAGAAGCTTATTGCAGATCTGCTTTCCGAAAACGAAAAGCAAAAAGCAGAGCTTGCAGAGCAGAAGGACATGTACCTTCGCGTGCTTGCCGAATACGAAAATTTCCGCAGACGTACCGCTGATGAAAAGAGCAAGATATATTCCGACACAACGGCAGAGGTGGTTGAAAAATTCCTGCCCGTGCTCGACAATCTTGAACACGCGGCGGCTTGCAGCACCGACACCGATGCCGATTCTGCCATAAGGCAGGGGGTTGAGCTTGTTCTTCGCTCTTTCCGCGAAATACTCGAAAAGCTCGGTGTTTCGGAGATTCCCGCCCTTGGCGAAACCTTTGACCCCAACATTCACAACGCCGTAATGCGTGAGGACGACCCCGAAAAGGGCGAAAGCGAAATAACCGCCGTTTTCCAGAAGGGTTATAAGCTTTCAAACAAAGTTATCAGATATTCAATGGTAAAAGTTGCAAACTGATCTTGACAGATTTTAATATATTTTTGATTGACAATTATTAGGAGGATTTATTATTATGGGAAAGATTATTGGTATTGACCTTGGTACAACAAACTCTTGCGTTGCGGTTTTTGAAGGCGGCGAGCCTGTTGTTATCGCAAACGCAGAAGGTTCGAGAACAACTCCTTCGGTCGTTGCTTTTAAGGGCGACGAAAGAATGGTTGGCCAGATCGCAAAGCGTCAGGCTGTTACAAACCCCGACAAGACCGTTATGTCCATCAAGAGAGATATGGGTACAGACAAGAAGGTAGAAATCGACGGCAAAAAGTATACTCCCCAGGAAATTTCGGCAATGATTCTTCAGAAGCTCAAGGCTGATGCCGAAAGCTACCTCGGCACAACCGTGACAGAAGCGGTTATCACCGTTCCCGCATACTTCACCGACGCACAGCGTCAGGCAACAAAGGACGCAGGCAAGATCGCAGGTCTTGAAGTAAAGAGAATCATCAACGAGCCCACTGCCGCAGCTCTTGCATACGGCTTGGACAAGGAAGCTCAGAAGATCATGGTATTCGACCTCGGCGGCGGTACCTTTGACGTTTCGATTCTTGAGATCGACGACGGCGTTATCGAGGTTCTTTCGACCGCGGGCAACAACAGACTCGGCGGCGACGACTTTGACGAAAAGCTTATGAATTATATGGCAGACAGCTTCAAGGCAGACACAGGCATCGACCTCCGCCTTGACAAGATGGCTCTTCAGAGACTTAAAGAAGCCGCAGAAAAGGCAAAGATCGAGCTTTCGGGCATGGCAAGCACCAACGTCAACCTTCCCTTTATCGCAGTTGACGCCACAGGCCCCAAGCACCTTGATATGACAATTTCCAGAGCAAAGTTCGATGAACTCACCGCAGATCTCGTTCAGAAGACTATGGTTCCCACAAGACAGGCTCTTTCGGATGCTGGTCTTACTCCCTCCGAAATCTCCAAGGTTCTTCTCGTCGGCGGTTCGTCCAGAATCCCCGCAGTTCAGGAAGCAGTAAAGAATTTTATCGGCAAGGAACCCTCCAAGGGACTCAACCCCGACGAATGTGTAGCACTCGGTGCGGCAGTTCAGGGCGGTATCTTCAGCCAGGACGTCAAGGGCGTTGTTCTTCTCGACGTAACACCCCTTTCGCTCGGCATTGAAACCCTCGGCGGTGTATTCAACAAGATCATCGACAGAAACACAACAATCCCCGTAAAGA
>JAFYUZ010000033.1 GCA_017549365.1 Clostridia bacterium
CGAGCAGGGCGGAAACCTTGGCGAGTTCACCCGCGGTCAGATGGTTCCCGAATTTGACGAAGCTTGCTTCTCGATGGCACCGGGCGAGATCAAGGGCCCCGTAAAGACCCAGTTCGGCTTCCACCTTATCAAGCTTAACAGTAAAAAAGAAGCCGCTCCCATCGCCTTTGAGGACATTGCAGGTCAGATCAAAGAAAAGCTTATGTCCGACAAGCAGCAGGCGGCATATAAGTCCAAGATCAACCAGCTCAAGATCCTTTACCCTGTTGACATCCTTTAATTTATCCGCCAAAGGAGATAACAAATGTCTACCAAAGTCAAAGGTGAAGTCATTGTCAATTGTTCGGGCACCCAAGTGAACGAGACGCGAAATCATGTGTATCTTACTCACGATGGCCTTTTGCGCCGCGAATACCGCGAGCATCAGAGCCAGAGCGACACTTCCGATTACACCGAATATCGCGACAGTCCCGACAACGGAAAGACCTGGGGCGAATGGGTACGCACAGCGCCGAAGACCAAGGAGCAGGTCGGAGAAGACGAAATAGCGTGGGGAGCATACCCAAGAGCTTTAAACGTCTGGAATCCCGTCCATCGCCATTATATTGACGTAAAATACGATATGATAT
Source organism: Clostridia bacterium (assembly GCA_017549365.1). Lineage (GTDB taxonomy): Bacteria > Bacillota > Clostridia > Oscillospirales > CAG-382 > UMGS1052. Next base: position 630 of record JAFYUZ010000033.1, read on the forward strand.
ATATCGGCGGTTACGATGCGGCGACAGAATGCTATTGGAAATATGGCAAAGAGGGCAGAGTGATCCACACCTATATCGACGTATATGATGAAAACAGAAACCCCGTTTGCCATCAGCTTGCAAAATACGAAGATGGCGACGGATTTGACAGACAAAACTACCATTCATCAAACTATATTTCCACAAATATCGGCATTGGGTCTGATATATACGTTATGAAAAACGGCGATATTCTCATAAGCTTTTGCGCTCCCGTCGATGTTTGTTGCAAAAGAGCAGGTCTTGACGTGAGCAAGCTTTGCCGCTCAAATTCCACGCAGAACAACGCTTTTATGGCTTGCCGCGGTTCGTGGAATAAAGAAAAGCATGAATATGATCTTACATTTTCCGATCCGCTGGTGCTTGATGACAGACAAAGCTCCCGTGGTATAAACGAGCCGATAATGGCAGAGCTTTCGTCGGGAAAGATCCTTCTTGTTTTCAGAATGTCAAACGTTCTGTACACCGAGTGGAACTCGCGCATTTCGCCGTATGCCCCAAGCTACAAAATGTTCAGTATTTCAGAGGACGGCGGAAAAAGCTTTTCGGTTCCCATGCCCTGGCATTTTGACAGCCGTGAGGTTATATATTCTTCCGCCACCTATTCGCTATTTGTCAGAAGCGAAAAAAGCGGAAAGCTTTATTGGTTCGGAAACATAACCGACCCCACAAAGACCGACGGAAATATGCCGCGATATCCGCTTTGCATGGTCGCGGTGGACGATGAATGGGGATGTGCCAAAAAAGCTTCCCTTGACGTGATCGATACGCGCGCAGAGGGCGAAAGCGACAGGGTTCAGCTCAGCAATTTCGGTATCATTCAGGACAGAGAAACGGGAAATTTTGAATTGTACCTTACAAAGTACGGGCAGTTCCCCGAAAAGCATATCCGCGATTGCGAAGTGTGGAAATATACAATAACAGAGTAATAAAGAAAACAGTCTTGCAAAAAAGCAAGACTGTTTTTTGTATGTCAGAATCTGAAATAGATAAAGGGATTGTAGCTTGAGCTTATGCTGAAAATGATGCACACGGCAAAGAGAAGAAGATGCACAAGGTTTGCCGCAATTGTGGCACCCGTTCCCGAAAATTTGTCAAAACGCTTTCTTATCGGCAACATAAATATGAGCGCGACGGGGATAAAGCAAAGCTCGAAAAGCTTGTCACTGTGGGCTGTCATAATCGCCGCAAGGTCGGTGGGGACGGCAGAAAACATGGTCTTTATCGCCATCGCCAGCTTTGAAAAATCGGTGAGATTGAAAAGCACCCATCCGATGATGACAAAAAACATGGTGTATATCCATCCGAATATTTTGGGCAGCTTTTTAAGCAGTTTGCCGAGAAGGAATTTTTCAACAAGAAGCAAAACGCCGTAGTATATACCCCAAATGATAAAATTCCATTGCGCTCCGTGCCAAAATCCTGTAAGAGCCCAAACCGTCATGATGTTTATGATGTGGCGCACTTTGCCCACGCGGTTTCCGCCCATGGGGATATAGATGTAGTCCCTGAACCAGGTGGAAAGCGAAATATGCCAGCGCCTCCAGAATTCGGTGACAGAGCAGGAAATGTACGGATGGTCGAAATTTTCAAGAAAATGAAAGCCGAATATTTCACCAAGACCTATTGCCATGTCCGAATAACCCGAAAAGTCAAAGTAAAGCTGAAGAGAGTAGGCAACGGCCGCAAGCCAATAGAACGCCGTTCCAAACACCTGTACTTCGCCCGCATACACCGTTTCGCAGATAACTGCCACGTTGTTGGCAAGAAGTATCTTTTTTGCAAGACCTCGGATAAATCTGCGAAGTCCGTGGGCAAAGCTTTCGATATTTGTGCTTCTTTCGTGTATTTCCTCCTCCACCGTCTGATAGCGGACAATGGGGCCTGCGATAAGCTGGGGAAAAAACGTAACGTAAAGGGTGAGGTAAAAGTAGTTTTTCTGCACCTTTACGTTTCCGAGATAAAGGTCGAAAACGTACGAAAGTATCTGGAAGGTGTAAAAACTGATACCGATGGGAAGAAGTATCTGCGGTATCGTGATGTCGCGCGAGAGAAGAAGATTTATGTTGTCAACCGCAAAATTCAGATATTTGAAAACAAACAGATTGAGTATAAGAAGCACCGTCGTTGCAACAAAAACCGCGCGGCAGGCGCTTTTTTTGCCATCTGTTTTAAATTTTTCAATCAAAAGTCCGCCGAGATATGCCACAAGGGAAGCCAAAAGCATAAGGGCAATTCTTTTTGGTTCGCCCCACGCATAGAAAACCAGCGAAAAGACGAGAAGTACGCTGTTTCGCCACACAAGGTTTTTGCACGGGAAATAAAGTATCAGCACCAGCGGCAGGAAAAAATACAGAAAATCAAGATCACTGAAAACCATATATCAATACTCCGGAATAAATTCTTCGTTTATAAAAAAGTCAATGTTTCCGATAAAAAGCACCGTGTCTATCGAATGTTCTTTGACATATTCGGAAATGTTGAAATCTTTGCCCATATACGCGTTGTAAAAGCGCATATCGACAGAATATGTCTTGTCAAAGTGAGACGCAAGAAGCTTGAGTATCGCGTTGTCGTACGATTCGCCAAGAACAAGGATGCTATCCTTTTCGGTGTTTCCCGTATCAAAAATTATCTCGCCCATGTCACCTCCGTAAAAGTTGCCGTAGGTAACGGGGGGAAGGTCTGCTTTCTTTTCAAAATACTCATTCTGCATACCGAAATCTTCGGTCTTTTCTCCGTTTTGACAGATCGTCATTTCGGGGTAACAAAGCTTGTAGGCATAAAAATCTTCTCTGAACGATGAAACACCCGGCGACTGGGTTTTTGATCCTGCAAAGGAATCGGAAAGCTTTATTTTTTCGCCTTTTTCAATGGGGAGGTCACTTATTTTCAAAAGATCAAGAAGCTCGATGTATCCGCGATAAGAGCCCTCTTCGTTCCAGTGGTGGTCGGTGCGGTAAAAGCACTTTGAAAACTCTTCAAAATCGTTTACTTCAAAACGGGCTTCTTTTTCTGACGGAATGTTGATGTTTTCCGAAAGATATTCAAAAATTCCCGATTTTTTCCCCGTAACAAAGTTTATGTCGGTCTCTTTTTCAACGTAGTAAAGATAAAAATCGGTTTCGGGAAGAGCGGAAATGATGTTGTTGAAGCCGTTTATGTTCACGTCAAGCATATCAACCACCCATTCAAAAACTGTGGGGTTGTAGAGAATGTGATCGTAGTTTTTTCCGTAAAGGTTCATGTCGTCAACCTTTATGTATTCGCGCACCTCGCTCATCACGGCGCTTGACGCGGCAGACGAAACCGAAAGCTTTACAAAGGCAGAATTTACTCTGTTGTAAAGCTCTTTCATACTTTCTGCAAAAAACACCTGGTCGGAAAGGGCATCTCTCACAGAGCTTTGATAGCTTCCGTCAAGAAAAGCCGAAAAAGAGGGAGAGGGCAACTTGTTTGCCTTGCGGTTTTCAAGCTCGTTTATATCATTTGGAAAAAACGCTGTTTTCAAAAGACCGGCAGAAAGAAATATCAAAACCAGTGCAACAAAAACGGCGTTTATGATTTTTTTTGCCATAAAAAAATCTCCTTGTTCAAGATCATGCAAAACACCAATATATCATTTTACATTATACATCAAAAAACGCCAAAAATCAACAAGAAAAACAAGGGCATTTCTGCCCTTGCTGTTCTTGTTATTCGATCGTTGCTTCCTGCTTCGAATAGCTTACCTTCGAAAGCTTTTCGGGAAAAATCTCGCCGATGCTTTCAATCTCTATCCATTCTTCTCTCGGGTTTTGCACGGGCATATTTGTCACTATCTGTCCTGCGTTGTACGAAAGTTCAACGCAAGAAGTGTCGATTCGCATCAGCTTGTCAAGCTTAAAACGTATTCTGATCTGCGGTATCATGCCGTGGATAAAAATGCCTTTTTCATCAAGGTATGTCAGCCTGTTGTGATCGCCCGATGCAATGCATTCTTCGATGTACGATACGGTTTCTTCGTCTGTGTATTTTTCGGTGTAGGTTACGTGTGCGTATAAGGTGTAGTCAAATATTCCCGACTCCTCGTCAAAAAGCGATCTCCCCGGGAAAAAGCCGATATTTCCGATCATAACGTTGTCATATTTGCCGTCGGCACACTTTTTGATCTCTTTTTCAAGATAATCGTATATAGGTGGATACACCCGCATCTCGCCTTCGATAATGCCGATATCGGTTCTTGCCATATCAAACTTTTTGTCGTTTGTAAGGCAGGTGACGGTAAAGATGTTTTCGTTTCTGCTCTCTATTTTCAAGGTGTCGCCTGCGGCAACGCCGTATTCGGGCATATCGCAAAGCGCCTGAGCATAGTCGTAATCCTCATCGCCAAACGAAAAGTTCAGGTTTTCCGCTTTCGTGTATCCGTAAAGTCCGCCGTGGAAAGCCGGCAACGATACAAAATAGATATCGTCACGCCCGTCAACAAGTCCATCGGCAGGATAAACGTTGGCAAGGGTAGTCATCTCGGGGGAGGTGACGTAATCTCTGTTCTGATATATCAGCGCTTTGTCATAATACAAGGGTGCGTGGGTGGATATGGCGGCAACAGGAACAACATATCCGTGATCGTCCCAAACATACATCAGCGTCGGTTTGTCGGAGCCGCCGATGACAACGTTTGTGTTTTCAAGATCGTCTGCCATCTTTTCTGTTGTTTCTCCCGTGCAGGCAATCAGAAATTCTGCGGCAACGACGGCGGCAAGCAACGCCACCAGAAGAAAAACGGCACGTTTTTTTGATTTTGAAAGAATGTTTTCAAATCTGCTTTTTGCTTTTTTTCCTTCCTCCGAAAAAGCCGTTGAAAGGTAAGGCGTACAAAGTTTTTTCATTTTTCCTCCTTTTCTTTTATCCTGCAAAGGCAAGGGCGGTGTCGCTTGTCGGATCAAAAAGAGTAAGGGTAGAGTCAAGTCCGTTGTAGTATTTGTATATATCTCCCGTTGCCTTTTCAACCCAAAATTCAAATATCACCGAATATTTGTAGAATCTGTCGTCTTCCTCTTTAAGTTCAAGGTTTGCAATGGCGTATCTCAGGTATTCCGCATCGTCTGCGGGGGATGGATCCTTGTCAAGCGGAGTGTATTTTTGATAGGTGTTCTCATAAGCCGTTGTCAGCTCTTCGCGAAGATGCTCTGTCGCCTCTTCCTGTGTCAGGCTTCTTTGCTCCTGCTCCCACAAAGGACGGGTGTCTTTTTTGTTGCAGGCAACAAGCAACTCTGCCGATAGCATTGCGAAAACAATAAGGATGACAAGAAAAGAAGCCCGTCTTTTCTTTGCCGAAAGAATGTTTTCAAATCTGCTTTTTGCCTTTTTTCCTTCGTCGGAAAAGGCGGTGGAAAGGGTGGGGGTGTGGATCTTTTTCATATTTGCTCCTCCTTTTTTGTGGCGTGGCGCATAAAGCGCAAAAGTGTCAGCGAGTATTCTTTCTTTTCTTCGGGGGTCATGTTTCCTGTCACCGTGTCGTCACAGGAATATTCAAGATCGCGGTTGGCGCTTTTTACCATAAGATAGACAAAAGGATTAAACCAGTGCATGGCGTTTGCCGCCACAAGTATCAGCTTGTACCACATATCGCCCCTTTTGGCGTGGGCGTTTTCGTGAAGCAGTATCAGTTCAAGCTCACGATCCGAAAGGGAAACGTCGGGTATAAGCACCCGTTTTTTGAAAAATCCCGTCATCATGGGGCTTTCTATAAGATCGCTTACGTATACGTTGTCTTTCAGATGTACCGCACTCTTTTTTACCTTTGTGTTAAACAGAGCAAGCACCGCAAGGTGATATGTAAGAAAAACGGCTGCACCTGCCGCCCACACGGCGGTTAAAAGGTTTGAAAGCGAAATAACGAAGCTATCGTCCTTATGGACATCGTCTTTTTCCAAAACCGTAAGTTCTGTGTTTTGGGCATTTTGTATGCCGTCGGCGTTTTGATTTTGCGCGTTGCCGTCTTCGTAGTCTGCGCCCGGCGCTGTCGAGATTATCGGCATTGAAAGGGCGTCGGGCTCTTCAAAAACAAGGGGTGCCGTTGTCATATCAAACCTTGCAGGCACAAGAAGCCGCAAAGCCACGATAAGCCAGGCGACGTATCTGTATTTTGCCCTGTATTTTTTGCCGAAAATGCTTGAAAAAAGCAACAAAAGCAGGATTATAAACGACATGGTCAACGAAATGACCGCAAGATCTACGATAATCATTTTGTCTCCTCGATAAACTTTTTAAGCTCGTCAATGTCGTCTTTTGAAAGGCTTTTTCCGTCATACAGCGAAGAAAGAAGGCTGGTGAGAGATCCGTGATGCATTCTTTTAAAGAAGCTTTCGCTTTCGCTTTTCAGATAATCTTCTTTGTCAACGGCGGGGGTGTAAAGGTTTATCCTGTGTTCCTTTTTGCAGGTCAAAAAGCCTCTGTTGCAAAGTCTTGTCAAAAAATTAAGCACCGTGGTCTTTGTCCAGTCGCGATCGAGCTTTTTTATAATATCGTCGCACGAAACAGAGCTGTTTTTATCCTCTGCCATGTCCCATATCGTCATCATGATGTCGTGTTCACATTCGGGAAGTCTGTTCATTTTTGCACCTCGCTGTTTTACAATTGTCGAATTACAGTTATATTCTACACTTGTCGAATAACTTTGTCAAGACTTTTTTGCAAAAAAATAAAAAAAGTCCCGATTTTTTTCGGGACTTTTCTGTTTTATCAGAAAAACGATATCTGATTTGTTTCGGGCAGCGAATCGAGAACTCCGTTTCGCGAGAGAATTTCGATAACGGCTTTCGTAACTCCGCCCTTTTGACGAAGCTCTTCCTGCGATATGATGTTGTTTTCTTTCATAACAGTTTCAAGGTTGAGCGCCGCCGTTTCTCCAAGACCAGGCAGGGAGGAGAAGGGCATTCTGATGGCGCCGTCCTCGGGCAAAAATGCCTTGGCGGCAGATTTGTTCAGGTCAACCGGCAAAAACTTTATCTTTCTCGCCATAGCTTCGTTAACAAGCTGCATGGTGGCAAGAGTTTCGTTGTCCTTCTGCTTTGCGGCGGTGCCCATTTCTTCAATGGCTCTGATGGTGCGTTCAACTTCGCCCTTGCCTTTGCCGACGATCTCGGCATCAAAACCACCGGGAGCCACAGAGAAGAAGGCGGCATAAAATACAAGAGGCATGTGCACCTTGAACCAGCCGAGACGAAGGGCAGAAATAACGTATGCCGCGGCATGCGCCTTGGGGAACATATATTTGATCTTTTCGCAGGAGGAAATGTACCAGTCGGGCACGTTGTGGGCTTTCATTTCTTCCTTCCAGCCCTCCCATTTGTCGCAAGCACCCTTTGCGACCTTGCCTTTTCGCACGTCCTCCATGATCTTGAAGGCGGTGCCGTTTTCCATTCCGTGATATATCAGATACACCATAATGTTGTCTCGCGTTCCGATAACCTGCGAAATGTCGCAGATGCCGTCTCTTATAAGGTCCTGCGCATTGCCCAGCCAAACGTCTGTGCCGTGCGAAAGGCCCGATATCTGCAAAAGGTCGGAAAACGTCTTGGGCTTTGAATCAACGATCATCTGACGAACAAATTTCGTGCCGAATTCGGGCAAGCCAAAGGTGCCCACAGGGCTTCCGATGTCCTCGGGGTTTACGCCCAGCGATTTTGTGGATGCAAAAAGCTCCATAACGCCTTCGTCTGAAAGGGGAGTGTCAAGAATGTTTCTGCCCGAATACTTTTCGAGCATTCTGTATTTGGTCGGCACATCGTGGCCGAGCATATCAAGCTTCAATATCGTGTCGTGCAGATATTCAAAAGCGAAATGGGTGGTGACAATGCTCGAGTTGGGGTCGTCGGCAGGGTGCTGGATGGGGGTGAAATCGTACACCTGGTACTGCTTTGGTATAACGATGATGCCTCCGGGATGCTGACCTGTGGTGCGCTTTACACCCTCACAACCTTTGGAAAGTCTCGCTTCTTCGGCTTTGTTAAGGACAACTCCGTGCTCTTCGGCGTACTTTTTTACATAGCCGTAGGCGGTCTTTTCGGCAAGGGTGCCGAGCGTTCCCGCACGGAAAACATTTTCTGCGCCAAAGAGAACTTCTGTGTATTTGTGACATTCGCCCTGAACGTCGCCCGAAAAGTTAAGGTCGATATCAGGCGATTTGTCGCCGTAGAAGCCAAGAAAGGTTTCGAAAGGAATGTCGTGGCCGTCGTGTATCATTTTCGGAGCGCCGCAATTTGGGCAATCCTTGTCGGGCATATCAAATCCCGAACCCACCGAACCGTCGGTGACAAATTCGGAATATTTGCACTTTGTGCATCTGTAATGTGGCGGCAGGGGATTAACCTCTGTTATGCCTGCCATGGTTGCAACAAAAGACGAACCGACAGAGCCACGCGAACCAACGAGATATCCTTTGTCCTCGCTGTATTTGACAAGGCGTCGTGCAATGATGTAAAGTACGGCAAAGCCGTTTTTGATAATGGACGTCAGCTCTTTTTCAAGGCGAGACTGCACGATCTCGGGTAGGGGATCGCCATACCATTCGTGGGCAAGGTCATAGCAGAAGTTTGTCAGCTCTTCTTCTGTTCCCTCCATGGACGGCGGATAGTTTCCGTCAGGGATGGGCAGGATCTCTTCGACCATGTCGGCGATCTTGCGCGTGTTTTCAACAACCACCTCATACGCTGTCTTCTCGTCGAGATAGTCAAATTCCGCAAGCATCTCCTCGGTGGTTCTCATGTAAAGGGGAATGTGCTTGTCCGCGTCCGAAAACTTCTGACCTGCAAGCAGTATCTTTCGATAAACCTCGTCCTCCGGGTTTTGAAAATGCACGTCTCCCGTGGCAACAACGGGTTTGCCCAGCTCTTTGCCCAGCTTTATTATCTGTTTGTTTATCTCGATCAGGGCGTTTTTGTCAGCCAACTGTCCGCCGTCGATAAGAAATTGGTTGTTGCCGAGCGGCTGGATCTCGAGATAATCGTAAAAATCAGCAATCGCTTTAAGGTCGTTCCACGGACGGTTTTCAAGTATGGCGCGATAAAGCTCGCCTGCCTCGCAGGCAGAACCGATAATAAGACCTTCGCGGTACTGCGAAAGCAGGTTTTTCGGAATTCTCGGCGTTCTGTGGTAGTATTTCAGGTAGGACTCCGAAACCAGCTTGTAAAGGTTTTTCAGTCCCACAAGGTTTTTGACAAGAATGATCTGATGATAGCTTTTAAGTTTTTTTGGGTCAGAGCTTTGGCTCATCAGATGGCTCAACTGGTCGGTGTTGATGATACCTTCGGATTTCAGCTTTTCGCCCATGGCGTTGAAGATCAGCGCCAGCATGTGGGCATCCTCAAAGGCTCTGTGGTGGTCAAAATCGCCGAGATCAAAGTAGTCGGCAAGTGTATCGAGCTTGTGGTTTTTAAGCTCTGAATTGATCTGACGCGACATGGAAACGGTATCGATAAACGAAGGATTGAAAGGAACCGAGCATTTTTCTGCCGCGGCACGGATAAAGCTGATATCAAACGATGCATTGTGCGCCACAAGAGTGTCATCTCCGACAAATGCAAGAAATTCGGGCAACACTTCTTTTATGCTTCGCGCATCTTTCACCATGTCGTCGGTGATGCCCGTCAGCTTTACGATCTCGTCGGGGATCGGAACTCCGGGGTTTACGAAGGTGGAATATTTTTCTGTAACCTCGCCTTTTTTGTACCTTACGGCACCGATTTCGGTGATCTCGCAGGTCTGGGGCGAAAGTCCCGTGGTTTCAATATCAAAAATAACAAAGCTGTCATCAAGAAAGCTTACGGTGTTTTCGCCGTAAATGGCGCGTGCCGTATCGTCAACAAAATACGCTTCAAGGCCGTATATCACCTTGATATCGCCTGCTTTGCGTGCCGCTTTCATTATCTGCGGATAAGCTTGCAGGTTGCCGTGGTCGGTTACGGCAATGGCGTCCTGACCCCAATCGCGTGCCTGCTTGATAACGTCGGCAGGATCGATGGTGGCATCCATCTGCGACATTTTTGTGTGAAGATGAAGCTCAACGCGTTTTACGGGCGCCTTGTCCTTGCGCTTTATCAGTTTTATCTTTGAAGCACCCAGCGGCTTTACAACAAGCGTTCCGTCATATCTGTCGGGAGATGTTTGACCATGCATCATCACAACCGGCGAATCGGCAAGAGGAGCGTATTTGTCATCGTCCTCGGCGTTGTACAAAAATTTTGCAACGATAGACGAATCGTTGTCTGTGATAAAGAAAGATGCAATGTATTTGTCGCCGCTTTTCGTCAGCTTTTTTTCAAATCCAAAGACTTTTCCGCAGACAGTGAAGGTCTTTGTATCAAAATTCACCGCACGGATGGGGATAATTTCTTCTTCGGGAAGCTTGCCAAAAAGCAGTTCTGCTTCTTTCAGATCAAATTTCATTCTGCCTGACACGGCAGTTTCGTTTTCGTGGTCCACCGATGCAAAAGCCTCGTCGGTAAAAACCGAGTTTGCTGTTTCAACAGGGCCGGGGGTGGGTTGACGGCGGAAATTTCCGCCTCCAGATCCGCCGCGGAAACCTCCGTCCTGCACAGGAGGAGGATCGCGATGCACAAAGGCCTGCGGGTCGATCTTTGGTGGCTTTATAAGCTCTTCGAGCTCGGATAAGTTCATCTCGCATTTTCCGCCAAAGCTGATGTTGCGCGATATCGAAAACCAATCGCGGATTATGTCCGACATTTCTTTGTCACAGCCCGACTTTTTCAAAAGCGCCTTTCCGCCGTTGTGCAGTTCAACAGAAATGCAATTTTCGCCCTGCTGCTTCAGGTTGGCAATAAGCTCGTTGTCGCTTGTCACAAGGTCGCTTTCGGTATCGTAGTTTACAACGTGCAGGTTTTCGGAAAATTTTGCGTTGTCAAAAAAGCCGTAGCCCAAAGGGTTGCGTCTTTTCAGCTCGCAAAGAATGTCGGGAAAAACAGAAAGCGAAAAGCACGAGCTTTCAAAGTGGGGCAGAATACGCATAAAGTTCAGATCGTACGCTTCTTTGATGCCCTCTTCTATGGCAGATACTATGTCAAAAGATATGTATTCGGAAAAATAAACGTCACAAAGTATGCGCCTCGTCTCCTGATCCAGCCTGATCTTATAGTCGGAGATCTTGGAGCAGGCGTTTTTTTCAAGATATTCGGGTTGGTATTTTCCGAATTTTTCAAGAAAGGATTTTGCCATTTTACACCTTACATTTTTTCAATTTCGTTCATCAGAGTTTCGATAACTCGGTCTTCGGGGATCTTGCCGACAACCTCGCCCTTTTTAAAGAGCAGGGCATCGTTCACGCCGCCCGCAATGCCGATATCTGCATCCTTTGCCTCTCCGGGTCCGTTTACTGCGCAACCCATAACGGCAACCTTTATGTCCTTCGGACAGTTGTCAAGCAGCTCGTGAAGCTTTGTGGCAATGCCAATAACGTTTATGTTGGTTCTTGCGCAGGTGGGACACGAAACGATGTTTACGCCGCCTATAAGCCCCAGCGATTTCAAAAGGTCGCGGCCTGCCGCCACTTCTTTTTCAACCTCGTCGGTCAGCGACACGCGAAGGGTGTCGCCAATGCCGTCAAGCAACATGGCACCAATGCCCGCAGAGGATTTTATAATACCCATGCGCTCGGTACCCGCCTCTGTAACGCCGAGATGCAGAGGGTATTCTGTGCGGCTTGCAAAAAGTCTGTTTGCCTCGACTGTGCCCTTAACGTCAGAGGATTTTATCGAGACGACGATATCGTGAAAATCAAATTCTTCAAGAAGTCTTACGTGGAACATGGCACTTTCAAAAAGCGCTTCGGGGCAGGGAGCACCATATTTTTCAAGAATGTGCTTTTCGAGCGATCCGCCGTTTACACCTATCCTTATCGGTATGCCGCGCTTCTTGCATTCATCTGCAACTGCTTTTACACGGTCGCGGTCTCCGATGTTTCCGGGGTTTATACGGATCTTGTCAATTCCTTGCTCTGCGGCAAGCAGTGCCAGACGGTAGTTAAAATGAATGTCTGCCACAAGGGGAATGGTAGAATTTTCTTTGAAATAGGAAATGTTCTTTGCCGATTCCTCGTCGGGTACAGAAAAACGCACTATGTCACAGCCTGCTCTTTCAAGCGACTGTATCTGTGCAAGGGTTGCTTCTTTGTCGGAGGTTTTTGTAAAAGTCATCGACTGTACGGCAATGGGATTGTTTGCACCTATGCAAACTTTTCCTATCTTTACTTCGCGGGATCTTCTTCTTGTTATTTCAGCCATGATATACCTCCGTTATTTAAGTTGCGTAAAAATTTCGGGCGAAAGGATTGCCGCCGCGCGAAGTATTGCGCTTTGGGTCTTGCCATCGCGAAAAGTGCCGTCAAGAGCACTTTTTACTGCATCGGCAAGCGGCAACTTTATTACGTCAAGAAATTCGCCATCGTCAAGGTGTTGTTCTTTGAAGGAAAGCCCCGTGGCAAGATACATGTGTATTTTTTCGCCCATAATAGCAGGCGAGCCGTAGTATATGCCGAGAGGGACAACATTTTCCGCAACAGCTCCCGTTTCCTCCAAAAGCTCGCGCTTTGCGGCGGATAAGGGATCTTCGCCTTCAAAATCAAGCTTTCCCGCAGGGATCTCGGTCAGGATTTCACCCACGGCGTATCTGTATTGTCTGACAAGGATCACTTCGTTTTCGCGCGTTACGGGGATAACGCATACGGCACCGAGGTGCTTAACGTATTCGCGAAAAGACGTGCTTCCATCGGGAAGTCCGACCTTGTCTTTATATAAATGAACAACTTTTCCGTCAAAAATAAGGGTTGAGTCGAGCTTTTTTTCAAAAAGTTCCATTTTTTGGTTTCTCCGTTTTCAAAATAGCGAAATAATGTCTTTCGCGGTGACAAATATCATAAGTGTCAGAAGCAGTGCAAGTCCTGCAAAATTCACTGCGGTCTCGATTTTTTTGTTCACGGGCCGTCTGATGATCGCCTCTATGACAATAAAAAATATTCTTCCGCCGTCAAGTGCGGGAAAAGGAAAAAGGTTAAAAACACCTATGTTTATGGCAATAAGAGCCAGCAAAAACAACACCGAGCCTGCGCCGTACTTTGCGCTTTCTCCGATCTCGCTGACCACGCCCACAGGTCCCGACACTGCCTCAACCGAATATTTGCCGCTTATAAGATCCACAAGGGAATACACGACCATTTTTATCGAAGCTGTGGTTTGCCCAAAGGTTTCTGTAAGGCAGTTGATAAGGTTTTTGCTTTTTTCCCGAGGTATAAAAAACGATGGGTTTGCAAAGGTTATGCCGTCCGACGAATCGGTTGGGAAACGAAAGTTTTCAACCGTCACCTTTTCCCCATTTCGGCGCACAGTGATGTCAACGGTTTTTCCGTCAAGGCGCATGGAGGTGAAAACATAGTCGTATCTTACTCCCACCGCGTGCCCGTCCACGGCGATTATCTCGTCGCCGACACAAAGCCCACCGTATTCTTCAACTATCTTTCCGTTTGTGTCAACAACGAGAAAAGATTCGATCTTGTTGGAATATAGCTTGTCGCTCGATACAACGCAGATGAACATGATTATAAATCCGAGCAAAAGATTCATAAAAGCGCCTGCAAAAAGAATGATAAAGCGCGCAAACTTTGATTTCTTTTCAAAAGAGTTCGGGTCGTCGCTTTCTTCGTCCTCGCCCGCCATGCTGACAAATCCGCCAACAGGCAAAAGTCGCAGAGAATATACGATGCCGTTCTTTGATTTTTTTGAAAAAACCTTCGGCCCCATGCCGATGGAAAATTCATTCACCGTCACGCCGAAAAAGCGTGCCGTCAGAAAATGTCCCAGCTCGTGGACGAATATTATCACACCAAAGCCGAGAATTGCAATGATAATGCCTAAAGCCATTTTGTATTTGTTCCTCCGTTGGGAGATGCACAATTGATTTTATGCCGAAAAAAGGTTATATATCAGCCTTTTGCGGCCGAATAAACAAACTCTCTCGCCGCTTTGTCGGCATCAAGAATGTCTACAAAGGAAGGCGTACCGCTCTTTGTGGCAATGCCCGAAAGAGCGTCTGAAATAAGCGAATATATGTCGTAAAAGCCGATCTTTTTTCTGAGATAAAGATCCACACACGCCTCGTTTGCAGAGTTGAAAACGCACGGACTGATACCGCCCAGCTCAACCGCTTTTTTTGCAAGCATAATACCCGGGAAAACTTCGTGGTCAACAGGAAAGAATGAAAGTCCCGCAAGCTTTGAAAAATCAAGCTCGGGAGTAAGTCCGTCTTTCTTTGCCGTCCCCGTAAGTGCATATTGGATGCAAAGGCGCATATCGGGCACGGCAAGCTGTGCCATAACCGAGTTGTCGCGGTATTGCACCATCGAGTGAATAATGCTTTCGCGGTGAACGATAATGTCAATTTTGTCGCAGGGCATATCAAAAAGCCACATGGCTTCGATCAGCTCAAGTCCCTTGTTTACAAGTGTAGCACTGTCGATGGTGATTTTTTGTCCCATGCTCCAGTTGGGGTGTTTCAAAGCCTGCTCGGGCAGAGCTTTTGCCACAAAATCGCGGTCTTTGCCAAAGAAAGGTCCTCCCGATGCGGTAAGAATCAGCTTTGATATCTCGCTTTTGTCGTTTTTGCCGATACATTGATGAATGGCACAATGCTCGCTGTCAACGGGAAGCAGACGGATGCCGTTTTTCTTAACCTCGTCCATGACGATACTGCCTGCGGCAACGAGGGTTTCTTTGTTGGCAATGGCAAGGTTTTTCTTTGCGCGGATGGCGCAAAGGGTGGGTTCAAGCCCTGCAAAGCCGATTATCGAGTTCAGCACCGTGTCGGCATCTGTTTTTTCAATTATTTCGCAGGACGCATCCTTTCCCGAAAGTACCGTGCAGTTTGTGTCCGCAACCGCAATTTTCAAATCCTTTGCGGCATCCTCGTTTGTCACGGCGCAAAATAGGGGGGAATATTTGCGTATCTGCTGTTCAAGAAGCTTTGTGTTAGAATTTGCGCTGATGGCGTCAACGGTTATATCAAGATGGCTTGCCACCTCCAGCGCCTGGGTGCCGATAGACCCCGTGGAGCCGAGAATGCAAAGCTTTTGTGTGTCCATTTTGTTCTCCTTGAAGTTAATTTTTGTTGATCTTTATTTTTTCAAGAACCGCGCAGCTTCGGCAGGGGAGATATATCTCAAATCCAAGTCCGCAGGGTGTTTTTTTCGTGTGGTAAACATATTCGTCCGAAATTCTGTCGTATCCGCCAAAGTTCTTTTTGTCAGACGAGAAAACTGCCCTGTATGAGCCTCTTTTTTTGCAGCTTACAAAAACAGATTCCTGCGACTGGGTCGGGTGCAGGTTGAAAACGAAGATAAGTCCGTTTCGCTCAAACACAAGAACATTCTTGTTGTCGTCGATAAATATGCTTTTTGCTTCGCCCTTTTCGTAAAGGTCGTGTTCTGTAACAAAGCTTGTCATATCGCGGTCAAAATCCGAAAGCCATTCGTATTTGTAATTGGGATTGTCCGCAAGCGACCATTGACGGCGGGCATAATGATAGCTCCAACCGTTTCCTTCTCTCGGAAAATCGATCCATTCGGGATGGCCGAATTCGTTTCCCATAAAGTTGAGATAACCATTTCTTGCACATGCAGCTGTGAGAAATCGGATGAGCTTGTGCATATCAATTGCCGTGTCGATGGAGGGGGTGTGATAATTTTTCATCATGCCCGTGTACATTTCGGCATCGGCAAGACGGAAGATTATCGTTTTGTCGCCAACCATTGCCTGATCGTGAGATTCGGCGTAGCTTATGGTCTTTTCGCCGTATCTGCCGCCCGTCAGCTCGTGCCAGACGTAGAACATATTCCAGTTTTCAATCGCCGTTTCCTTTATCAGCTTTATCCACATATCGGGAATGCCCATCGAAAGGCGATAGTCAAAACCAAATCCCGCGCAGGATAATGGCAAACACATGCCCGGCATACCGCTCATGTCCTCGGCTATGGTGATGGCGTTTTTGTTTATCGAATGTATAAGCTCGTTGGCGAGGGTAAGATAAACCCTTGCGTCAACGTTTGTGTTCAAAGAGTAATATTGTGAATAGTCGGTAAAAGCGGTGCCGAGACCGTGATCTTCGTATAACATCGAGGTCACGCCGTCAAATCGGAAACCGTCAAAGTGAAATTCGTACTGCCAGTATTTGAGGTTTGAAAGAAGAAAATGCAAAACTTCGGTTTTTCCGTAGTCAAAGCACCGTGTTTTCCAGGCATCGTGCCAGCCTCTTGAACCTTCAAGAAAATACTGTCCGTCGGTGCCGTCCTGCTTGTTCAACCCTTCGCTTTCGTTGGGACAGGCGTGGCTGTGCACCACATCGAGTATAACGGCAATGCCCATGCCGTGGGCTGTGTTTATAAGATATTTAAGATCCTCGGGTTCTCCGAAATGATGGGACGGAGCAAAAAAGTTTATCACCTGATATCCAAACGATGCGTAGTACGGATGCTCCTGTATTGCCATCAGCTGTACTGCATTGTAGCCTGCTTTTTTTATACGGGGCAGGATGATATCTGCAAACTCGCGATAGGTGCCAATGCCGTATTTGTCCTGAGCCATGCCGACGTGCGCCTCGTATATCAATGGATTCTTGATAGCGGTCTTACTGTAAAATGCATCGTCGGTCCACTCAAAATCTTTTTCGGGCATCCAGATTCTGCCGCAGAGCATATGGGTGGTATCATCAAGCTGTGCATATCTTATATATGCCGGCAAACGTTCAAAGAAATATCCCTTGTGCTTTACAAAAAGCTTGACGTACTGTCCGTGCATAAGGGCATCCTTTCCCGAAAGCTTTACCTCCCACACGCCGTTTCCGATGGGGGAAAGGGGAGTGTCGCTTTTGTTCCAGCCGTTGAAATCACCGAAAAGCCAAACCGCATCGGCACCCGGCAACCACTCGCGAAAAACCCATCCATCGCAGGTTTTGTGAAAACCGAAGTACAGATGTCCGTTTATGGCATCCGAAAGTTTTTTGCTTTTGGCAAGCGCAAACCTTGCCTTTTTGTATCTTTCAAGATGCATTTTTATATCTGCGAAAAAGGGCTCGAGCATGGCGTCCTTTTGTTTCAGATTCAAAAGAGCTTTTTCAATGTTGAGCATCTGCAACATCCTTTCGTTGTGAAAAAACGTGTTTTTTATGACGGATAACGTTTAAGAGTAAAAAACGCCGATTCGGGTAAGAAACGGCGCTTTTTATGTATGATTTTTTTAGCAAAAAAGCACTGTTTCCCAATCAAAGCATCTGGAAAACGGTGATAAAATCAGGATTTTCCATAAGCATATAGAGAAAAGGCGCAACGGCGAGAATGCTGTCAAAACGGTCGAGAACTCCGCCGTGTCCGGGGAAGATCTTGCCATAATCCTTTACGTCGTAATCGCGCTTGATAGCAGACGCCGTAAGGTCGCCAAATTGGGATATGACCGAGATGAAAGCGCCGATGAGAGCGATTATTGCATAGTTCGGCACAATGTTTTCGAGCCGTGCGATTATCATCGAATAAAGCACGAAGAAAAGCGCACAGAAAAGAATGCCCGAAATCGCACCTTCAACAGTCTTTTTTGGGCTGACTTTTGGGCAAAGCTTGTGTCTGCCGAAAAATCTGCCGCCGAAATAAGCAAAAATGTCTGTTACCCAGGCGCCGATGAAGATAAACATATATACATAGTCGCCAAGTACCTGTGCATTTCTTAAAAGAACGATGCAGGTGAACGAAACGGTTATGTACACAGAAGTGGTGAAAACCACAGAAATATCCCGCGTGTTGATCTTTCCCACTGCAAAAACGTGGATAAAGAGCAGATAAAAAAGGAATACGAGAGTTATGGACAACAAAACTCCGTAAGACGTGGCAATAGGACTTATCGCAAGAAGCGGACCTGCCGCCGCATACAACATTGCGGGGATAGTAAGCACAAGCTTTTTTACCTGACCGGTACAGGTCAGCATCTCGTGTACGGCAATTGTCGACATAAGCGACGCCGCAACAACAAAGACAAATGGGTACGGATATGACAGAATGATTATGGGAATAAAAATCGCCAGCAATACAAGACCTGTCACTATACGCTGTTTCATGACGAAATCCTTTCGAATCAAAGACCGCCGAATCTGCGGTGTGTTTTTGCAAATTTATGGAACGCCTTGTAAAGATCCTTTTTGCCAAAATCCGGCCACAAAGTGTCTGTAAAGTAGAATTCGGCATAAGAAGCTTGCCACATAAGGTAGTTTGAAAGCCTTATTTCTCCGCCCGTTCTGATGATAAGGTCGGGGTCACCGACGGGGGCGGTGTAAAGACGCGAAGAAATGTCAGCTTCTGTGATCTGCGTTTTTCCTTCGGCAATAAGGCTGTTTACCGCGTGGCATATCTCTGCACGCGAGCCATAGTTTATGGCAACGTTGAGGTTGTAGTGGAGATGAGCGGTTTTTTCTTCCGAATCGTTCATTTTTTGTATCATTTCGGGAGGAAGAATCGATCTGTCTCCGATAATGCGCATACGGATGCCCTTTTTAAGACATTTTTCCACGCAAATGTCAAGATATTCATCAAGAAGTTTAAGAATATATTGAACCTCGCTGTCGGGTCTTTTCCAGTTTTCGGTGGAAAAGGCATAGACGGTAACGGTGTTGACTCCTGCGGTAAAGCACATTTCCACCACGTCCTCAAAGGTTTTTACACCCTTGCTGTGACCTGCGGTGCGGGGGAGTCCTCTTTTTTTTGCCCATCTGCCGTTTCCGTCCATGATAATGGCAACATGCCCCGGAAGAGTTTCCGGGAGCATATTTTCATTCAGATGGTTCTTTGAGGAAAATATTCCCATGTCAGATAGCCATTATTTCCTTGTTTTTCTTGTCGGTGATAACGTCGATCTCCTTGGTGTACTTTTCTGTGAGATCCTGAACGTTCTTTTCGGAGATCTTCTGTTCGTCCTCGGTCATTTCCTTCTTCTTTGCCATATCCTTTGCCTTGTCGTTGGCATCGCGGCGGATGTTGCGCAAAGCAACCTTTGCGTTTTCGGCAAGCTTGGAAACCTGCTTTGTAAGCTCGCGTCTGCGTTCTTCTGTGGGCTGAGGGAAGGAGATGCGGATCACCTTGCCGTCGTTCTGGGGAACAAGACCAAGGTCCGAAACCTGGATAGCCTTTTCAATAGCCTTGAGCATAGAGGCGTCGTAGGGCTGGATAACGATGGTTCTTGCATCGGGAAGCTTAACTGTTGCAACCTGGTTTACAGGTGTTTCCATACCATAGCATTCAACGGTGATCTTATCAAGGATCTGGGGATTTGCGCGGCCTGCGCTGATGGTTGCAAGCTCGGATTCATAAGCCGAGATGCTCTTTTTCATTTTTTCTTCAAAGTCTTTTGTGTTGAGTAACATTGTACGGTTCTCCTTTGTATTATAGAATGTTTTTAATAATTGCTTACGATGGTGCCAAGCTTTTCGCCCATAACGGCTTTAACGATGTTTTCGGGATCGTTAAGACCGAAGAGAAGAATGGGAAGATCGTTTTCTCTGCCCATGGCAGCGGCGGTGCTGTCGATTACCGCAAGGTCGTTTTTGAGAATGTCGTTGTAGCTTACAGTGTCAAGCTTCTTTGCGTTGGGGTCTTTCTTGGGGTCTGCGGTGTAAACTCCGTCGATGTTCTTTGCAAAGAGTGCGGCGTCAGCATCAAGCTCAACTGCTCTTAGCACTGCCGCCGTGTCTGTCGAGAAGAAGGGGCTTCCTGTGCCACAGGCAACAATAACTGCCTTGCCGTTTTCAAGATGCTCCACAGCCTTGTCGCGGACATAAGGCTCGGCAATCTGGATCATGGGGATGGCGGTCATTGTAACGGCGGGAAGACCTGCGTTTTCAAGACCTGTCTGCATGGCAAGAGAGTTGATGGTGGTGGCAAGCATTCCGATATGATCTGAGCGGCTGCGAGTGATCTGAGTGCCTGTTTTGCCGCGCCAGATGTTTCCGCCGCCGACAACGATGGCGATCTGAGCGCCCTTGTCTGCACATTCCTTGATCTTTTCTGCAACCTTTGCAATAAAGTCAAAATTGAGAATGCCGTCTGCTCCTGTCGAAAGAGCCTCGCCCGAAAGTTTTAAGAGTATTCTTTTGTACTTAGGCATGATGTATAATTCCTTTCAGAGACCTTTTGGTCTTATAATACGATTTCAGTTTTCGCGGATAAATGCGATAACCTGCTCTTCGGTGGGAAGAGAGGGGAGGGCGCCTTTTTTTGTAACGGTGAGAGCGCCGACCGCGTTGGCATATTTGCAGGCACTTTTGATATCGCCCGAGCGCAGATATTCGTAAGTCATGGCGGCGGTAAAAGCATCACCTGCCGCGGTGGTATCAACTGCCGTCACGTTGTACGATGGGATAGCAATGCCCATTTTGCCGTCGTAAACATAGCAACCTCTGTGACCGAGCTTGAGCACAACGTATTTTGTGTCGAGCTTGGAATAAAGGTCAAGGCATATTTTTATATAGCTTTCGGGATCGTAGGGCTTGATGCCCGTCAGAGCCTGCGCTTCGCTTTCGTTGGGCGAAAAAATTTCGATTTTGCCGAGCTTTGAAAGATCAAGATCGGGAATGATAGGACCTGCGTCGATGATAACGGGCACGTTTCCTTTGTTTGCCTGCCCTACCGAGTAATACACAGTGTCAAGGGGTATTTCAAACTGCACGAGAAGAGCGTCGGGGTACGAGGTAAGAGCTTCTTCCACGTCCTCGCGACAGAGAGCACTGTTTGCCCCGGGGAAAACGACAATGCGGTTTGCACCGTTGCTTTCCACAAAGATGGCGGCAAGCCCTGTGGGAAGTGTTTTGTCTGTGGTAAGATATCGCGTGTCGATCTTTTCTGCCTCGTAGGTGGAGCGCAGCATTTTACCGTTGCTGTCATTTCCAACTCTTGCGCAGAAAACAACGTCAGCCCCAAGCCTTGCGGCGGCAACTGCGGCGTTTGCGCCCTTTCCGCCGGGCACAAAGCTGTACGAACCATCGGACATCACCGTTTCGCCTGCGTTGGGTACAAAGTCGACAACGGCTACAAAATCGGTGTTGGTACTTCCTACTGCAAGTATTCTGGGTTTTGGTGCCATCTTATCAACCTCTTTCGTGAAATATGGGTATATCTATCTAATCATATACATTATATACGAAAAGAAGTGATATGTCAAACATAATCGTTGTATTTTAGGATATTTTTTCTGTTTTTTGCAAAAAAATATACAAATTATTTAATTTATATGGTCAAAAGATAAAAAAGACGGGCAAGCACATTTTTGACAAAAAAATATCCCGCAGTTTCCTGCGGGATATTCTTGTAAAAGACCACTTTCAAAAGATCTTTATGATCTGATTATTCAGCTTCAACAGCTGCGATGATAGTGGTGAGGAATTCAGAAGTTTCGCCTTTTGATACTGCAACCTTTGCAACATCATAGATGCTTGTGGAGTAGTCCTTTGTAGTAAGAGTATGGATAACTCCGTTGGCATCGATATAGTCGATGTAGCCGTATACTGTGTAGTCTCTGTCATAGCTGCCTTCCTTGATGTTAATAAGGCAAACTGTGTAGAGAGTATCTGTTTCTGTTTCATCATAAAGCTTGTATGCGGGAACTTCTGCGTGTTCAGTGCTGTCGTAAAGATCAGCGGGGATTATGTATGTACCGAAGTGAGGCTTTTCAGCTTCAACAAGTTCTGCGGAATACTGAGTAAGCTCAGCGTAGAACTCGTTGTCCATTTCAACGACGTAACGCAAGCCTGCAGGAGCTTCAAGACGGATCTGTGCGCCCTTGATAAAGAAGTCGCCTGCTGTGCCTTCTGCGTTTTCAACGTCAAATTCCATAAACTTTGCAGAAAGCTTGTCGCCTGCCTTGAATTCGGTTTCTTCAGCCTTGGGAGCTGTACCGTCGGCAAGTACCCATCCGAGGAAGATCTCGTC
>JAFYUZ010000034.1 GCA_017549365.1 Clostridia bacterium
ACAGCCATTGGCGGCGGCACAAAGGGAAAATTGTGGCGCGGGATGATATCCGACGCTTTGGGTATTGCGCTTAAAACCACTGAAAGCTCGGATTCTTCGCTGGGTTCTGCCATGCTTGCAGGTATTGCCATGGGAGTTTTTGAAAACGCGTGTGACGCCGTGCAAAAATGCGTGAAACAAGTAGATATCACCTACCCCAACCCCGAAAACACCGAAAAATACCGCAAGGTTTTTGAAAGCTACAAAAAGATCCACGATGCTTTGGCACCGATATACAAAGAGAGATAAAAATGAAAATACTCGTATGTATCCGTCAGGGCACCGACGGCGAAATAAGCCCCTTTGATGCCTGCGCGTATGAAGCGGCGCTTCGCATAAAAGGAGCGCAGGTGATACTTGTCAGCATGGGGCCGCAAAGCTGCAAGGATTTTCTTTTGCGCATGACGCGGCTTGGGGCAAAAAAGGCGATCCTTTTGTCCGACAAAGCCTTTGCGGGGGCAGACACCCTTGCCACCGCCTATACCCTTTCGCTTGCCGTAAAGCGCGAAAAACCCGACCTTATATTTTGCGGCAGACAAACGATTGTGGGAGATACGGCGCAGACAGGGCCTATGCTCTCGGAGCTTTGCGGAGCAAACCTTATAACCAACGTCATGAGCATTGACCTTGCAGGCGATTTCGGCATAACCTGCACCACGCGATATCTTGGGGTGCAAACCGAAAAGTTCCCCGCCCTTTTAACTATCGAGCGCATCTGCGATCTGCGCCTGCCGAGCATTATGTCACGCATGGGCGAGGTCGAGATACTTTCGGCAAAGGATCTTTCGGCTGACACATCAAAAACGGGACTTGCAGGCTCGCCCACAAGGGTGCTTAAAACCTTTGAAAACGAGTCGGGCAAGAGAAAATGCAAGTTTATTGATGCAAAAGGACTTCGGGATGCCATAAACGAAGGGACCAAAAAAAGCGGCGAAAAGCTGACCGCTCTGCCCGTGACCGACAAAAAAATGGCAAAAGTGTATATCGTGGGGCAGTCGCCGCGTGATTTTGCAAACAGCATAAGCGACGACATAGGTGTAATTGAGCTTACAAATGCCGACGATATCACGCAAAAGATAAAAGAGCTTTGTCCCAACGTCGTTTTATGGGGCAGTGACGCCTTGTCAAAAAAGCTTGCCGCGCAGGTTTCGGCAAAGCTTTCGATAGGACTTTGTGCCGATTGCACACATCTTGAAACCGACGGGCAAAAACTTTTTATGTACCGCCCTGCCCTTTTGGGCAGCGTTATTGCAAAGATCGAAAGTCTGACGCTTCCTGCCATGGCAACCGTGCGGACGGTGCAGGAAGCATCCCCCATAGTCGTGGCGGCAGGCTTTGGCGCAAAAGATATGCTTTGCGAGGTGGAAAAATTTGCAAAAGCCCTTGGCGCTGACATGGCGGCAACGCGAAAAGCCGTGGATCACGACCTTTTGCCCTATTCTTTGCAGGTGGGCCTTACGGGAAAAACGGTTTGCCCCGACGTTTATATCGCCCTTGGCGTGTCGGGTGCGGTGCATCACGTGGCAGGAATGCAAAGATCAGGCACTGTCATCGCCGTGAATTGCGACAAGGATGCGCCGATTTTTGACTATGCCGATTACGGTATTGTGGGCGATATCAAAGAGGTTTTGGCGGATTTTTTTGATGTTTGACCGAATATGTGAAACTGGAGGAATTGTTCCTCAAGTTTTTGCGCAACGACGGTGGAGTTAAAATTTAATTGGCGGTAAAAACAAACAATATATGTCGTCAAAGCCTCCCGCCTTTATCGTAGGGCAGGGGCCCCGTCCTGCCGTTTGGTATAAAATCATATCAATGGTGAAAAACGGGCGAACACAGTTCGCCCCTACGGTTGGAATTTTTATCATTGATTTGGAATCCGCACCCCAACAAATGCCTTCTCCTACCAGGAGAAGGGGGACCGCGCCAGCGGTGGATGAGGTGTTGGGATTTAATCAATGATAAAAACGATAATATCGTAGGGCAGGGGCTTGCTCCTGCCGATTGGTATGGAATTTTACCGATGGTAAAGACGGGCGAACACAGTTCGCCCCTACGGTTTGGAATTTTTATCATTGATTTGGAATTTTCGCACAACAATGCCTTCTCCTTTCAGGAGAAGGGGGACCGCGCCAGCGGTGGATGAGGTGTTGAAATTTAATCAATGGCGAAAACGATAATATCGTAGGGCAGGGGCTTGCTCCTGCCGTTTGGTGTAAAATCATATCAATGGTGAAAAACGGGCGAACACAGTTCGCCCCTACGATTGGATTTGTTATCATTGATTTGGAATTTGCACCCCAACAAACAAAAAGACCTCGGCTTGCGCCGAGGTCTTTTTATTACACAAAATTATAACGCAACTCCATGACGAATGGCATTTTTCTGCACTTTAATTATTCAATGCTATCCATTCTCAGCAAGGTTATTATAGCTTGTTCGACAGTGAATTTGTCAAGTGGTGCAAAAAGGTTTTCTCCCACTCCGCGCATGATACCAAGTGTATTTACGGCATGAACGTCCGATTTTGCAAAGGCTGCAATTTGATCGTCGTCAGAAAAAAGAGTTCCTTCCGACATTTCATTGTATTCGGCATAGCTTTTATAGATTTGCATAAGCATACAAGCAGCTTCTTGTCGGCTGATATTGTCGTCGGGGTCTTTTTCTTCATTCTCAAAATCTTCAATACCCCTTTGCACAGACAAAAAACTTGTGGCAAGTTTTATAAATTCGCCTCTTGTTATACTGCGTTTCAGATCTGTTCCCAGCGATGACGGCACAAATCCCAGCGCATAAGCTTTTTCCGCCTCGTCTTTTGCCCACTCGGAGAGGTTGTCGCTTGTAAGGATAGGTACAAATCTTTCTTTTATTTCGCACGTTTCAAGGTTTACCGTATAATAATAAGTTCCTGCCTCGTGCAAAACGACGGGTGGAGAGGTTAAGTTGATTACCGCTTTTTCGTCAAATGAGGCAGAAAAGGATATGTATTTTCCGTCGTCTGACAACGAAATATCAACAAGCTCGGGCTTGTTCCACATATTTTGTCGCGGTACATTTTGAGACAAAACGAACTCTTCTCCGTCTTTCTTAACCAAAATCAAAGTTGGATTTTTGCCATGAGGAGCACCGGAGGGAGAATAATATAAAACCGTGCCGTAATCAGTGTGAATTGTCTTTTCCACAAGATACATATCGGATTCTGTGTACTTTGATATGTCAACAAAATCCGCTGTATTTGCTTCGGAGACAATAGTTTTTGATCCATTATCTCCGTGAAGTCTGCTTTCTTCTGCCGGCACCGTCAAACTTGTTAAGAACACTATCAAGCATCCAAAAAATAAGCAAGCAAATATTTTTTTCATAAAATTAACTTCCATATTTTGTTTTGCAACCGGTTTTTATTCCTTTTTTGGTATTATGGTTATTAAAACTGCATTTTTGCCACCTCCTATCGCTCTTTACCTTTATAAACCTTTGAAAAGGAAAAAACGTTAGCTACTTATGGTGGGTTTTATCAAAAATAATGAAGGTTTACAATTTGTTAATATTTGCAAACAAAGAATTATTTTACCATCTCTCCGCCGAGGAAAACGTTTTGGACGCGAAGATCTTTGTCAAAAAGGACGATATCGGCATCGTTGCCGTCTTTTATCTTTCCCTTGTTTGAAAGGTGCATTATTGCCGCAGGCGTTTCGGTGAGCATGGTAAGCGTGTTCTCAAGCGAAATGCCATAATGGCGAACACCCTTTTCAAGCACTGTTGCCACGGTGGCAATACTTCCTGCAAACGACGAACGATCGGGAAGCTTTGCAACGCCGTCCTCGATGATAATGCGGTTTTCGGGAACCTTTGCCCCCAGCCAGCTTTCTGTGGCATCTGTTCCCGCAGGGCGCAGAGCATCTGTGACAAGGCAGACCTTGTCGACACCTTTTATTTTCACGGCAAGCTGCAGAGCGTGGATTGCCGCGTGCTTTCCGTCGGCAATAAGCTCGACCGACACGTTATCGTCAAGATATGCCGCCTCAAGAACGCCTGCCTTTACCACCTGGTTTATCTTGCGCACAGAGGGGGTGGCGCTGTAAAGATGGGTAACGTGCGAAAAGCCGTGCTTCATCGCATCAAGGGCAATATCACTTGTGGCATCGCTGTGACCGATCGAAAGATGAACGCCGTTTTCAAGCATTGCCTTTGCAAAGCTTTCCATACCGCAAAGTTCGGGGGCGGCGGTTATGCGCGTTATGATACCTTTGCCCTCTTGCAGAAGGATCTGTGTTTCCTCGTCGGTGGGATAGCGCAGAATATTTTCGTTGTGCGCGCCCTTTTGATTTTTGGAAATAAAAGGCCCTTCGAGATGGATGCCGTAAAAATTGGGACACTCTGCAACCGATGCCTTATATGTTTCAAAAAGCCTTAAAATATCGGGCAATGTTGACGACACAGCGGTGGGTATCATCGTGGTGGCGCCGTTTTCAAGATGGGTGCGTGATATCTCGCGGAAAGCCTCGGGGGTGCAGTCCATAAAATCGTATCCACCGCCGCCATGGAGGTGAATATCGATAAATCCGGGCGACACGTACTTGCCGCGGGCATCAATGATCTTTGTGTTTTCGGGGAGCTCGCCGCAAAAATCCACCTGTGCGATCTTGTTTTCGCAAAGCAAAAGATTGCCCTTTTTGAACTTGCGGTCGACAAAAAGCTCACCGTTTTCGATCAAAGTGTATTTCATGATATTACTTGTTGTAAACTCTTATTTCGGGCACGGGAGACTGCAAAGCAACCTCTGCCGCGTAAAGAACGGCATCCTTGTGGTTCTGGAAGAGCGAGCAGGGAACCTTGGCGGTAACTTCACCGTGAAGGATCTTTCGAAGTGCACCTGCGTTCCAGTCACGGGGCATACACATTCTTACTTTTTCTGCCATGAACATTTCTTTCATGCCGACAGTGATGCAATACTTGGGGATTCCGTTGATATCGCCGCCGCAGTTCATGAAGCTGTTGATCGTTCTTGTTTCTCTCGAAACTTCGAGAACGCGGGTGGGACGGTTAAGAAATTCTTCGTTTGTAACGTTTTCGCCGTCTTCCGGGGGCTCGTTGAAGGCATAGTGTCCGTTGATGCCGACACCGCCGAATACCATGTCAAGCTTGCCGAACTTCTTTATCAGTTCCATAGGCTTGCCTGTGTCCTCGGGATCGGGGAAATATCTGTTTTCGGGGAGCACGTTCAGCTCGTCATCGATGCGGCCGTAGAAAATACGGTTCATACCGCCTCTGAACGACAAGGGATCGTTGATGTCGATGTACTTTTTGTCATCGGTCAAATATTCATCCATGTTTATGAAGGTGCAGTTTTTGAGGCTGATGCGGTACTTGTTTACAAGATAAACAAGTCTTGCATAAGGGCCGAGGGGGCCATAGGGCACAACCATAAGGGTGGGTTCGTTTTTCTTGTTGTTGGCTTCGATGGTTTCAAGAACCTCTATTGCGACCTTCCAGTACATATCGACCTCGTGCTCGCACACGTTAAGCTTGATGTTGCTGTTTTTGCCGATATCTTCTCTTTTTATTCTGTTAATATCAATCATGGTAAATACCTCCTTTATTATAACTGATTATAGCACATTACATTTGCGATATATATGGTTAATCTTGCTGTTTTTTTGTACTTTTCTGCTATTGACGAAACGGAATTATTAAAGTATAATGTAAATATATACAATACGAAAAAGGAATTTTTGTGTCATGTTAAAAAACACCGAGGCAATATCCGACGAATATCTGCACGTAAACCATTGCGGCTGCAACCACCTTGGAGGCAGAGATATCGGCAGTCTGCGCCCCGACGGACGGGTGGACTATCACATTCTTTATATTGCCGAAGGCTGCTGCTACGTTACCGAAAAGGGCAAAGAGATCGCCGCACCTGCAGGCTCTGTGGTGGTTTATCTGCCAAAAGAACGGCAGGAATACAAATTTTACGCCGACACCACCTCCACCTCGTATTTTATACATTTCAGCGGAACGGCGTGTGCGCAGCTGATGGAAAAATTCGGGCTTGCAAAAGGGCGTATTTTCAACATAGGCAAAAGCTCGGGTATTGAAAACGCCTTCAATCAGCTTATTGACGAATTTCACTTAAAGCTGCCTTTTCACGAATATTCCTGCCACAGTTATCTGCTTGTCATTCTCTCGCTGATCTCGCGCAAAATGACATATCTTCAGGAAAACACCGCTCTTCACTCAAAAAAGCTGATCGAGCAGACCTGCAGATATATGTACACCGACTATTCAAAAAACATTCCCATTGCACAATACGCCGAGATCTGCAATCTCAGCGAAAGCCGCTTTTCCCACCTTTTCAAAGAGCACATGGGCACAAGCCCCGCAAGATATATTTTGAACATAAAGATACAAAGGGCAAAAGAACTGCTTGAAAACACCGACCTTTCGGTTTTGCAGATAAGCGAGATCATCGGCATGCAGACCCAGAACTATTTCAGCCGAATATTCAAAAAGCACACGGGCATCTCCCCCTTACGATACCGCGCAACACAGTCGAAATAGCACTTTTTGAAAAAAACTACCCGAAGAAGAGAAACCTCTTTTTCGGGTAGTACTTTTTTATAAAAAATCAGATCATTCGTAAACACTCATAAGTTTTCTTGCCACAAGGACGATGGCAGAACCGAAGATCAGGATCATGCCGATCGTCATCATCCACTTGGTGCCCTCGGCGCCCGTTTCGGGAAGGATGGTTCCGCGGCGGTTGGGGATCTCGGCGGTGGCAACCGTGCTTGTTGCATCCGAAAGCACCATCACCGAAACTGCCTCGTCAAGCTTGTTATATCCCGCGGGTGCGGAAATTTCCACAAGGTAGTAGATTCCGCAGGCAAGATCGGGAGAAGAAGCCTTGCCGTTTTCATCGGTCACAAGCACAAGGCGCTCGTCGTTTACAACAACGGGGACAACGGCATATTCTCTTCCGCCGCAGGTGATGATCTCGGCATCTGTGTCGGTGGCTGATGCCGCTCTGTACACAGCAAATTTTGCACCCTCAAGAAGCAGGGTTCTGTCGTATTCGTCGTATTTTACAATGTCAAAATGTCCCTTTACTCTGTCGGGTGGCGGAGGAACAACAGGCGGCTCTTCGGGAGGTTCGGGGGGCTGATTTTTGGGGTACACCGAAACCACGTTGGTCTCTTGTATAACAATGGTGCCGTCATCCTTTTCCACCTTTTGGTTCATGGGGATGGTGATATAGAAAGGATCGACAGGGGCAATAACCTTTTCGGGGTTGTGCTCTTCGACAACGAGATATATGCCCTTTTCAAGTGCGGTGGAGGCGTAACCCGTGGTGTCTGTCAAAAGACGGGCAACAACGTTTTCTTCCACGGCAAAGCGCTGGATCTCGCCGATAGATGGGATCTCTTCAAGCACCTCGCCCTCTTCGGGCTCGACCTTGTAGACCACAAAGGGAATGTCCGAAAGGGGGGCGCCTGTGCCGCCTGCCGTCTTGTATATACGAAGACCCATTTCGCCCGCTTCTTCGGTAAAGATAAATTCTTCGCGTGCGCCAATGCGTGTTTCGCCCTCGCCCACACCAACAAGGCTCTGCGATGCAGAACGTCCGCCGCGGGGCTCATAGAAA
Source organism: Clostridia bacterium (assembly GCA_017549365.1). Lineage (GTDB taxonomy): Bacteria > Bacillota > Clostridia > Oscillospirales > CAG-382 > UMGS1052. The sequence goes on from JAFYUZ010000034.1 coordinate 7,685, forward strand.
TATGCGCCCTTGTCGATGTGCTGGGTACCGGTAAGCTCAACTTTTATGGTATTGCCCACCTGGGCGTTTACCGTCATCTGAAGCTCGGAAACACCTGCGGCAACAGGCTGGTCACTGTGACCTGTGACGTTGCCTTCGGCGTCGGTGCTGGTGATGGTGATTTTAAGATCGTCGTCCTCGTCGGCTTTGTGGTTAAGCTGAACATACATTCCCACGTTGTACGAGCCGTCGTTTTCGGGGATAAGGTCGGCGCGGGTCACCTCGATGTCGGAAATAATGATCTCGCCCTCTTTTGCTTCCACAGGTTCAAGGTTGCAAAGATAGTACGAAAGAGTATTAACTCTGTACTCGGGGTCGGGGTCAAAGGTTCTTGTACGCGTACCGGGCAGCCATTCTACTATCTCGTTGGTGTAATCGTGCATGGGATAGAAATAGATGCCTGTGTTTTTCGCCACGTTTATGGTGGCAAAATACTGCATGGGCTCGCCGTTGTTGTCGTCCACGTTGGCGTATGTCCAGATTGCCGACTGCACGGCAGAAATAAGGTCGGCGCGGTTAAGATCGTCCACAAGTTCGGGATCAAGTCCGCCTGCCTTAAGATTTGCCTTCATTTCGTCGATGGTGACAAAAGGATACGCGATCTGAAGGATGGCACGGATGTGACCTGCCGAATTTTTGCCGTAATATCCGTTGTCCTCAAGATTTACTCTCTTGTAGTCGGTGGTGTAGTTAAGGGGAGTCATAACGTCGCTGCAATATGCAACCTCGTAATTGCTTTCTCCGGGAGAATAAAGTCCGTTTGGTGTCCAGGAGGTTTCATCACCCGTGGTATCCACCAAAACAAAGGTCTGGGGAATCTCGCTTGATACCATGTAGTTGGCAACTTCGTAGCCGTAACCAAGTCCGCCCTTTACAGCCTCCAGGGTGTATTCATCGGTGGCAGGGGTGATGGCATAGGTCTCCTGTCTGAAAAGAGTGGGAAGCTCGCCTGCAAGCTTTTGAACAAGCTCGGGGGCGATCATTGCCTTTTGCTCGTCCGAAAGGGCATCGTACGCCATCTGTGCCGCCGCTCTTTCGGCAAGCATGGGGGTGGCGTAGGCATCGTAGTTCTGGCGTGCCTTGAGATGTCTGTTTATTACCGTTGTGTTGGTGGTAGACTTGTCGTAATGGCCCGATGCCGTGTACGAATTCTTTTTGTCTCTGACGGCTTGCAGAGTGTCGATCGCTTCAAGCTTGGCAATTACGGCGTCCACCTCGGGATCGCCCGTATCTGCCGCAAAAGCGATGACAGAAAGCTGACACGCGGCAAGAAGTGCTGCCAAAAAAAGCGCCGCTGTGCCTTTGAGTTTTGTTTTCATTCTATACCCTCCTAAAGGTATAAAGATCATTGTGATCTTATTATTTCAAAACGCAGTGAACAATAATATATTCATTTGGTGCGTAAAGATTCTTGATAAAAATTGTCAGATCCGCGTTCTCGCTTGCAAGCGTGTTTTCCGAGGCGTTGTTGCGATAGAGTATGTCGCTTACCTCAAAAGAGAAGCGACCGCCCGTCATATCGGTGAAAAACACGGCATCGTGCGCCGAGATGTTGCGGAAAAAATCATATTGTCCCTTTTGCGACGTGGCGCCGATGATAAGACTGCCGTCGTAGATGCTTCCGTCAAATCTGCAAGGGGCAGGCAGACGTTCGTTCCATTCTGCCCTTACGGGAAGATCGGAAGAATGGGCGGGAAACTCGATAAGACCGACGTAATCAACCCCGTCTATCGGAAGAGAAGCCATGGTGTTGTCATATCTTTCCTCAAGAGCAATATCCTGCGGTTCGGGAATGAGAGCGCGGATGGTGTGCGCATCCTGTTTTGAATGTTTTGAAGAAATGCTCATAGAGCTTTGCCACAAAACGAGAAAAACAAGGGATGCCGCAATAAGCACACAGCCTGCCACAATACACACCGCGCGAAAACCTTTTATTTTCATTCGGTTCTCCTCTTTCCGCAAAGTCCGAGTATCACAAGCATCACTCCCGAAAGGCATATCAGAAAGATATAAAGGCTAACGTTCATGGTGTCGCCCGTTTTGGGAATGTGGGGCGGTGGATTGTCGGGTGGTGGTGGATTGTCGGGTGGTGGATTGTCGGGTGGTGGTGGATTGTCGGGTGGTGGATTATCCGGTGGTGGATTATCCGGTGGTGGATTATCCGGTGGTGGATTATCCGGTGGTGGATTATCCGGCGGTGGTGGATTGTCGGGTGGTGGAGGATTGTCGGGTGGTGGCGGATTGTCGGGTGGTGGCGGATTGTCGGGTGGCGGAGGATTTTTCGTGTTGGTCACGATAAAGGTTGTTGTGCGTTTTTCCACCGTCATGATATATCCGTCGGGGATATTTCGCTCGATCACAGACCACACGCTTCCGTCGTCCTTGCTTTTCCAGCTGTAGCTCCAGTTGTTTTCGTCCGAAAGGAAAACTTTTTCTGCCACAACGCCGTTGCGGATAATATCTATTTCAATGTTTTTTGGGCGAACGGTGTTTTCGTCAATATCCTTCCACAGCTTCAGCACCTTGTATTCGATATCCTTTGGCGGCACATTTGGCGGAGGATTATCGGGTGGAGGCGGCGGAGTGTTGGGGGGATAAAAGGTCATGTCGGTCTTGGGGGAAGTGCTTACCGTGTATTCCCAGCTTTTGTCAACAGGGTCAACTCCCGGCAGGCTGACAAGTGCGCGGGAGAAGGAATAGCGGTTTTTTCCGCTTGAAAATGTGAGCGACGGGATGAAATACAGCCCCGGCTCGAGGTCTTTAAAGAATATTTCTCCGCGACTATCGGTTTTTCCGACGGCGGCAGGGGTCATATCGTAGGCGATGATATACGCCTCAAGCGTTGTGCGCACGGCGTCCCATTCGCTTTGCGAGCGAATGTCATTGAGCGGAATCGCGCAGATCTCGAAATCCTCGGTGTAGGAATATTTAAGATCCTGCGAGAGGGTGGCAACGTGATAAAGCGAAATATTAAGATTTGGGAAAGTCTTTTTTCCGTGGGAATAAACCGCCGTCAGGGTGCATCCTTGCGACAGCGAAAGCGGTTCTTTTGCATCCTGCAAGGTCAGCGCCGACACTTTTTGCGGTACAAAGCAAAAGCACAGGCACAAAAAAGCAAGCGCAAACGCAGTTATTCTTTTAGCCATTCATCTTCCTCCTCCTTCGAAATTAGAGGTTTGCTGCCCTTGTCGCGATATTTTATCATGAGATAAACAAGAAGAACGAGCAGCATGGGTGCGGCAACAAAGGGGGTTGCCACCAGCGAATCTATCTTGTAGGCGTTGGACGTAACGTGAAGAATCGGTGCGGCGTTTTCAATGCGAGTGCCGCGCACAAGCAACCTGTGCGAATTGATGCCGTAGGGGGTGCAGGTCAAGAGTGTGCAATGATCTTCGCCCTTTATTATTCTTACGTCGTCGTTTTTTTCGGGTTTGATAACGGTGATGCGGTCGACCTGATAGGTAACCGTGCGGTCAAGAATGGTGATGGTGAAGGTATCCCCCACCTCCATTTTGTCAAGGTCGGTAAAAAGCCTTGCATGGGGCAGACCTCTGTGCGCCGAAAGCACCGCGTGGGTGTTTTCGCCCCCCACGGGAAAAGAAGATCCCTGAAGGTGGCCGCAGGCGATATTAAGGACTTCCGACGATGTGCCGTGGTACATGGGCAACTCTACTCCGAGCTTTGGAATGGTGATATATCCCATAACTCCCGTGCCGCTGACGTCGAGGATATCAAAATATCCGTCGAGCTCGCGAAAATCGTACAAGGGATCGTCAAGAGCAAAAAGGTCGGCGTTGTATCCTTCGGCTCTTTCAAAAAATGCTCCGTAATCCTCTTTTTTTATGGAATCCAAAATATCCTGGTAGTTTTCGACCGCTTTGGTCTGGGTGCGCGAGTTCCAATACTGGCTTACCGATGGGTAAAGCAGCACACAGACACCTATGAACAGCATCAAAACCAGAACGATTCCGAATTTGTCTCGTTTCATAGGCATTTCTCCACTGCTTTTTAAAAAAGCTGCGGCGGATGACGGAAAATCATCCGCCGCAAGGTTAAAATTTGTTTTTTATACGCTCAATCAGTCTTCGTAAACAGACATCTTCTTGCGTGTGATAAGGAATACAACTGCGATTGCAGCAAGAATCGCACCGATGGTGATGAAGGCGATGGTGCCCTCTGCACCTGTTTCGGGAAGAACGGTTCCCTTGTTGTTTTCAATATCCTTTGTGATGGTACCGCTTGTAAGCTCGCCTGTGGCAAGGTTACCCGAAAGAGATGTAAGCTTTGGATCTGCAGATTCGATCTCGTGGTCTGCGGTTACGGTAAATTCGATATCTGCCATGGTGTTGTAGCCTGCGGGGGTTGTGGTTTCGGAAAGCTTGTAGATACCGTCGTCAAGACCTGTCCATGTGAAGGTGGAAAGATCTTCGCCACTTACTTCGGGACCAACAGCCACAAAGCCTGCCACTGCATCCTTCTTGTAAAGTGTAAAGCCTGCGCCCTTAAGAGCTTCGCCCGATTCGCCGTCTACCTTATTTACAACAAGCTTGTATGTAAATACTGTAACCTTGTCCTCGGGAGTTTCGCCGTGGCCGTCGCCGTTGGGATCGTTGGAATATTCAAGGTACATAACGTTGGGGTTGCCAAGCGATCCGATGATTGCATCTGTGTTAAGAACTGCGAGGTATTCGGCGGTGATAACAGAGCCTGCCTTTACTTCGGGGATGTTCTTGAGGTTTTCAAATTCAAACTTGATGTACTTGTCGCCATTCGCCTTGATAAGCTCGAAGCCTTCGGTGATTTCAACGCCGTCTACGAAAACGTGAACCGACTCTGCCTTAAAATCAAGACCCTTGGAAAGAGTATCGTGGAAGCAGAAGTAGTATTCGTCGTATGCGGCATACTTTTCGGTAACTACACCTTCGAGAAGATAGGGGATCTCGTCGCCGATGTCATAGTCGGCAGAATCCTGCCATGCCTTTACAACTGTGGGATCGTCAAGAGAGTCGTTTACGTCCTTAATCTTCTTTTTCGAGGTAACTTCGCCTACCTTGGGAGTGATAACAACATCGCCCACAACTTTAACAACGAATGCGCTGAGTTCCTGGCCTTCTCCGAGGTTGTCGGAAACGTCCTTCATAAGGTAGTAACCTGTGGCAACGCTGAGAGGAGCTTCCTTGGATACTGTGCCGACAGCGGCGGTGTTGAGGTTAACGAGGCTTTCGATAACCGCAAGCTTGCTTTCGTCCGAGATGTCGGTGTTGGTAAGACCTGCAAGAAGAGCAAGGGTTGCTTCGTCAACGGGAGTGTCTGCAACACCTGTGCCGTTGGCGCCCCACTTAACGTTGGAAAGGGTCTTGCCTTCTACGTCGCCGACGAAGATCTGATATGCTTCGTAGGTGCGCGCATCTGCAACGGAAAGGGTGGTCATGGTTGTTTCATCTGCACATACGCAGACAGATGTGATGGCAAACAGCATCACGAGGGTGAGGAGAACAGAGATAATCTTTTTCATGTTCTTGTTCCTTTCTAAAATTTTATAATTTTTCAAAAAATGGATCGCTTATTGGGAAAATTTCATCACCGTGATGAAAAAAACTTTGTCACTACGGCCCACCTTCTCTCTTTCTTTGCCGCCTGCGCACAAAGCCCAAAAGGGCCGAAAGAAGGATAAGCGAAATGCCGGCGTTATAATAGCCCGACGTTCCGCCGCCTCCCGTGGCAGGAAGTCTGTATGTTCCGAGATATTGGTTGACCATATCAATGCAAACCTCATCGTTTTGTGCAATGCGATGGGACGATATTGCCCCGCCGATCATACCAAAGCAGACGTCGCAGTTTTCCTGCGAGGTGTCGCAGAAAACAATATAGTGTGCGGTTTTGTCGGCGCGGTATCCGCTGACCGAGCTTATCTGCTTTATGTAATAAAGGCTGTGGGGCTTTATCATACGGTTCGAAAGATACGCTTTTCCGTCGTCATCGGTGTATGCCGAAACCACAAGATCGCCGTTTCCCGCAAAAAGTCCGAACAGCGCACCCGAAATGGGAGCGTTTGTGCCGCTGTGATCTTCGGTCAGCACAACGCTTACCGAATATTCGTGCGGTGTTTGCCCGTCTGACAAAGATGCGGGCATTGTCACACTGTCGGTGCAGACTATTTCTTTTTCAAAAAGCTCGCAGGATGCAACGATTTCGTGATCGGTTTCCTCGGTGGTATCGGTCTGTGACACAAGAGAGAAATCCATGTCAAAAGACGAGCTTTGAGGATCGGGAATCTCGATTTTTATCGTGTGTTTTTCCGCATCGAACGAGAAAACGTAGTCATCGCCCGCGGTAAGCGAACGGTGGGTGCCGTCGGCGTTCTTTGCCGTCATACGCAGTGAGCCTGCAAGGTACAAAAGTCCGTCGGTGTCAACCGTCAGCACAAAGGGTTTGTCAGAACGCAGGGCGATGTGGCTTTCGTTTATCGAAATCGTGGCTGTTGCGCCGTCGCCGCTCTGCCCATCGGGAGGAGTAACGGAAAATCTGAAAATATCGGGGATGGCAACCGAAACTGATGTTGATGCCGAAACGTTTTCAAAATTTTCGCCGCCCTGTTCGGGCTCTTCGGTTTCGGTTTCGGTTACTGTTTCTGTTTCTGTTTCTGTTTCCGTTTCGGTTACTGTTTCGGTTTCGCCGTGGGCTTTTGCGCCAAGCTGTTCTGTAAGGTCAACCTGCGTCACCACCGAAAAGTTTCTTGCGGCAGGATCGCTTATCAGATCGTGTCCGTCGCGGGCAAAATGCAGCTGCAACACCGCATCCATGCCTATTTTTGCGCTCGTGCAATATTGCGAATCGGAAATCCGCGTGGTGCACGCGCCCTCACCGCAGGTGCAGAGCGTGCCGATGTGCAGGATAAAGCCGTTTTGCGTTTCCTCCGAAAGGTATACAAAGCAGGTATCCTCCCCTGCCTCGTCGGGCGGTTTTGCAAGGTGGGTCATTCCGTCTGCCGTATCAATGGTAACGTTTGTGAAACGGGTGAAAAACGGGGGTGGCATTGCAAGCTCGTTTCGGTCGGTATCAGCAAGGTGCATATTCACCGCAAGCGATATGCCGCCACCTTCGGCGATGTACGGAATATCCGCCGTTATTGCCCAGTGGAAACTGCCGTCGATGGGATCAAAGCGTCCCTGCGCCGCAACATTTGGTACCGCACAAGCTTCGGGTTGACCCGTGTCTTCGGGTTGACCCGTGTCATCGGGTTGACCCGTGTCATCAGTCTGACCCGTGTCTTCGGGCTGACCTGTGTCATCGGGCTGACCCGTGTCATCGGGTTCGTCCGTGTCTTCGGGTTGACCCGTATCTTCGGGTTGACCCGTGTCTTCGGGTTCGCCCGTGTCTTCGGGCTGACCCGTATCTTCGGGTTGACCCGTGTCTTCGGGTTCGCCCGTATCTTCGGGTTCGCCTGTGTCTTCGGGCTGACCCGTGTCTTCGGGTTGACCCGTATCTTCGGGCTGACCCGTGTCATCGGGTTGACCTGTGTCTTCGGGTTGACCCGTGTCTTCGGCTTGACCCGTGTCTTCGGGTTGTTCTTCGTCTATGTTTTCGGTTATTTCTTCGGGTTCTTCAAATTCTTCGGGTTCTTCGGATTGCTCGGTTTCTTCGGTTTCCTCGGTTTCTTCGGTTTCTTCGGTTTCCTCGGGAGAACCGCGTATCAGACCAAAGCCGTTTATCAGCTCGTCGGTGTCTGTTGTTTCCAAAACCGCCACGGTGTTTTCGACATCGCCCATAATCACCTGCAAAGTGTGTCCGTAAATTGCGGAAACGATGCCCACAGTGTTATCTGCGAAAAATACAAGATCGCCAAGCTGCGGACTGTAATCTTCGGGATAAGAAAGCCTGCCCGCATCCTCCCACGCAAGCATCATGGTATCCGCGCCGGTGTTGAAAAGCTGTGCGTCGTCAAAGCCCGAATAATTAAGGCAGAACGAAACGAACAGCGCCGACCAGTCGCTGTACGGGATTCCGTACCATTCGCCATATCGGGTGTAGCCGCGGCGAACGCCGTCGTCATCCACAACAAAGTTTTGCTCGCTTTCGGAATATCCGATCTGCGACCGCGCCACGGCAAGCAGATCTTCGGGGAGATCGCCCGTGACAAAGCCGTCGAACATTTCCTGCCAGTCAAGCCTGCTTTCCACGTCGGCGCTTTCGTCAGAATAACATCCGATGGTGTGGACGTGCTCGGGCTTTTCGCACAACTGCTCGTTTATGTAGCAGGTTTCGTCATGTATATGCTCTTGATCGGTGCTTTCTTCTTCGCACACAAGAGTTTTTATCATACATTCTTCCGAATGCGTGTGTTCTTCTATTCTGCAATCGGCGTCTCCGACAAGCGTTATGCCGGGACGTCGCAGAACCCAAAAGACCCAGAGCGAAACGATAACCGAAAAGACCAGCCAAAAGGTGGTCAGACGGAAAAACCGTCTTTTATCATTCTGCAATTTTTGCAGACTTTCGCTCAAAGTATCGTGCAATATCTCCCCTCCTTTCCGAAAAGATCTGCACTCATCGGTTTTTTAGTTTACAAAACCGATGCGAGACATAGGCCAGACCCTGACAAAGATCTTTCCTATTATATCTTCTATTTTGATGGTGCCGATAACAGAGTTTCGGCTGTCAACAGAGTTTGTGCGCTGATCGCCCAGGACAAAATAGCTTGCCGCAGGGACAACGTACGGAAATTGCAGATCGCAATCACCAAGGGATTTTTCAAGGACGTACGGTTCTTCGAGCATCTGCTCGTTTACATACACGTTGCCCTTGCCGTCGATAACAACGGTTTCCTCGGGAAGAGCAATAACTCTTTTTAACAGGATCTTGCCCTGATAATAAAACGCCACAAGATCGCCTCTTTTAAGGCTGTTGGTCTTGAAAAGCACCACGATCTCATCGTGTTCAAGAGTTGGCGACATACTGTCGCCCGATATCTGCAAGATCGGCAAAAACAGAGTGGTAACAAGAACGGCAATTGCCGCCACCACCACCAGCACCGAAAGAGTTCCGCGCAGAGCACGGCGATAATATTTGCCGCGGCGCAGGCGTTTTCGTTCGGTTTCCACCGCCTCGATGGACGGTACGCCGATGTCTTCTCTTTTTTCGCACAAATCCGAAGTGTCACCCATCGCGGACTTTTTTTCGCCGTTTTGCGCGTCACCCATTTTTATGCGTCACCCCTTTTTCAGCTGATCGGGCTTTTTGTTTTTTGCATTTTTGCCAAAGCCCGAAAAAAGATCGAAAATCTTAAAGATGCCGCAACGTTTTTTGCCGCATTTTCGGTCATTTGTGCCATATCCCAGGGTAATGGTTATCTTTTTGATCTTTCTTATATTCTTTTTCGGTTTTTGCGTTTTCACAGGAACAGGCTTTCTGCGGTCTTCGTCGGGCAGAGGATATCTTGCACGCACCTCGTCAAGATAAATATCCGCCGCCTCCTGCGCCGTGTTGAAAATATCTGTGATAAGCAGAGCCGCCTCGGCAATAGAGCCTGCTTTTTCAGCCTTGATCTTTTTGTCGTTGAGAGCGCTTTCAAGAGAGCTTACGCGTTCGGACAGCGACTGCTCGTTCTTTTTCATCTGATAAATAACCTCTATCAGCTCACTGCGCTTCAACCTTTTAAGGTCTTTTTCCTTGTTCTTTTTTTCCTTCAAACGGGATCCCTTCTTTCTGAAAGACAGATCTTTCGCTTTTTTGCGGATTTTTCACCGCAAAAAACAAAGATCAATTATTTCCATCGGGCAAAAATACCATTATGAATGTATGATTCTTTAAGCCGGAATAATGCGATTTGATGTTTATGTTAAAATCCGTATACCCAATGGGGACAATACCCCAATTTTAGCGTATACTATATGGATTATAATCCATGTTAAGTATATCACGCAAATTTTCATTTTTCAAGCTTTTTGCCAAAAAAAATCACAATGAGTTCATAATAAGGAGTGAAAATGTGTAATAAATTATTGATTATTCGGCCAAAATGCCCCTTTTGTTCATATTTTGTGCAAAAAACAGGGGTGTTTTCCCGAAAAAAAAGAACGGAGTGCCAACCACTCCGTCCTTTTCGGTTTTGAAACTTATATATTTTCGATCTCTATCCACAATATTTTTGCTGTTTCTGCCGACACGTTTTTTATGGATATCCGCATTTCCTTTGAAGAAACCACCCCGTCGGACACGGCAAAGGCAAAAACGCACGGTGCCGCCTGGGTGGTGGCATAAATAAACTCGCCCTTTGTGCCTATCTCGTTTTCGGGAACGTAGCCGAAGCCGTCGTAAACCTTTTGCTTTGCGCCATCGTGCAGAATGCCGTTTATACTCACCGAAAGCGCCCCTTTGGCATCGCTGCCCACAATAAGTCTGCAATTGCCAAAAGGTTTTTTTGCCGTGTACGAAAATTCATAGCTCTCGCACGGCGAAAGAGATATGGGATATCTGTCGTTCGAAAGCCCCATGTGCACTGTTCTTCTCGGCAGGCTTTCGTTTTCTCTTGCCGCCTTTATACGCTCGGCAAAGCAGTTTTTGAGATACGCCTTTTGGCCGTCGGCAACAAATTCAAACGAGCTTGTGCCGTTTTCTTCGAAGAAATTGAAAAGATAAACTCCGTCTGCCCCCCTTGATATACATTCGCTTGCAAAACCGCGGACAAGGGCGGGGGTCATGGCAATACTGTATTTGTAAACGCACGAAACACCCCAATCGGTGCCGCAAAAAAGCTTGTACGGGTGGTTGGCGGTGTTTTTTTCCGCAATGTTTTTTCGCCATTGTGCCACCGGCATTTCAAAGTTTGCGGGGGTGTAAAAATTTTCGATGGTAACCATATCCACACATCCGTCGGCAATCCATATGCAAACGTCTGTGCCGTTTCCAAGCACCTCTTTAGGGTCGGGCAAAACGCGCACGGCAAGCGAGATATCCTTGTTGTAGCTGTCAATAAGCGCGCGGACAGAGCGCATATAACCGTTTAAGATTTCAAGATCTCCCCTTTTTTCTTTGGGAAGCAAAGTCGGAAAACGAAGCCAATCGAGCTCGATGCCGTCGAAGGTGTAGTTTTCGAGCAGCTCTTTTATGTATTGATAAAAGTAGTTTCTGACCGCTTTTTGCGAATAGTCGAGTTGTACGCCGTCGTGAAGAATGGTGTGCTTGCTGCCGTCCTTGAGGGCAAAGCTTGAATTTATGGCAGGATCGTCGGGATGATGCCCGTCGTTCATACGAAGCGACAAAAAAACACGGCTTCCCTTTTGCCTGATATATTCGGTAAGAACGGCGTAAATATCCACCCCGTTTTTCAAAAGAACCGATGCACAGTTAAAAAAGGTGGTAAAATATTTTGAAACACAACCCGCCGTACTGTTTGGCGTTTTTTTCGTCTTGCCGTCCGGCCCTCTCACGGCAAAGCCGTCATCGTCGGTTTCGATATTGTAAAGAAAACTGTCAAAAACCTCCGACGGGGTGAGCGCTCTGCGATAACAGACGTTCAAAAGCACAACGTCGGGTTTTGCATCAAGATATTTATCTACGTATTCTTTTATGATACGCACACTGTTTTCGCGTGAAAGATCTCCCCCTGCATTGTGCTCGATGGCAAGAAACAGCCCGTCGGCAGGAATGTTTACGGCAAGGGCGTTTTTGTTACGTTTCATTTTTTCACCGCCTTTATGTTTTTTGTTGCCGCAAAGCAACACAATCAGCTGACCGCAGGTAAATTTAGCTACAATGCAATTCGACCAACTAAACTTCGTTAAATTCATTATACCACGCGGTTTTGAAAAAGTAAATATCAAGTATAAATCCCCTAATTTTACGCATACTAACTCAGATAGGCGGAAGTTTTTTCGGCAACAATAACACGGCGTAATGCTACAATAAAAAAAGGGAGCAGAACACTAATTCTGCTCATCTTTTTATTTGTTCTTATAATCTTCGATAATCTGAACGATATGAGATATAAAACCCACAGGAAGACCGTCGACGCTTATTGAATTGGTCGGTGTTAACCCCAACAAATAATCTGTGGATACATTAAAAATCTTTGACAGATTAACCAACATTTCAACAGATGGTTGAATATTGTCGTTTTCCCAATTTGATACGGTTTGCTTGGTTATATTTAACTTTCGGGCTAATTGAACCTGTGTCCACCCGAAAGAACTTCTTAATTCATATATTCTTTTGTTTAACATAAAAAGCCCTCCGAGATAAATTTTACAATACTATTATCTCAAAACACTTGACAAATTAAAAATACTATGGTATTCTAATATTAGACAGACAGAACAAAAAAATACTAACAAAGGAGAAAATCATTATGTCCGAAAAAAACATCAACCAAGAATTGAATGTCACAGAAAACGAAGCCCTCGAAAAAATGAGCCACGGTCTCAGAGAGATTTGGAAGATCATTATTTTCTGCTGTGTCGGATGGCTCCTCATCACCGTAGGATTAAAAATCACTCCACTTCTTGCCGTCGCAGGAGCGCTTGTTATCTCCATTCCCTCTGTTATTTCTGTTCGTAAACACGGCATCAAAAATATTTTCAATTATGACTATGTGATAGAAACCACGTACAAAGACGGTCATAAAACCTATGACGTAGATTTGGGTGGAAAACTGGGCATGATGGTGGTGCAGTTGATTTTGACTGTATTTGTCGGCGTTATTCTTACTCCGATCAGATACGTTGCATACTGCATACAGTATAATTCCAACTGCAAAAAGCTTAATTGGAAACCCGAATTTAAATTTGGCATTTTGTTCCCCACTGTTGTGGGCATAGGTGTGTTTGTTTTAGGCATCATTTTGACGTCTGTGCTGTAAAAAGCTGCTTGCTTAAACCAAGAGCTCAATACATATTATAACTCCGCTCACTTAAAATCAAAAGGCAATCTGATTGATTTCAGGTTGCTTTTTCTTTTACAGTTAAAAACAGAATATTTGTGAAAATACACAAAATTATCGAAAGTGAATATTGACTTTTGAAAATGTGTAATAAATTATTGATTATTCAGCCAAAATGCTCCTTTTGTTCATATTTTGTGCAAAAACAGGCGGTAAAACACCCGATACAGAGGTGTTTCCGCATCGGGTGTTTGTTTTTTGTTTGGCGTCAATTCAAATTGCACAGACGTAGATTTTGCCTTTAAAAAGCGATATCATTTTAATTGTAACTTAACACTGCTCACCTCTTTATCGGAATTACAAAAAAGTTAAATTCTTGCAGTTTAAAAATCCACCTTTTTCCTTACATAAAAATCCCTTGCCATGTACAAAATAGCCTTGTACCCAAATGAAAAAAGGAGATTTTTATATATGAAAGCAACAGGTATAGTCCGCCGTATTGACGACCTCGGACGAGTAGTTATACCCAAAGAAATAAGAAGAACCATGAGAATACGCGAGGGCGACCCGCTCGAGATTTTCACCGACCGCGACGGCGAGGTGATCTTTAAGAAATATTCGCCCATCGGCGAGCTTTTGAACTTTGCGTCTCAATACGCCGAAACACTTTACAAGACCGGCGAAATACCCATAATTATCACCGACCGCGACACCGTGGTTGCCTTTGCGGGTGTTTCCAAAAAAGACGCCTATGAAAAAAAGATTGCCCACGAGATCGAAGAGATAATGGAATCGCGCAGTCTTTACACCGTGTCGCAGGGGGGCAAAAAGCCTGCCATTGACGGCAACGAGCGCATTTTTGCATCAGTCTGTATGCCCATTCTTTCGGAGGGCGACATCATCGGCTCGGTCATCAGCGTGCTCCCCGACGAGGGCGAGCATATTCCCGACGAAACCGAAATAAAGCTGATCCAGACCGCGGCGGTGTTCCTTTCAAAACAGCTTGAATCATAAACCTTTCCCGACTTTTCCATAAAAGTCGGGATTTTTTTGTCAAAAGTACTTGACAAAACATACTATGCGTTATATAGTATTATGTGTAAGGGGGTATTGCATGGACATTCAGATGAAAAAAGGGCTTCTCGACGTCTGCATTCTTGCGGCGATAAAAAACGAGGATTCCTACGGCTATCGGATAATAAAGGACGTAAAACCATATATGGACATTTCGGAATCCACCCTCTACCCTATTCTGCGCCGTCTTGAAACCTCGGGGCTGTTGACCGTCCGCTCGGCAGAGCACAACGGAAGACTTAGAAAATACTACAGCATCACAAAAGACGGCCTTGCAAGAATTGAGGAATTTAAAAAAGAGTGGGAAGAAATGCTTTCTATCTACAAATTTGTGACAAGGGAGGATTTTTCGGATGACAAAGAGTGAATATCTCGCTGCTTTGCAACAAAAGCTTTCGGCGCTTTCGCCTGCAGATATCAAAGGATACACTGATTACTACGCCGAGATGATCGACGACCGCATAGAAGAAGGAATGACAGAAGAAGACGCCGTTGACGCTGTGGGAAGCGTGGAGGACGCGGCAGAAAAGATCCTTTCGGAAAATCCCACAGTTGAAAACCAAAACCCAAACGAAAAAGAAAGTGAAAAAGAAAGCTCGCCTTTTCGCAAGCTGAAGGCGTGGCACATTGTTCTTATCATTCTGGGCGCTCCCGTGTGGCTACCGCTTCTGATCGCCGCGGCATCTGTGGTTGTATCACTTGTCGCCTCGGCTGTATCGGTAATCGTTTCTATGTATGCCGCATGCGCAAGCCTTGGCGCAGGCGCTGTGGCAGGCATCTGCATGATAGCAGGTTATGTAACAGCGGCAAACTATATCGGCGCGGTGTTTATTGCAGGTGCTTCGCTTTTCTGCGCAGGGTGCTGCGTCATTCTGTTTGCGCTGCTCTTTAAGCTGACAAAATTTTTGATTGCACAATGCAAAAAAATCCCTGCACTTGTGCGAACCGCCTTCGACCGAAAGGGGGAAAAAGCATGAAAAAAGCAACCATAATTTCTTTGGTGCTCATCGCCGTGGGGCTGATACTTATTATATCATCGTTCATCGCCGCAGGCTTTGATTTTTCAAAGCTCGGCACGTCGCAGTTTGTCGAAAAAGAGTTCACCATTGAAGAAAATTTCTCAAACATCAGAATAAGAGTTCCCGACGGCGGCAAAATTTCGTTTTTACCGTCGGAAAACGGTGAATGCAAAATAGTCTGCACCTCCCCCGAAAGCAACAAATATTCGGCAAAGGTGCAAAAAGACACCCTTATTTTTTCGCAGGATCCCAAAAAATGGTATCAATACATCTTTTCTTTCAATTTCGGAAGATCAAGTACAACCGTGTATCTTCCCGAAAAAGCCTACAAGGATCTGTCTGTTGTGGGCGACACAAGCGGTATTGAGCTTTTCGACGACTTTTCTTTTGAAAATGTGGATATCGAGACCGACACGGGAAAAGTTGTCATCGGCTGTTCGGTCACAAAAAGCATAAACGTCAACACCGACACGGGAAGTATCAGCATCAGCGGATATCCCACCGAGGATATATATATCGAAAGCGACACCGGCAGCATCACCGTTTCGGACGCGATGATCAGAAACAGGCTTTATGCCGAAAGCGATACGGGAAAGGTGAGGGTTGAAAACTGCGAATTTCTTGACGCGCAGATCGACACCGACACGGGAAGCATCACTTTAAAAAACTCCATCGCCTACGACAGCATCAAGATAACCTCCGACACAGGCTCTGTGAAGCTTTTGGATTGCGACGCCATGAAAGTACACGTCGACACCGACACAGGCTCTGTTTCGGGAAAAATGCTTTCGGACATGACGTTTTTTGCACGGTCGTCCACAGGCAGGGTGAATGTTCCCGGAACCGTTTCGGAAAAGGTGTGCGAGATACCCACCGACACAGGAACT
>JAFYUZ010000035.1 GCA_017549365.1 Clostridia bacterium
AGATTTCAGATATACAAGAGAAGATTTCGACCGCATCACCCGCGAGGACATTGAAGACATCCTTATCGAGCGTGCAAGAAAGCTTTATGAATCGAAGGAAGAACTCTTCCCCGACGGAAAACTTCGCGATGTCGAACGCGCCGTTCTTTTGCGCGCGGTTGACCAGTCGTGGGTCGAACACATTTCGGCAATGGACGATCTGCGCGGAAGCATCGGTCTTCGCGCTTACGGTCAGGTAAAGCCTATTGATGCATACCACCGCGAAGGCTCGCAGATGTTTGACGAAATGGTTGCCAACATCCGTGAAGAGACGGCAAAGAGAATGCTTGCTGTGGTTCCCGTTTCGCAGGTCGAAAGACTTGATATTTCAAAGACAATTGTCGGCGCAAAGCAGGCAGAGTCGGGAAACGTCACCGCAGTTCAGCAGAACAAGGTGCCGGCATCAAGCGTTTACGGCTCGGCGGCAAAGCCCCAGGCAACAAGAGAACCCGTGAGAATAACAAAAAGAATCGGCAGAAACGATCCCTGCCCCTGCGGAAGCGGCAAAAAGTACAAGAAGTGCTGCGGACTCAAAGAGTCTGACGACTAAAGAATTAAAAAACAGCGTTTTGGAGGGGCGGCAGACGCCGCCCGAACCAAATCATACAATAACGCTCGGATTTTCGAGATTTAAAAACGGAGTTTAACGTAATGGGATTCGGATTATTTCTGGTCGGATATATGACCTTGTTGCTTCTGAAAATGGTTCCTATTGAAATAGTAGGATTTTTTGTCATGTACCTTGCCCTCGACAAGCTTCAGAATCAGGAGCCTTCCTTCAAATATGCGAAATACGCTTCTATATATATGTTTCTCGAGTCGGCGCTTGGCGCAATGCTGTGGCTTTCTCAGGTGACGGGAAGCAATATGGGATTTATTTCCGAGCCGTATTTTATTACGGTTGAAAATATTCTGTATCACAGCGGACTTCTTGTTTTTCATCTCTTGCTTTACATGGCTATCCGCAATATTTCGCAAAAGGTCGGATATACAAAGGCGGTCGGCCGCGCAAGATTCGGCGCCGTTGCCATTTGTATTTTCTACGTTGCACATATTTGTGCCGCCATTATTCCCGGCGCAGAGATTATGATGGCGCCGCTGGGCATCTATCAGATCCTTCTCATGCTTTTCAACCTTTTCATTCTTGTTGGTTGCTACATGATGATCGTCACAGACGAAATGCTTGAAAAGGAAGAAAAGAAATACAACGAATTTCTTGAAAAGAACAAGAAATTCAAAAAGGACAAAAAAGAATGGGCAAAAAAGACCATTAGCAACAACACGAAAAAGAGCAAAAATCAAAAACAGACCTTTAAAGCAACAAGGTCGGGAAAATAATCATATAAGAAAGGTAGGACTTCGATGGGCTTTCGGATGATATTTGCAGGTCTTCTGTTTTTCTTCAATCCCTGCATCAATCTTTTCGATATATTTCCGGATTTTATCGGTTGCATTCTGATAAGCTCGGGGCTTTATAAGCTGTCGGACGTTGAAGGCAGATTTTTTGCCGCACGTCAGATATCCAACCGCCTTATTGCCGTCTATCTTTCAAAGTTGTTTTTCTGGGTTTATGCGGCGGGATCGTGGAAAGACGGTTTTCTTCCCCTCACCTTCATCTATGCCGTCATTGAAATAATCATGATGATCGGTCTGTGCACATCCCTTTACGGCGGCATTGAATATGTCTGCAATCTTCACGGCGGAGACAAGCATCTTTCGCAGATAAACACTGTCAGCAAATACACCGTGATCTTTATGATAGTAAAGAATGCGCTGGCGTTTGTGCCCGAAGCATTCGAGCTTGCAAGACCGTCGCAAAGCGATCTTTCATACCACATCGATCCGGTGGTCACCATTGCGGATTACAAGCAGTATGCGGTGGTGTTTTTCACTGTTATCGTGTTGATCCTCGGCATCTATTACATTGTTGTAAACCACAGATTTTTCAAAGGCCTTGCAGGCGACCGCGCTTTTTGTGATGGTCTGCGTGAGATCTACGATCAAAACGTGACGAGCAACGAGACGCTCGTTATCAGCCGCAGATTCAGAAGGTTTTTTATAATATCGATCATTGCGGCTTTTCTGACGATTGATTTTGCGCCTGATTCGGTAAACATTCTTCCCGATATTCTGTGCTATGCCCTTATATTTGCGGCGTTTCTTTGCCTTGGCGGTAAAAGGACGGCACCCGTTGCCGTTGGCATTCCGCTGATGCTGATTTCGGTTGTCACTCTTGTTTTCCGTGCGATAACAGACGCAGGCGTAAACAGGATCATGGGATATGAAACATACAATGTCAGTAGGATTAGAATTGTCGAGACAGGCGAGGCGTTTGTTATCGGAGCCGCCCTTATCGTTTGCGAGATGATTTTGTTCGTTCTTCTCGTGGCTTTGTCGTCAAAACGCGCCGCAAAGCTTTATAATCTTTCGACGGGAGATGGCATTTCGGCGGCGTTTCCAACCGTTTGTGCGTCTCTTGTGGCAATTCTTTCGGCGATATCGTACGTTTGCCCGTATCTTAAGGCGTACTTCCACTATGGATATATAAACAACACCCTCACAGGCGGCTATCTTGAAAGAATGGCGCAGAAGGTAGAGTTGATACAGGGTGTCAGCAATTTTGCGGTGTTCTTTGCAACACTCCTTTTTGCATACAGTATCTATCACAATTCAAGAAAGGTAAACCTGCGGTTTAATCTGCATTTCAATTCCAATCCGGTATGAACAGTATCAAAAAAACAATAAAACTTTACGACGCCGATGCTTACGCAACAGAGTTTGAAGCATCGGTTTTGTCCTGCGAAAAAACAAATAACGGCTTTTCGATTGTGCTTGATAAAACATTGTTTTTCCCCGAAGAGGGTGGACAATCGTGTGACTTGGGCACGATCGAAGGTATTCCTACCACAAAGGTAGAAATAAAAGATGGCATCATCACACACATCCTGCCTGAACCTTTGCAGGTAGGCGAAAAAGTCTTTGGAAGAATAGATTTTGCCCACCGATACCGCAACATGCAGCATCACTCGGGCGAGCACATTGTGTCAGGACTTGTGTGCAAGACGTTCGGTTATACAAACGTTGGCTTTCACCTTGGAAAAAACGATATGACAATGGACTATGACGGCGAACTTTCGGCACTCGACATACGCGTTATCGAGGATGCCGCAAACGCCGCAATATACAGAAATATCGAAATCATAGCAAATTACCCTGATTCGAAAACGCTTGAAGCCCTTGAATACCGAAGCAAGCTCGATCTTGCGCAGGATGTACGAATCGTCACCATCGGCAAATATGATGTTTGCGCTTGTTGTGCACCGCATGTTGCGCGCACGGGCGAGATCGGCGTAATTAAGATAGTTGATTTTTACCGCTACAAGGGAGGCACCCGACTTCACGCCGTCTGCGGAAGCGATGCGCTTAAAGATTACGCCGAAAAGCACGATATAACCAAAAATCTCAACGCTTTGCTTTCGACAAATACAGAAAGCATTACCGACTCGGTAAAAAATCTGCAGGCAGAGCTATCGCGGCTTTCTTCTGCGATCACTGCGGTTACAAAGAAATATTGCCTTGCCATAGCCGAAGGTGTGCCGTCGTCTGACGAAGGATATCTAATGTTTGACGAGCAGTTGGGCGCGGGGGGCATGAGAGTGATTGCCAACGCTGTTGCACAAAAGCGCGGCTGGTGCGCTGTCTTTGACAAGACCGGCAAGAACTCGTACAACTTTATTATTGCTTCCGAAAAGATCAGTGCAAAGATGATTCTTGCTACTATCGTCGAAAAATTTTCTGCCCGCGGCGGCGGATCGGACGCAATGGTGCAGGGATCTGTCGGTGCGTCCGAAGATGAGATCAGAAACGCACTGAAAAACATAGTTATATAGTAGGAATAAGCATTCAACACATCAACATATTAAAGGGACAAATACTTATGCGACATATTGCGGATTTTGCAAAAAAGAACACTGTCTTTCTCATTGCCCTGCTGGCGGCGATCGTAACGTCTTTTATCATACCGCCTGACAGTGAGTACCTGTCGTATTTCGATTTTAAAACGCTGACCTGCCTTTTTTGCGTGCTTGCCGTGGTTTGCGCTTTGAAAAACGTAAATTTCTTCTACATTCTTGCGCAGGGCATTGTTAAAAGGTTTAAAAACGCCCGTCGAGCCGTTATTGCACTTGTTTACATCACTTTTATCGGCTCGATGTTCATCGCCAACGACATGGCGCTTCTCACTTTTTTGCCGCTTGGCTACATGATATTGACCACTACCGGCAAAGAAAAATACATGGCGCTGACGTTTATTATGCAAAACATTGCGGCAAATCTTGGCGGAATGCTCACCCCCTTCGGAAATCCGCAGAATTTATTTCTGTACACCAAGTTCAATATCCCTACGGGCGAATTTATGACGATAATGCTGCCGCCTTTTGTGGTTTCCATTATACTTATAACTTTCTGTTGCTTTCTTATAAGACCCGAACCGTTGGAATTTTCGGGAGAACCATATCAAATTGATAGGAAAAAGACCCCGTTCTATCTTGTCCTGTTTGCACTTTCGATAGTTATAGTCTTCCGTTTTGTCCCGTATCAGGTAGGACTTGTGATAATCCCCCTTTGCCTTTTGTTTTCCGACCGCAAGGCGCTTTTGCAGGTTGACTACGGCCTGCTTGGAACCTTTGCCGCCTTCTTTGTTTTTGCAGGCAACATGGCGCGTATCCCGGCGGTGCGTCAATTTTTCTCTTCGCTTCTCGAAAAGAATACCATGATCTTTTCGATCTTATCCTGTCAGGTCATCAGCAATGTTCCGTCTGCCGTGCTTTTGTCGCAATTTACAGAGAATTACCGCGAGCTTTTGCTCGGCGTGAATATAGGCGGCGCGGGTACTCTTATTGCATCGCTGGCAAGCCTTATAACCTTCAGGGAATATATAAAGAGCAACCCGACCGAGGGACTTTATTACGTTGGACTTTTTTCGGCATTTAACTTTGGCTTTGTAATAATACTTGCAAGCTTTATGCTTCTTGTTGGATAACATATTAAAAAAGTAGGAAAAGAAATGAAAAACAAAACAAACGCCATGCGCTTGCTTGAGAGCGCGCAGATCGAATACCGAGCACTCGAATATGAGGTTGATGAAAACGACCTTTCGGGCATGCACATTGCACATCAACTTTCTATGGATCCCGATATGATGTTTAAAACTATTGTTGCCCGCGGAGAAAAACAGGGTATTCTTGTTTTTTGCATTCCTGTTTCGTGCGAGATCGATCTGAAAAAGGCGGCTCAGGCGGCAGGCGACAAACGAGTTGAGCTTTTGCCGGTGAAAGAATTGCTTGGCATAACCGGGTATATTCGCGGCGGATGCTCGCCCGTTGGCATGAAGAAAAAGTTTCCGACATTTATCGACGAAACGTGTCTTATATTCGATCAGATAACCGTCAGCGCAGGTGTGCGCGGATGTCAGCTTTTGCTGGATCCCGAAAAGCTTGTGGCATTTCTTGATGCAAAACCATGCGATCTGACTGCGTGAGCGCCAAAATATTTAGAATCATATAAAAAAGGTGGCAATTTGATGAATTTTGATTGCAAGAGTTTGAAAACAAAAAAATTTGTTGCCGATATGCATACACACACAGATTCTTCGCCTGATTGTTCGTGTGATATCGACGATCTGTGCAAAGCCCAGATAAACAAAGGGACAAGTGTTTTTGCTATAACAGACCATTTTAATATGGATGCAAAAGATTCGGGCGAAGACATTGATGCGCCGATAGTTTCTTCATTTAAAAAAGCGACAGAGGCTGCAGAAAAATATAAAGACAAGATCGAAATTTTGCGCGGTATCGAAGTAGGCGAAGGTATTTGGTACAAAGATGTTGCCGAAAAAATGATTGGCAGGTTTGATTTTGACGTTGTTATCGGATCTGTGCACACTGTCATCACCGAAGAGATAAAAGGCCCCTATTCCATGTTTGATTTTTCGACCTTGTCGTCAGAGGAACTTGAAAGGTTTGTTGTCAAATATTTTGATGATCTTCTAAACACAGCAAATCAGTGTGATTATGACATTCTTGCACATCTGAACTGCCCCGAGAGATACGTGAACGGAAAGTATAAAATCGGATATGACTTTATGAAGCACGAGGAGATCATCCGCGAAATACTTAAAACTGTTATACGCCGCGACAAAGCGCTCGAACTTAATACGTCCAACAACTCTTTTTGCAAAGGATTTTTTATGCCCGATGCAAAAATCCTATCAATATACCATGATTTGGGGGGTTCTCTTCTTACCATCGGATCGGATGCACACTTTGCAGAAAATGCATGCATCGCTTTTGACCAAGCAGAAGAGATTTTGCACTCGCTCGGGTTTTCCACACTTTGTTGTTTCAGAAAGAGAAAAGCCTTTTTATACAACTTTTGATTTTAATAAATGATTACATACCAAAAAGATATGAATATCCGACCGCCTGATTTTCGGGCGGTCGGTTGCTTTTTGCCATTGATAATTCGATAAAAACGCAGATAACTTATATTTAATCTGTTTTTGCCCCGAAACCCTTGCTTTTTCGGGGGGGTTGTGATATAATATATACTAATGTATAATGCATAAATTTATACTTTTACACCGAATTTATCAAAAATTTGTCAATCTGCAATACAAAAAAGGAATCTGCCAGAATGAAAAATCTTTCTATCAGCGAAATATCAGAAAAAATTGAAAAGCTGAAAAAGGAAAAGGGCGCCCTTGTTCTCGCCCATTATTATCAGGATCTTCCGATCCAGCTTGTTGCCGATCATTGCGGCGACAGTTTTGAGCTTGCAAAGATCGCACGCTCGTCCGACAAGAATATCATCATTTTTTGCGGCGTCAGCTTTATGGCCGACAGCGCCAAGATCATGAACCCCGAAAAGCGCGTTTTCATCCCCCGTCGAGATGCAGGATGTCTGATGGCCGATATGATTACGCCCGAAAAAATTCTTGAAATGAAAAAGCAACATCCAAAAGCCGCTGTTGTTTGTTATATCAACTCCACCGCCGCCACGAAAGCTGTTTGTGACATATGCGTGACCTCGTCAAATGCTCTTAAGGTGGTATCGACTCTTCCCAACGAAGAGATTATTTTCATCCCCGACAGAAACCTCGGTTCTTACGTGCAAAAGCATTTGCCCGAAAAGAAGTTTTATTTTATGGACGGATGTTGTCCCATCCACCACGATGTCACGCCCGAGGAATTGCAAAAGGCAAAGAGCGAGCATCCCGATGCTCTTGTTGCTATCCATCCCGAATGTCGTGCCGATCTTCTTTCGCAATGTGACTTTATCGGAAGCACATCGGGAATTCTTGATTTTTGCCGAAGCTCGGACGCGGGTGAATTTATCGTTTGTACCGAAAAAGCAATAGTCGATCGATTGAGCTACGAGATGCCTCAAAAGAAATTTTACTTGATGTCCCCCTGTCTTGTGTGTGCAGATATGAAAAAAACAACTCTTTGCGATCTGCTGGACACCCTCGAAAATCTGAAAAACGAAGTTTGTATGACCGAAGATGAAATGAGCGCCGCCCGTCTTCCGCTCGAAAGAATGCTGGAAGCTGCGGCAAACGGAAAATAAATGGAAAAAAGAAGATATATTTTCAACAATTCTCTATACGACAATCAAAAATCAAACACCGAGCAGGTCTTTGACGTCGCCGTTATCGGCGGCGGTATGGCAGGCCTTTTTGCCGCTCTTGAACTCGACGAGCGATACAAGGTTGCGGTTTTTGTAAAGGGCAGGCTCGAGGACGGTTCGTCTTTTCTTGCCCAGGGCGGAATGTGCTGTGTTCTCGGCGCCGATGACAGTTTTGAAGAGCACATTGCCGACACCCTTTGCGCAGGCGCTTCCCATTGCAACGAACAAGCAGTGCGCGTTATGGTGAAGGGCGGACCCGAAAGTGTACGAAAGCTTATTGATTACGGCGTGCATTTTGATATGGACGATGACGGCAAGCTGAAGCTGACAAGAGAAGGCGGCCACGGAAAAAGGCGCATTCTCCATTGCGGCGGCGATGCCACAGGCCGCGAGATAACAAAAGCTTTGGGAAACTCTGTTATGGCGCGAAAAAACATAACGGTTTTCTGGAATCACGCCTGCGTTGACATACTTACCGACGAGCGCGGTGTTTGCGGTGCCGTTATAAACGACGGCGTTTCTGATTTTGTTGTAAGATGCGCAAATATTGTGGTTGCCACAGGCGGTGCCGGCCAGCTTTACCGCTATTCCACCACCCCCGAGGGCAACACGGGCGAAGGTATTGCCGCCTGCAAGCGTGCAGGATGCGAGCTTGCGGATATGGAATTTGTGCAGTTTCACCCCACTGCCTTTGCCATACACGCAGAGGGAGAGAGAGTTTTTCTGATCTCGGAAGCCGTGCGCGGTGAAGGTGCGATTTTGAAAAACAAAAACGGCGAAAGCTTTATGAGTTTTCCCGGACAGCATCCGCAAAAAGATCTTGCCCCGCGTGACATAGTTACCCGTGCCATCCTTGCAGAAATGCGACGGATCGGTGATGACAGGGTATATCTTGACACCTCGGTGATGACAAAAGAATTTTTTGAAAAAAGTTTTCCCACCATCACGGCAAAGTGCCACGAAAACGGCATTTTCCCACCGAACGATCTTATTCCCGTCCATCCCACACAGCATTATCTGATGGGTGGCGTGGTAACGGATCTTGATGCAAAAACGAAGGTTGAGGGGCTTTTTGTTTGCGGCGAAGCCGCGTGCACGGGAGTTCATGGCGCAAACCGCCTGGCATCAAACTCCACCCTTGAATGTGTGGTTTTTGCAAAACGTGCCGCCGAATATATCAACCGCAATCCGAGAAAAATCCCCGACAAAGCAGAGCTTGGCGAAAAAACGGCATATTCCATTACGGTTGAAAAGTCCGAGATCTTTGCGGATATGCAAAAAATAAAAGCCGTTATGACCGAAAAGGTGGGCGCCGAAAGAAAGATCGAAAACCTTCTTGCGGCAAAAAACGAGCTTTCGGAGCTTTATGAAAAATACTGCGACGTCAATTTTGAAAACCGCGCAGGCTATGCGCTTTTCAGCGGAATAAACACGGCGCTTGATATTGTAAACGCCGCTCTTTCCCGTCGGGAAAGCCTTGGCTCGCATCATATCACAGAATGATTTGAGGAGATAGATTATGCAGATATACAACACCCAGATAGACAAAATAATCGAGCTTGCCCTTGAGGAGGATATCGGCTCGGGCGATATAACGACACTTTCGACAATACCCGAAAACACCACCGCCCACGGCAGATTTATTGCAAAGCAGGACACTGTTATTTGCGGCATCGACGTGGCGGAAAGGGTTTTTCACAAAATTGACCAAAACGTTTGCTTCAAAGCGTATTTTTGCGACGGCGACAAGGTGAAAATCGGCGACGTCATTGCCGAGGTGGACGGAAACGCGCGCAGTATGCTCACGGCAGAAAGATGTGCTCTTAATATTATGCAAAGACTTTCGGGGGTGGCACAAAGAACCGCCGAATGTGTTGAAATGGTAAAGGGTACCAAGGCGAAGATTGCCGACACCCGAAAGACCACCCCGGGTATGCGCGCTCTTGAAAAATACGCCGTGCGCATTGGCGGCGGCACAAACCACAGATATAACCTTGCCGACGGAGTTTTGATAAAGGACAACCACATCGCCGCGGCAGGCAGCATCACGGCGGCTGTGACAAACGCAAGAAAATTTATTCCTCACACCCTGAAGATAGAGGTGGAGGTCGAAACCTTTGACCAGCTCAATGAAGCGCTGGAGGCAGGTGCCGACATTATCATGCTCGACAACATGACCAACGAGCAGATGGCGGAATGTGTAAAGATAGTTTCGGGCAGAGCACTCCTTGAAGCATCGGGCAATATGGACAGACGCAACCTTTACGAAGTTGCAAAAACAGGGGTGGACATCATCTCTATCGGTGCTCTCACCCACACCATAAAAGCCGCCGACATCAGCCTTAAATTCAAGCTTAACGGGTAAAATTTTACAATCGTCAGCCGAGGAGGGATAATATGACCTACCGCTTTGAAAAATACGTCCCCGCGCAACTTATGGAAAACCATCTGAAAATGGGTGCAAGCTCACCTGACGGCACCTTTCTTTATACCAACAACAAATATTTCACCTGCGACGGCAAGCCTTTTATCGGGGTTATGGGCGAATTTCATTTTTCGCGCTGTGACCGCGCGCTTTGGCGTGACGAGCTTGAAAAAATGAAGGCGGGCGGAATAACTGTCGTTTCCACCTACCTTTTCATGATACATCACGTGGAGACCGAGGGAGAATACGATTTTTCTGGCAATTGCGACATCCGCGCTTTTGTTGAAGAATGCAAGAAAGCTTCTCTCAACGTGTTTTTGCGCATTGGTCCGTGGTGTCACGGCGAATGTCGAAACGGCGGTTTTCCCGATTGGCTTTGCAAAAAAGGTTTTGGCCTGCGCGAGAACAACGACGGATATCTTGCCGTCTGCCGCGAATGGTACGAAAAGATTTACGAGCAGATACGCGGACTTCTTTTCGGCGACGGCGGAAATATAATCGGTATCCAGCTTGAAAACGAGCTTCCCAGAAACGCGCAACATCTTCTCACCCTTAAAAACATGGCGATCGAATGTGGTTTTAAAGTGCCCTATTACACGGTTACCGGTTGGCAAAACGATTACGGCACCGAAATTCCGCAGGACGAGGTTTTGCCCGTTTTCGGAGGATATTGCGAGGCTCCGTGGGAGGATCATCTCGAACAGCTCGAGCCGTGCGTTCACTATTTCTTTCTTGCCGAAAGAAACGACACCTCCATCGGAAACGATATTTTGCTGAAAAGCGCCGAATCTCCCAAAAGAATGGATTACAGTCATTATCCCTTTGCCACATGCGAGCTGGGGGCGGGAATACAGATCTCTTACCACAGAAGATCGATCATTCACCCGATGGATATTTATGCCATGTCGCTGACAAAGCTTGGGTGCGGCAACAATCTGATCGGATACTATATGTACCACGGCGGAACAAATCCCTTGGGCAAATATTCGACCATGCAGGAATCGAAGGCTTCGGGATATCCCAACGATTATCCGATATTGAATTATGATTTTCAGACCTGCCTTTCGGAATACGGACAGGTTCGCGGACAGTACAGACTTCTTAATCTTCTGCATCTTTTCGTGCAGGATTTTGGCGATATTCTTGCGCCGATGGAGTTTGTAAGCGCAGTGGAATCGCCCGTAAGACACGATAACGAAATGTTGCGATACGGTATGCGAACAGATGGAAAGGGCGGATTTGTCTTTGTAAACCACCATCAGAGAATGGCACGTCTCAAGGACGTTTCGGACGTTGTTTTTGAAGCGCCGTCCGTTACCTTCCCTGCCATTGATATTGCAGGAGAAAAGAGCTTTATTCTGCCCTTTGGCATCGATCTTTCGGGCAATCGTCTTGATTACGCCACCTGCCAGCTTGTTTGCAAGCAGGGCGACACCTACTTTTTCGTCGCTCCCGACGGAATTGCCGCAAAGTTTTCGTTTGACGGAAACAGTTTTGAGCTTGTATCGGGTGAGGAGATACACGAATACAAAAATATCCGCATAGTCGTGCTTCCTTTTGAAAAGGCGCTTTATATGCGCAGACTTTCGGGAAAGATATATATCGGAGACAACTGCGACCTTTATGAAAAGGACGGCGTTATATACAACGTCACGGGAAATTCTTACCGCGCAAAGCTGTTTGACGGCGAAAAGTTCTGCGATATCGCAGGCGGTGCCGACAAACCCGATGCGGTGCTTACCGTAAAAGAGACGACTCTTGATTTTGTCCCCGAATATTCCGAAGAGTTTGTTGCCTGCAAAAATCCGAGAATGCGTCAATACGAGCTTTGTGTTTCGTCCCCCTACGGTTTTGTGACGATAAACGAAGAGTGCGACGTGGCGCAGATTTTTGCCGACGAAAAGCTTGTTGCCGACCTTTACTACCACGGAGTGCCGTGGGAAATCCCCGCAAAAATGCTTTACGGCAAAAAATGCGTGCTTCTCGTGGCAGATTCCGATTCGGTTTTCTACAAAGAGTATTAAGACAAAAAACACCCGGGACGTTTTAAAAAAGCGTTCCGGTTTTTATATTTGCACACAAAAAACGGGGCGTCAGCTTTTTGCCGACGCCCCGTTGTGTTTTTTTAACAATCAGTCTTCTGCTTCTTCGTCGCCGTATGCGATGACAACGCGTCTGTCGCTTTCGGCACCGATGGAGTAGGTGTGAACACCGCGGATGTTCTGGATCTCCGAGTGGATGATGCGGCGCTCGTATGCCGCCATGGGCTCGAGAGTCATGTTGCGGCGGTAGTTGAGAGCCTTGTTTGCCATGCGGCGAGCAAGCTCCTTGAGCTTTTCTTCGCGCTTTGCACGGTAGTTTTCGGCATCGATGGATACCTTGATATACTGATGGCCGTTTTCGTCCTTGGGGAACTTGCTTGCGGCAAGGTTTGCAAGATACTGGATAGAATCAAGAACTTCGCCGTGATGGCCGATGATGATGCCAAGGCCTCTGCCGTCTGCATCTGCGCCTGCCGAGATCTCGACCGAGATGTTCTTTTCCACAAGGGTCTTGCCCTCGGGGATGCTTTCGCTTACGTCAACGATCTTTGCTTCTGCGTCGATGCCCATGTTGCGGATGAGGGTGTTGAGGAAGTTGAGGGTAAGGTCTTCTGCGGTGTCCTTTGCACAAACCTTAACCTTTGCGTCTGCTGCACCGATTCCGAAAAGACCTTTTTTGGGTTCTTCAAGCACTGTATATGTTACAGACGAAACGTCTCTGCCGAGCTTTTCTGCACCAAGTGCAACTGCGGCGTCGATCGTTTTTGCCGATACGATGATTTCCATAAAATAATTTCTCCTTTTTCCTGCCTGTTTGCGCAGGTTTTTAAAAAAATCTGTTTGTTGCGGACTTTGCTCAGGGTTTCATTTTTGCCTTAGGAACAACGCCCTTTGCCTTGACCTTTGCAAGATATTTGTCGTCGATGCCCTTCTTTGCATAGATGAAGGGAGAGTTGGACTTCTTTTTCTTGATGGGGGCCTTTCCGATGGCGGGAGCCGACTGCTTTCTTTCGCTACGCTCGTCGTCATCGTCGCGCTTGGACGATTTTTTGCCGCGCATAAGAAGTTCTGCTTCGCGGATCTCTTCAGGGGTGGGTGCCTTTACGGGGAAGAGCTTGCTGAGAGCAAACTGCTGGCCGATCGAGATGATGTTCTGGAAGATCCAGTAAACGCCGATGAGGGCAGGAACCTGGAAGCTGAACCAGAGGATCATAAGAGGCATTGTCCAGTCCATAAGCTTCATCGAAGCATCAGCCTGCGCACCGTTGGGATTGTAGGTGAACTTTCTGATGAGCTTTGTCGAGAAGAAGGACGAGAGGAATGTGAGAAGGGGGATTATCCAGTCGAGCAAA
The DNA here is from genome assembly GCA_017549365.1 of Clostridia bacterium. GTDB lineage: Bacteria > Bacillota > Clostridia > Oscillospirales > CAG-382 > UMGS1052. The sequence goes on from JAFYUZ010000035.1 coordinate 13,545, forward strand.
TGGCTGGGACGGGGAGTTTCCATGAGATTGATGGGGCCCGCGTTGAACGATTTGTAGTATCTGCGAAGTTTTCCTACGCTTTCCTCCTGTTCTTTCGAAACGCTCACGATCTTTTCGTCTTCATCGACGTCAGAAAGGTCGTCAAAGTCATAGGTTGCGTTGGCAATAAGCGAAAGAGCCTTTGCCTGGGTAATATTGATCTTTTTTGTTTCGGGAGCGTAGCCGTAATCTTCAACGTTCTGCTCGATTATTTCCTTGATTTCGTCCATTTCGACATAATAGTCGGCAGTCTTGGACATGGACGTGAGGGGAGAGTTGATTGTGGTGTAAAGAAGAAGGATGATGGGAAGCTGCAAAAGCATAGGCAGACATCCGCCCATGGGATTGAACTTTTCTTCAGCGTAAAGGCGCTGGATCTCTTCGTTCATCTTCATCTGGGTGGCTCTGTCGTTGCGACCTGCGTACTTTTTGCGGATAGCTTCCTGCTTGGGAGCAAGCTTTGCCATCTTCTGCGAGTTTTTCTGCTGTTTGATCGACAGCGGGAAGAGGATTATCTTGACGATGAGTGCAAACACAAGGATACCTGCGATATATCCGAGGTACTTTGTGAAAAAGCCGAGGATGTCGGAAAAGATCTTTACTCCGCCGCCTGCGATGGTTACGGGGATTTTTGCAGATTCTGTTTCGCTCTTTTCCTCTGTTTCGGCGTCTGCTTTTTCTTCGGCTTTATCTTCTGTCTTTGCTGCGGGTTCTGCTTCTTCTGCCTTTTCTTCTGTTTCCGTTTCTGTTTCTGTTTCTGCTTCTGTTTCGGATTCGGCTTCCTCTGCCATTTCTTCGGCTTCGGTCACTGCGGCAGGCTCTTCGGCTTCATTTTCGGGCTCTGCAAAAACGCAGAACGAGAAAGCCGATGTCAGAACAAAGATCAGCGCGAGAAGAGCCGAGCTTTTTTTGAGCATTGAGCTTATGCTTTTTTTCATTTCAAATCACTCCTATAAGGTGAATCAGTTGTTTTCGTCGTTTGGTTGTTTGGTTTCTTTTTTTGCGGACTCAAATTTTATGCGGTAGTAATCGTCGGTGCCGGGGACGTAATCAATGCCGCCGCGGCTCCAGGGGTTGCACCGCAAAAGTCTCCATACCGAAAGAAACAAGCCCTTGAAAAAACCGTGTTTTTCAAAAGCGGTCATTGCGTATTCCGAGCAGGTCGGATAGTATTTGCACGACGGCTTGCCTTTCAGCTTCGAAAGATTTTTCCTGTAAAATCCGATACAGGCGATACAAATTCTTTTCATAGATAAAAATGCGACAGCCCAAGACTAAAAATGCTGTCAGTTCTTTTTCTGCGGCTTTTTCGGAATGTTGAAAAAGTCGTCTTTCGAGACTATTTTTTTAAATGCCCTTGACATATCCTGCGCCTTGATGTGGGGCGCAAAAGCTGCGGCGCGGGCGGCGATTATCATGATATACCCGTCCTTGATATATTCGTAATTCTCGCGGTACGCCTCTCGTATCAGCCGTTTGACGCGGTTTCTTTTGCAGGCTTTTCCAAGCTTGCGGTTAACGGTGATGCCGAGTTTTGTTTTCATGGGACTGCCGTCGGGGTTGCGCTTGAAATTGCGCATGATATAAACTGCGCAAAGCTTTGAAACTTCGCTTTTGCCCCTGGCGTAGGTCTTTGAAAACAGATGATTTTCTTTTAACGGAAGAATAAGTTTTCTCATTTGCCCTCGTTTCTCTCTTTCCAAAACATTCAGCAAAAAAGGGTGCTCACGGGAATCGACGAAAAACGCCGACATGGGGCACCCTGTTTTGCAACTGTTTTAAAAACAAGCTTGTACGGCGCGGCGAACAAACAAGAATCAGTATGTGAGTCTTGCTCTGCCCTTAAGGCGTCTTCTCTTCAGAACCTTTCTGCCGTTGGAGGTTTTCATACGCTTTCTGAAGCCGTGCTCTTTCTTTCTCTGGAGCTTCTTGGGCTGATATGTTCTAACCATGCTTTCGCACCTGCCTTTCTGAATAATGATCTTGTTTAAGTCGGGATGTGGCGGCGGAAAAAGCCGCAAAAGGAGCGCAACGGGGAGATTTTTGCCGAAACCGCAAGGCTTTCACCCGAACACTGGGAAGCTTGCCCCCCGAGATTTGCGCAATTGCACATTTTGCCGATATACCGCATTATACACCAAACCCCACCTGCTTGTCAAGGGAATTTGAAAATTTTTTAAGAAAATTGCGATTTTTTTATCAAAAACCCATGTTTTTCTTCTTGTCAAGATAAGTTTGAAGGATTATCTGTGCCGAAAGGGTGTCGATCGACTCTTTTCGCTTTTTGCCGAAAGTTCCCGTTTCGGACATATATCCCGCCGCAAGGATCGTGGTGCGGCGCTCGTCGCAAAGCTCGGTGGGAAGGCCCGATGCCTCCTCGATCATGGCGGCAAATCTGCGTGATCTTGCCGCTCTGTCGCCCTCGGTGCCGTTCATATTTTTGGGCAGACCGATGACCACCAGCGAAACGTCGTTTTCCTTTGCTTTTTCGCAGACTATATCTACGGCGTTTTTGATGCCCGTGACCTTAAAGGTGCCGATGCCGCCGGCAAGAAGCCCCGTTGGATCGGAAAGGGCAAGCCCCATGCGGGCTTCGCCGAAATCTACTCCCATTACTCTCAAAATATATTCTCCTTTATCTCACAAGGAATGCGCCGATGTTTGCCGTTGTCGAATCCTTGAATCCGAACTGCATGGTTATGGTGTGCTCGCCGTATTCGAGATTTTTGACGATGGGGAAGGGATTGTTCATCGAATTGCGGTCGACGCGCCATTTTTTGCCGTCCACTTCATATGTGACGGTGCCCGAGGTATAGCTTGACATAAACAACGAAAGCTCGGTGCCGGTGAAGGTGAAGGTCAGGCTGTTTTCGGCGGCGGTTGTTTTGAGATATCCGTCGTATTTTGCATAGGGGGTTTCTGCCATAAAGCCTTTTTCAACAAAGCTGAAGCCCTTGGAGTTTTCGAGCATATCCTCTGTGGCAAGGATAAACTGCAATTCTCTGTCGGCGTTGGCGTTCATTTTTTCGGGAAGAGCGTGCGCCTTTGTTTCGCCCTTTTCTTCAAAAACAAGCTCGTTTGCAAGATATTCTTCAATAACCTTTGCATATTCGGCAAAGCCCGCGTCGTTCATATGAACGATGTCGGTGAAGTATTTTTTCCAGTCAGAGCTTTGTGTTCCGCGAAGGAATTTCTTGGTAATAAGCGCCTTGCCCACGTCGACGGCGGGAATATCGTATGCGGTCGCCACCTTTTCGTAAGCAGTCTTGATGCCAAAATCTCCGCCCGCTGAGGCTCTGCCCGAGTCGGTGATATAAATTGTCACAATGTCACATTCGGGAAGTTCGCGTCTTACCTGACGGATTATTGATTCGTAGTTTTCTGCCGCAGATTCGGCGGATTCGCCGTTGTAGCTGTCGTTTATCGAAAATTCAATAAAGAGAAGGTCGGGCTTGTGGGCGATTATATCCTTTTGAACTCTGAAGGCTCCGAGATGAGATCCCGAAGCACCGATGGCAGAATTGATCTCGACAACTTCGGCGTCCGCGAAATTGTCGGCAAGCCATGCCGTTGTAAGTGCACGCCAGGAATACTTGGATCTGTCGGAGGCGGCGTGTCCCACAGTGACCGAGCCGCCAAAGTAGGCGACGGTGAGCTTTTTGTCGTTTGTCAGCTTGTTGTAGGTGTTTGAAAGGTCGCCTCTTTTAGAGATGAATGCGGTGTATTCCGACGGCGCCGAAAGCTTGTCTTCAATGTTTATGTTATTTATACTCAATGTTTTTTCCTCTTTTTCAAACAGTGTTTTTGAAAGCTCGTTGCAAGCCGCTTCAAGTGCCATGCCGCTTGCGGCGGAAACCGAGATCTTGCCATCCTTGCCCGATATACTGAAGGCGGCGGCATCGGTGTTGCTTCCACTGCCGAAAACTATGGCGGTGTCGGTAGCTTTCTCGGAAACATCAAGAAGATATCCCGTTTTTTCGGAAATCGTACCGGCGAAAAGGTCGGCATATTTTTTTGCGGTACCGTTTTCGTAAACGATCGTGTATTCCGAAACGTCCTTGCCGCACAAGGTAAGCGAATCGACAGCGTATTCACCCTCGCCGATGAAAACGAAATTCTCGGCAAGCGAAAGTCCGTCTTCGGACAAAAGCTCTTTTGTCACGTGGTTTACAGCCTTGGCGTATCCGTCGTTGCTGCCTGCGCTGATAACAAGATCGCGGCCGTGCATACAGATCGAAAAATCGTCGCGGCGCAAAGATTTTCCGTGGTTACAGCCGATTTCTCTGTTGGTGTCTCCCACGATTATTTCGCAGGGGATCTCGGCACCAGAATCATAGCGGTCGGTTTTGTCGGTTACAACTTTTATTTCGACTCCGGTCTGCTTTTTTATTGCACGCGAAAGGTTGGAACAGGCGGCGGTGACGTCAAATTCGCTTCCGTCGCGGCGGACGATGCGATATTCGCTTTGCCCGTTTTCGACAATGTCGATGTTTTTGGGAAGCTCGGCTTTTCTGAGCTGTCCCACAGTAAAGAACACTCCGCCCACAAGGATGACGGGAAGAACCGTTACTGCGGCAACTATTTTTTTCAAGTGATCGCACCCCCAAAGAAAATCAAAGCAGTTCGGTCATAAACTCGAATTTTTTCTGCGCCATGTAGGGGATTCCCTCGTGACCGTAGTCGGGGAAAATAACGTGGCTCTTTTCGCTTGTCACGTTGTTGTAGATGGCAAACTGGGTGGAAGGAGGGCAGATCACGTCCATAAGGCCTGTGAACATCAGCATCTTGCCCTTGATTCTGGGGGCGAGATTGTGGACGTCGATATATCCGAAGAGATTGAAGATCTCGTCTTCTCTCTTGTGCTCGGAATCGTAGCGACGGAAATATTCGGAAATACTGCTGTATGCCGCCTTGGCAAGGTCCATTTCCCACACTCTCTTGTAATCCGAAAGGAAAGGATAATCGGGAGAGAGCATTTTTATGTCGGGATCGAGCGCCGAGCAGGCAACCGTGAGAGCACCGCCCTGCGATCCGCCGTAGGCGCCGATTCTTGTCTTGTCAACGCAAGGGAGATTTTTTACGATCTTCGAGAGAAGGTAGGTATCAAGAAAAACGTGCTTGAAGAGCAGGTTTTCTTTGCCTGCATCAATGCCCATGTGCAAAAGTCCGATCATGCAGTCGCCTGTTACTCCCTCGCCCAGCTCCTGCGAAAGTCCGCCCTGACCACGGCAGTCAAGAGCCGCCACAACAAAGCCTGCGGCAACGTAGCCGAGATAATCAACAAAATCCGACGATCTTCCGTGGTAACCGTGGAAATTAAGAAGAGCGGGGCATTTTCCGTTGTTCTTCTTGGGGATAAGAAGCTTTGCGTGAACCTTGGCGTTGCCGGTACCTGTGAAATAAAGATCGTAACAGTCGGCAATGGGATTTTTGAACTCGTAAGGGATCATCTGTGCATTGGTGTCGAGCTTGTCGGCAAGGGCAATGTTGTTGTCCCAGTATTCTTCAAAATCGGAAGGTTTTGGGTTTATTCCTTTGTATTCCTTCAGTTTTTCAAGAGGCATATCAACAATAGGCATGGTTTTTCTCCTTTTTCATGAATTATTTATTTTCGCGGCGGGTGACTTTTGTCTTTTTGCCGTCGGGGGTCTTTATGTAGGTGTTATCCATAATACCTATGAACTGCTTGCGGTAATCGGCGATATATTCGTCGCGCAGGGCTTTTTGTTCTGCTTTTTCGGCATCGGTCAGTCCTTCGGTTTTTGATTTTCGAGCGAGCTCGTTGATTCTTTGTACTTTTTCGTCAGTCATATTTTTCTCCCTGAAAATATCTTACTTCATTATATATACTACCGCATTTTTGCCGTCTTGTCAACCGCAAAAGATATTTTTGGGGCTTGCAAACATTTTTCTTTTTGCGTATTTAACAAATTTTTTCGCGTATTGCACAAAAAGCAAAAACTTTATTGACATAACGATGTTTTACATTTATAATAATTTTGGGACAAATGTTTTTGTCAACGATAATTCTTGTGTTTTCGTTTTTGCACGGAAACAGAACGGAGGCTTAATATGAGCATTTATTACGTATCGGCAAACGGATGCGATTGCAACGACGGTCTTTCGCCCGAAAAAGCCTGGAAAAGCATTTCAAAAGTAAATTCTACCATCGTCGGCGGCGACGAGGTCAGATTCCGTTGCGGCGACACCTTCTACGGAAGAATCAATCCCGCCCCCGGCATCAGCCCCGAACAGCCCACCACATATACATCCTACGGCGAAGGCAAAAAGCCTGTTGTCAGCCAGTACAAGATCCCCCACGCAGGTGTTTGGGAAAAGATCCGCGACAACGTTTATATGCTTGATATGAACGACACGTCGAAGTTTGACGGAAACCATTCCGAGATCGACGCCAACGCAGGCTTTATCAAGGTTTCCGGTATCATCAAGTACCGCAAGGTGTTCTCGCTTGACGATCTTAAAGAAGAATGGGATTTCTACACCGATATGGAAAAGAATCTTCTTTACGTCTGCACTCCCAAGGCTCCCGATGAGCTTTCGGATGATATAAAGATCGCCTGCAACATCAGCTGTATGTGGTTTAGAACTCACATCAAGATCTGCGGTATTGTATTCAACGGCACCGGCGGACACGGTATCAACGGTGTAACAGGCGGCGCATACGTTTCCGATTGTGAATTTCACGAGATCGGCGGCTCGCGTCTGCCCGGATATCCCAACCCCACCACCCGTTACGGTAACGGTGTTGAATGCTGGTCGAACTCTCACGACGTAACTGTTGAACGCTGCAAGTTCTCGGACGTTTATGACGTTGCCATTACTATGCAGGGAACAGAAGTAAAGGTCAACTGGGAAAATATGTATTTCCGCAACAATCAGATGTGGAACTGTACCCAGTGCTTCGAAATTTGGTCGAGCGGAGATCTTCCCGACACAGGTTTTGTAAATTGCTATTTTGAAAACAATGTTTGCATCAATTCCGGTTTCTGCTGGGGATATGCGGCACGTCCCGACAAGGGCGTTTCGGCACACCTTTTGATCTACGGACTTGGATGCCCTCTTTGCGACATCACCGTTCGCGGCAATTTCTTCTCGAACGCCAAGAGCTGCACCATTTTCAAGTCGGGCGGTATCAAAGAGATGCCCAAGGATTACAAGGTGTATGGCAACACCATCATCCGTCCCGCAGGTCAGATGATGTGCTGGCGCCAGGATGCTTCGGATGAGGAATTTGCGGCATTCGAAAACAAGATCGCAGAAGCAAACCTTGTTATCAACAACATCGAATATTGATTTTTTAGCTTTTGTAATCCGTCCCTTTGCGCGCGAAGGGACGGATTTTTTGCCGACTTGACACGGGGGCTGTTTGTCTGTATAATAAGAGCATATAACGAAAGAGGGTGACACGAATGTGTTTTGATACCATAAAGGGAAATCTGGGTTTTGGCTGCATGAGGTTGAAGATGGAAAACGGCAAGGTTTGCTATGACGAATTTTGCAAAATGATCGATGCTTTTCTTGATGCGGGCTTTAACTATTTTGACACCGCCCACGGATATATCGGCGGCCAGAGCGAAACCTCGCTTCGAGATTGCCTTTCGGCACGGCACAAAAGAGAAGAATTTATCCTTGCCAACAAGCTTTCGGGGAATTTTTTCAAAACCCGTGAGGATATTTTGCCCCTTTTTGAAAGTCAGCTCGAACTGTGCGGCGTTTCGTATTTTGATTTTTACCTTTTCCATTCGCTCAATCGCCACAACTACGAGCATTACAAAAACTGTGATGCTTTTAATCAGATAAAAGCGTTGAAAGAGCAGGGAAAAATACGCCACATCGCCATGTCCTTCCACGACACGGCAGACGTTCTTGACACCATTCTTTCCGAACAGCCCGATATCGAGGCGGTTCAGCTTCAATTCAACTATCTTGACTCGGACGATCCGACGGTGCAGAGCGTGGCGTGCTACGACGTTGCCGTAAAACACGGCAAAAAGGTAATTGTTATGGAGCCTGTAAAGGGCGGAACTCTTGCAAACCTTCCCGATGAAGCGGCGCAGGAGGTGGCAAAAGTTTACGGCGGAAGCCACGCATCCTTTGCCATACGTTATGCCGCAAGCTTTCCCGAGGTTTTCATGGTGCTCTCGGGTATGGGCAACTGCGAAATGATGCAGGACAATATCAGCGCCATGGGTGCATCGTTTGCGCCTTTTGACGAAAAAGAATTTGCCGCGGCACACGCGGCACGCGATATTATCCGCCGCGTAAAGCAGATCGGTTGCACCGCTTGCGAATATTGCACACAGGTCTGCCCCAAAGAGATCGGCATTCCCGAAATATTTGCACAGTTCAATCAATATCTTGCCGCAAAAAAATCCCGCGGCGAGGTGCGGGGCGCACTGAAAGAACAGAGCGAAAAAATTTCCGAGTGTGTAAAATGCGGAGCGTGCGAGGATATTTGTCCGCAGGGGCTTGATATCCGAGAGCTTCTTGAGGATGCAAAACGCGAGCTTTATTTTTGATACGAAAAACGGCTGTGGCATTTCTGCCACAGCCGTTTTTTTATTTCACCACGTAATTTTCTTTTCTTGCAAGCTCTTTGCCCTGCTCGGAAATTATCCAGTTGTAAAGAACTCTTTCGGGAGAGTCTTGTGCGGCGTCGGCTCTTATGACAACGTAAAAATCGTTGACGTAAGGATATTCGCCCGAGGCGATCGATTCGTTGGAAGGATCAATGCCGTCAACGGCAAGTATCTTGCTTCGGTTGAGTTTTTCGCCCTCCATGTTGGAAAGATAGTAATAAACGGTGTATCCGAGAGCATCTGCCGAGTTGTCATAGTCTGCCACCGCTTCGAGAAGTCCGATCATCGAGCCGATGCGGGTTTCGGCGGGGGCATCCATCAGCTTGTCGCCCAGGGGGATCAGTTTGTCAAAGAGAGTCTGGCTTCCGCTGTCCTTGTTGCGCTGATAGGGGATGATGGGATGATCGTCTCCGCCGACTTCCGACCAGTTTTCGATCTCGCCTATGTATATTTTTTCTATCTGTTCCTGCGAAAGGGATGCCACTTCGTTTTCAAGGCTTGCAATAAAAACGAGAGCGTCGGCACCGATGGCGGTCATTTCAAGTTCAACGCCCTTTTCCTTGCAGTAGGCAATTGCTTCTTCCGACATTTCGTAGGCAAGAAGAATATCAAAAGTGCCGTCGACAAGAGCCACATAGTTGTCTGTGGTCGAGCCTTCAAATTTTATCATTGACGAAGCTTTTTCGCGGTCGATATCAAGAACTGTTGCGGTTATTGCTTCACCGAGGGGCAGATTTGCAAGGCTGCCGCCCATCTTCGGATAGTTTTCTTCTGTGAAAACAAAGCTTTCGCCGACGTTATCGGCGGTTTTTTGGGTGCAGGCTGAAAAGGCACAAACTGTCATAATGCAAACGAGCGCAAAACAAATAATTCTTTTCATCATCATATTCCTTTCTTGTTTTTATTCGTTAATAAGACGCAGAACTTTTTTAAGTTCGGCATCGTAAAGGGTGCAAAAACTGTCGGTTGCCACGGCAAAAAATCCGTCGCCGACGTCGTAATATTCGATCATAAGGCAGTCGGACAATACAAAACTTTGGGTTTTTGTGTCAAAAAGGTAGTATTTTGTCGCTCCGCCGAAGTCATAATCTTCATATACCGAGAGAATATAGTACCTTTCGTCATGCCCTGCGGGGTAAACACCGCCCTGACCGTCAAAGACGGCAACCTCTTTTTTGTTTTCAAAATCGTATATAATGGTTTTTATCGGGTCGGTATAGACGGGTCTTCCATCGACGAAATCATCAAAATCATAGCTTCCTCTTGTGTAGATGATAAGCTTTTCTTCGTCAAGCACCGAAATTACGCTTTGACATCTTTGAAGCTCGGCGATTATTTTGCCCTTTGCGTCAAAGAGAGACTGGACGTTTTTTTCTTCGTCGTTGTGCATGTAATACCCTTGTACAGGGGTGTAAATTTCGGGACTCTGTCCTTTTTCGTTGACAAAGGGCGTGCCGTCGGATTTTTTGTATACCTCCACACCGTTTTCGTCGTAATAACTGTAAAGGATATCATCGCCGCTTCCGTAAACGTTGACAAATCCCGAGACGGGAATTGATGCAATAAGCTTTCCGTCGGTCGAGAAAACGTCGGAAAAACCGATTCCGCGCGCCGTGATATAATCGTCGCTGTAAAAATAGATGGTGTCGTATATATCGGAAATACGATTGAGATCCGAATCGATGAGATAAGCTTTTCCGTTGTATTCGGATACGTAAGCGATGCCGTGCTCGTTGAAATAAGAGCAGTTCTGATACTTTTTCGAGACTACCTTGCCACTCTTGTCGATATAGCAGGCGTTCTGCTCGTCCTCTCCGATGTTTACGTTGCAATACCCGTGCGAAAAACTTCCTGCCGACCACACACCGGGCACTTCAAAAAGCTTGTTTCCCTTGTAATCATAGCAGACAAGACCGCGAAACTGGTAGGTTTCGGGATCGCTTTCGAGCACCGAGATTATTCCGTCGCCCGCGCCGCATATCCATGAGCCTGCCGAAAGGTCAAGTTTAAAACTTCCGTCTGCAGGTAATATCACCGAATCGCCCTGCATCATCATCTCCGCCATTTCATCGGTGTATGGTGTGATCTGGTAATACGGAAATTCTGCGTAATAATCGTTGTAGCTTACATATCCGTTGATGGGAGGAAGAACAATCTGTCCGTCCGGGGTGCAAAGGCCCTGGGACGAATAGGTCATTTTGATATCGGCGCCAAACGACTCGCCGTCAAACTGTTTTGATCTGCCGAAAAAGGGAACGAGCACGCCGTAGCCTTCGTCGGGAACGAAATCGTCAGAGGCATTTTTGTGGTATTTCACCGTTTCCTTGCCCGAATATTCACCAATGTCGGGAAGCTCGCCCTCTATTTTGAAAACAGGGCCGTCGTTTTCCGACACGGGCGCGGGTCGGGTGCAGGAGGATGGCAGAACGAGAAGGCCCGCCGTCAAAATAAGGATCAATATTTTTTTCAAAAACACATTCCCCCCAAAACAGAAAATATACAGTAAAAACCTGTATATTATCTGACGTTATTTTTTCGAAAAAGTTTCGTGTCAGACAAAAATTTTTCCGATTTTTTGTTAAATAAGGTTTTGTCCGTTGATGACAAGCTTGAATTTCAGTCCCAGCGACTCTGCCGCCCTGCGGCACATCGACATTCTGCCGAGGAATATCTCGAAATAATCCATAACGGGGCTGATGGTCGTGTCAATTTCAAGGGTAAGCTTTATTGCCTGGTTGTTGTCGCAAAGCTCAAGCTCCGAGCTTACGACGGAATAGTTTACTCTGTCGTGAATGTCAAATTTTGTAAAGTCCGCGTTGCGCACGCGCGAACGGCGAACGTCGCTTTTGTCGGCAAGAATAAGGGCCGCCGCCGCAGGATTTACGGCAACACCCGTGCCTTCGTCGTGGTTCCCGATGGCAGAAACGATGACGGCAATGTCTGCGGCATCGAAATCAAGCTTGTCGAGTATTCTGAAAGCCATGATAGCGCCGCTTTGCGAATGGTCCACGCGGTTGACGAGATTTCCTATATCGTGCATAAGCCCTGCGATCTTTGCAAGCTCGACGGTGTGCTCGTCGTATCCCAGCCCTGTAAGAATGTATGCCGCAGTGACGGCGGTTTTGGTGACGTGGGCAAAGTTGTGCTCGGTATACCCCATGGCTTTGAGCGAATTGTCTGCGCTGAGGATATAGGTCTTTATTTTTTCGTTTTGTCTTATCTGTTCGTATGTCATCATATATTTTCGTCTCCTTTCTCTTTTTCTTTCACTTCGATTGTATACCATTGCAGGAAAAAGTGCAAGAGTTTTTTGTGAAAAATAGTGGTAAAAATCCAAATGATACAAAGAATATTTACCAAAATAGCTCTTGACAAACTTTGATATATAGGGTACAATAAATTGTTAAATTGTAAACATTCAATCTAATATAATAACGGAGGAAAAACTCATGCTCGAAACGATCAAGGCAATACTCGTAAAACACCTTAAGATCGACCCCAACACCATCACAGAAAACACAAATCTTCAGGAAGATCTCGGCGCAGATTCTCTTGACCTTGTTGAGATCATCATGGAATTTGAAACCAAGTTCGGACTTGAAATTCCCGATGAGGATATCCTTAAGTTCAAGACCATCGGCGACGCCGTAAAGTACATCGAAGCACACAAATAATTTATCATTTCAAAACAGGAAGAAGCGCAAAATCAAATGGAAAAAAGATTTGTCTATGCAGACAATGCCGCCACCACAAAGGTTTATCCCGAGGTGGTAGAAGAAATGCTGCCCTATTTCACCGAAGTTTTCGGCAATCCGTCGAGCCTCCACCACATGGGTCAGCAGGCAAAAAAAGCTCTTGACAGTGCAAGAGCCAGAATAGCAGATGTCATCGGCGCCGCACCCGAGGAGATCTTCTTTACCAGCTGCGGCACAGAATCTGACAACTGGGCCATCCGCGGTGCTTCCGCAGTTTATGCCCGTGTCAACAAGATCGAAAAACCCCACATCATAACCACAAAGATCGAGCATCACGCGGTGCTTCACACCTTTAAGGCGCTCGAAAACTCGGGATATGAAGTGACATACGTTGACGTTGACGAAAACGGAAAGGTGTCTCCCGATGCCATAGTTTCCGCCATCCGCGACAACACCTGCCTTATAACCGTCATGCTTGCCAACAACGAAATGGGCACCATCGAGCCTGTTGCTGACATTGTAAAGGCGGTTAAAGCGGTAAGAAACATCCCCTTCCTCACAGATGCCGTTCAGGCGGTGGGTAACATTCCCGTAAACGTGAAGGAGCTGGGGGTTGACATGCTCTCTTTCTCGGGTCACAAGATCCACGCCCCCAAGGGTGTCGGCTGTCTTTATATCAAAAAAGGCACAAGACTCAAGAACCTCATCGAAGGCGGCGGTCAGGAAAAGGGCAAGCGCGCAGGCACAGAAGGTCTTGCCAACATCATGGGTATGGCAAAGGCTCTTGAAATATCCCGCGACAGAATGGGCGAAGCAAAAGAGCTTGCCGCCAAGCGCGACAGACTGATAAAAGGCATCACAAGTCTTCCCGACACATACCTCACAGGCCATCCCACAGACAGACTTCCCGGCAACGCAAGCTTTGTTTTCAAGGGAATAGAGGGCGAATCTCTGCTCTTTCTTCTCAGCGCCGCAGGCATCTGCGGTTCCACAGGCTCTGCCTGCTCGTCGGCATCGCTTGAACCGTCGCACGTTCTCACCTCTATGGGTATTCCCGTTGAGATCTGCCACGGCTCGCTCAGACTTTCTATCTGCTATGAAACCACAGACGAGGACATCGACTACATGATCGAAAACGTCAAAAAGGTTGTCGAAAGACTCCGTATGATGTCCCCGATATACAACTGAAACTGAAACCGAAAGGAGTAAAAATGGAATACAGCGAAAAGGTCATGGACCATTTCATGAATCCCCGCAATGTCGGTGTGATCGAAGACGCAAACGCCGTAGGCGAAGTCGGAAACGCAAAGTGCGGCGATATCATGAAGATATATATGAAAATTGAAAACGACACGATAACAGACATCAAGTTCCAGACATTCGGATGTTGCGCGGCAATCGCCACATCCTCGATGGCAACAGAGCTTATCAAAGGCAAAACGGTTGAAGACGCCCTTGCTCTTACAAACAAGGCGGTAATCGAGGCTCTCGACGGACTTCCGCCGGTCAAGGTTCACTGCTCGGTGTTGGCAGAAGAAGCGGTTAAGGCTGCTCTTGCCAACTATTTCAGAAGCATCGGCAAGATCGAAGAGGCTGAAAAGCTCGATTCTGCTTGCGATGGTTGCTGTGAGCATTGCTCTTGCGACAAACACTGAATTGGTTTATAAAAAGCTGAACGGCGGAGATTTTCTCCGCCGTTTTTGATTTTTCAGTCTCTTTTTCCGGTTTTTATCTGTCCGTGCTTTGCTTCGTAGTTTTCTATAAGATCGCGTATAAGCACGAGTATCTGCCCGTTGGCACTGCGACCCTCATAATCGGCGATCACGTGCAATTTGTCAAGCATTTCTTCTTCAATTCTTATTGACATACTTTTTATAGCCATATAAACCTCACTTTGAATTTATTTTGTATTTACTTTACACTCATTTTGTGTTAAAATGCATAATATAAAATCAAAGTAATTTTAATTTAAGTTTAATATGGAGTTAAAATGAAATTGGCAATAATAGGTTCGAGAAATATAGACGATATTGTTATCGACAAATATATTCCCGAGGCAACGACCGAAATAGTTTCGGGAGGAGCAAAAGGGGTGGATACATTGGCAAAGTTTTTTGCGCAAAAGAACGGACTTATTCTCACTGAATTTTTACCCCGATACGACTTGTACGGCAAAGTCGCCCCCATTAAGAGAAACCGCGAAATCGCAGAATATGCCGACGAGGCGATCGCGTTTTGGGACGGCAGATCAAAAGGAACAGATCATGCAATCGCTTTTTTCAAAAAACTCGGCAAGAAAGTGACTGTAATAATGCTTTGAAACAAACAAAAGAGGAACCGCATCACACAAGCGGTTCCTCTTCTGTATATTTTGTAAAAACTATCCGAAAGGTGCTTATTCGGCAACGATACCTTCGACCTTTTTGATGCCGAGGCGCTCAACCGCTTCCTCACGCATCTTGTATTTAAGTATCTTTCCTGCCGCGTTCATCGGGAAAGCATCCACAAAGTCGATGTACTTTGGCACTTTGTGCTTTGCCATGTGGTCGCGGATATACTGTTTCATTTCGTCAACAGTGAGCTGTTCACCCTTTTTGAGGATGATGCACGCCATGATCTCTTCGCCGTACTGCTCATCGGGAACACCGATAACCTGCACGTCCTTGACCATGGGATGGGTATAGATAAATTCTTCGATCTCCTTGGGGTAAATGTTTTCGCCGCCGCGGATTATCATGTCTTTAAGACGTCCTGTGATGCGGTAGTTGCCCTCGGGAGTGCGCAGAGCAAGGTCGCCGGTGTGGAGCCAGCCGTCCTTGTCAATGGTGTCGCGGGTAGCCTTGGGCATTTTGTAATATCCCTTCATGATATTGTAGCCGCGCGCCACAAATTCGCCGGTTACGTTGTCGGGGAGATCCTTGCCGGTTTCGGGGTCGACGATCTTGCATTCGATCTCGGGAAGTGCGCGTCCGACGGTGGTAACGCGGACGTCCATCGGGTCGTCGGTCGAGCTCATGGTGCATCCGGGGGATGCTTCGGTCTGACCGTATACGATGGTGATGTCGGTCATGTGCATTCTGTCGATAACCTGCTGCATGATGGCTTCGGGGCAAGGCGAGCCTGCCATGATGCCTGTTCTCATGTATGAAAAATCGGTTTTTTCAAAATCCTTGTGTTCAAGCATGGCAATGAACATGGTGGGAACGCCGTGGAAAGCCGTGATCTTTTCCTGGTTTACGCAGGCAAGGGCGGGCTTGGGCGAAAAATAGGGCAGGGGAAGAAGTGTTCCGCCGTGGGTCATGGTTGCCGTCATGGCAAGCACCATGCCAAAGCAATGGAACATGGGCACCTGAATCATCATTCTGTCGGCGGTCGAAAGCTCCATGCGGTCGCCGATACATTTGCCGTTGTTTACAACGTTGTAGTGGGTGAGCATAACGCCCTTGGGGAATCCCGTTGTACCCGAGGTGTACTGCATGTTGCAGACGTCGTGGATATTTACCGCCGCCGCCATTCTTCTTACCTCTTCAACCGGCACGGTTTTGCCCATCTGCAGAGCATCGTCCCAGGTAAGGCATCCCTTTTGGGTATATCCAACGGTTACGACGTTGCGCAAAAAGGGAAGACGCTTTGAATGCAGACGCTTGCCGGGAGCAAGGTTTTCAAGCTCGGGGCAGAGCTCGGCGATGATCTCGTCGTAGTGGGAATCGCGATAGCCCTGAACCGTGATAAGGGTGTGGGTGTCCGACTGACGGAGCAGATATTCCGCTTCGTGGATCTTGTAGGCGGTGTTTACGGTAACAAGTACCGCACCGATCTTGGTGGTTGCCCAGAAGGCAATGTACCACTGGGGCACGTTGGTTGCCCAAAGCGCCACGTGCGAGCCTGCCTTTACACCCATGGCAATAAGGGCGCGGGCAAATTCGTCAACGTCGTCCCTGAACTGGCGGTACGAGCGGGTGTAATCAAGTGTTGTGTATTTGAAAGCAAGCTGGTCGGGAAAATTTTCAACCATGGTGTCGAGCACCTGGGAGAAGGTCTTTTCAACAAGGGTGTCGCGCTTCCAGACGTATTTTCCGTCGCCGCGTGTTGTTTCGTAAAGAACGTTTTTGTTCTTCGAGGGGTCGTCGTAGCGGGACATATAGCTTTCAAAATGGGGAAGTATAACTTCGATGTCCGAAATATCGGAAGCCCAGGTGGGGTCCCATTCGGCACAGATAAAACCGTCGTAGTTTATCGAGCGCAACGAGTCGATGACTTCCGAAAGGGGAAGCACCCCTTCGCCAACGAGCTCGCATTTGCCTTCCTTGTCGGCATCCTTGAGATGAATGTGCTTTATGTAAGCGCCGAGATTTTTAAGGCTGTCCTCGGGGGTCTCGCCCGCAAGACAGGTGTAGTAAGGATCCCAAAGAGCGCAGAGAGAGTCGCTTGAGAAGCTGTTGAGAAGCTCGAGCAGTGCCTTTGTATCGGCAAAATCGCCTGCGGTTTCGACAAGAAGAACAACCTTTGCGCTTTTTGCCACGTCAATGAGCTCTTCGATTATTTTTATGCACTTTTCGCCGATGTCTGCCTTGATACGCACATACGGACAATGCAGAGCGCTTGCCGCCTCGATACATTCCTTTGCTTCCGCACCGTCATCTTCGCCCACCGAATGGGTGGCGTCGATGCAGGATATAACAAGCTTTCTTTCGATGAGAGAGCGGTAAAGACGACGGAGGTCTTCGTTTTCGATGGCGGAAACGTTGTGTATCTCAATACCCGAAAAACGGTATTTCACAGCGTGATCCATGAAGTCACGGAAGGAGATGTTCTCCCATCTGTTTGTGGAAAATGACAGATTCATTTTATATCTTCAATCCTTTCGTAAAGAGAAAATCGGGGGATCAGTTTTCTTCAAAGCAGATCTTGTTGAGAGCGTTGAGGTATGCCTTGACAGCACCGCCGATGATGTCGGTGGAAACGCCCTGTCCCGAATAAAGCTTGCCGGATGCCGCGCGAAGCTTGACGATGGATGTACCGACGGCTTCCTTGCCCTCGGTGAGTGCTTGAATGCTGAAATCGTCGAGGTCGTAGTGATGACCGATTATCTGCTCAATGGCGCGGAAAGCGGCGTCGATGGGGCCGTCACCCGTGGAGAAGCCTGAAAGAACCTCGCCGTCTTTGGTAAGCTCGATGTGAGCGGTGGCGGTTATCACGTTGCCGTTGTTGATAACAAAGCTCTTGAGACGGTAGGTGGAAGGAACCTGAAGCGCCACTGCCGCGATGATGGCATCCAGCTCGTGCATGCTGACGTTTTTCTTTGCGGCAACTTTTTTGAATTCGTCGTAAACGTGTGCGCTGTCTTCTGCCGAAAGGTCATATCCGAGCTTTGCGGTTGCGGCATTGATGTCGGAGATGGTGTCGTTTTCGGAAAGGAGCATATCGTCGGAAGTTTTTTCCTTTGAAACCTGCGCTTTTTCGGCAACGCTCTTTTGCATACCGAGGATACCTGCAATCTTGCTTTCGGTGTCCGAAAGGGCGGTCATGTCAACTCCCGCACTGATGCCCAGTCTGTCGCCTGCGCTCTTTACGAGGTTTGCAAAATCGCATACCGACACGGCGTTTTTCTTTGCAAAAGCCGCCTTTACGCCGCAAGCGCCTGCCTTGATGGCAGAGGCGGCAAGCGAAATGCCAAGTCCGAGCTTGTCGGAACATTCAACGTAAAGGTTGATGCCTTCGGAAAGCTCTGCTTCGCGGATGACGTCGGCAACGAAAGAAGCCATGTCATCGGGAAGCATATCGCCTGCGTTGTCGCACAGGGTAATGTTCTTTATGCCGTTTGCCACGGCGGTCTTTATTGCTGTATAAAGGAAGTCTTTTTCGGCGCGGGTGGCATCGATAAAGCTGACTTCCGAGTCGGCGCAAAGGCTTGCGCACTTTTTTGTCATGGTGTCAAGGATCTCAAGCACCACGGCGCTCTTTTTGCCGCAGACGTATTCCATCTGTACGGTGGAGGCGGGAATGGCAACGTTGAGACGCTTTTTTGCACAGCCCGAGATGGCTTCAAAAGCCTTTTCGGCTGTCTCTTCGGAAAGACCCGCATTGCACGAAACGATGCTGTTTTTGATAACGGGGCCTATGGTGTGGAGAAAGAGAGTGTCGGCTCTGTCGGAAATTTTGCCGACCTCAATGACGTCAACTCCCAGCTTGTCGAGAAGCTTTGCGACCTCTGTTTTTTCCTTGAAGCTCAGCTTTTCGCCGTTTTCGGCGTCGGCTCTGAGGGTAACGTCGGTGATGATTGCTTTTTTCATAGCTATACTCCTTTATATAAGTGAAAATGTATTACAAACAAAAAGGACTTACGCGCAGATGTCGTAAGTCCCGTTTTATACGAAAACAACAGCCCGAAAATTTCACCGAAAAAACAAATCCGGCGAAAAAATCCAAAATTCAGGCACGACAAACAGCGCTGACCGATCCGCACTTTTCGATAAGTAGACCGCCAACGCTTAGGAGAAGAATATTAGCAGAAAAAACAGAGTTTTTCATAGAATTGCTCCTTCATCCCGTTGAAAATGAGAAAACTTGCTTGTTATTTGCCAATTATAACACGCGCCATGCGCTTTGTCAATATATTTTTCAGCTTTTTTTAAAAAAATTGCACACTTGCTCTTTTGCGAATAAGCTTACGCAAAACGGAAAGAATAACTCCCAAAGAGAAATATTTTCCAAAAAAGGAGAAAAGTTTTATGATAAAGGGATGTTCGAGAAGAATGATCGTTTTGAAAGACACCGGCAGTGAACTTTTTGACGAGGCGTATTTTATGCTGAAATCGGGGAAATTGCCGAAAAAACCCGGCGGCGAAAAGGATTTTATCGCCGAGGCGAGCAAGGTGGTTGCCGATGCTTCGTCAGAAATAAAGCCTGCGGCAAAAAGCTCGCGCAAGCCTGCCTTTTTTCTCGGGTTTTTCGCGGGGGTCTGCCTTTGCGCGGCGGTTTTTCTTGTGTCGGGAATTATCTGACGGGGCAGAGCAGATACTGCGAAAGGGAAAGGGGTGTTTTGACTGTGGTCACAACGCCTGCATCGCACAGTTCTTTTTCCGAGCCGTAGCCCCACAAAACTCCGACACATCCGATGCCGTGATGGCGCGCACCGAAAACGTCGTGTTCGCGGTCGCCCACCATTATGGAATTTTCGGGCGTGATTTCGGGATGGGCATTGCGAAGCAGTGAAATGACGTCTTTTTTGGACGAAATGCTCATGTCGGGCTTTGCGCCGAATATGCCGTTGAAATATTTTTTAATGTCAAAATGCTCCACCACACGCTCTGCCATAAAATCGGGCTTTGACGTGGCGATGTAAAGCTTCAGCCCACCGCGTACCAGCGCACAAAGACATTCGTCTATGCC
>JAFYUZ010000036.1 GCA_017549365.1 Clostridia bacterium
TAGGTGCGCACACAGTAGTGTCCGCGCGCACATTCGAGCATAAGAGTGCCCTTGTAGCCGGTGTCCTTGATATCGCGCATGACGCGCTTGAAATCAATGGTTGCATCAAGAGGGATCATGTGGCAATCGCCGTGAAGCACGGGGGTTACAAGATAGCTGATGCCGTAGTTATCGTGAATGTGGGTGCAGGAAAGTCTGTCGCCGTAAAGCTTTAAAAATCGCATTCCGGGGTCATTGGTCGCTTCGTGTCCCACGTCGTAGCAAAAGCCTACATCGTCCCCAAACTCTGCCATAACAATGCCGAGCATTTCGGAATATTCCACGTTTTCAAAGCAGATTTTGACGCCCTTGTTAAGCGAACGGTCGACAAGCTTTTTGAAACGCTCGATGCCGATAAGAGAGCTGAGCGGAAAATCCTCGCCGCATACGGGATGCATGACCACGCGCGGAACGTGAAGAGTTGCCGCATCGTCGATACATTCCGAAAGATATTCGACATAATCGTCCCCCTCGGTGCCTTCGCGCCAGATGCAGTTAAGTCCCTTAAAGGGGGCGTGGAGATTGTCTATTTCAATATGATGGCGGTCAAAAACCTTTGCGCGCTCAAAGAGGTCGATTTCTTTGTTCCAACCCAAAAACGACGAAACAAAGCCTGCTCTTGCAAGCTCGCCCACATTTTCATCAAACGAAAGCTCGGGGGCACTTGCAATCGATATGCCCAATTTATTGTTCATCATGTCCTTTTTCCTCCCTTTCAGTTGCCGTCGCACAATGCGCGAAGTTTTTGTGCTGCCTCGTACGCCTTTGTGTAAAACTGCATGGGCGAAAGACCGTCGTAGAAAAGATAGGGCGTGCGGTTGGAGATCTCGAGCATCAGCGAGCCTTTGTATCCGCTTTGCTTTATGCCGCGGCAGACCGCATCATAATCTATGTTGCCGTCAAAGGGGATCCTGTGCAGATCATCGCGGTAATCCACATCCTTTGTGGGGGCAAGCCCGAGATTGTCGTGGATATGGGTGCAGAAAAGCCTGTCACCGAAAATGGGCATATACTTTATGCCGGGGGTATAGCAATGCTCGTGGCCAACGTCATAGCAAAATCCCACGTTTTCGCTCTTGAAATAGTCAAGGATAAGCTCGAGATGGCGAACATATTCAAGGTTTTCAAAGGCAAGCTTTACACCCTGCTTTTCTGCCTCGACGATCAGCTTGTGGTATCTTAAAAGTCCGATGGGCGAGGTTTTTGGCACGATACGTCCGATGGTGGTGTGCATGATAACGTACGGCACGTCGTAATGCCCCGCCGCCTTGATGCAACGCCTTAAAAGCTCGGTGTATTCGTCGCCGTCAACGCTTTCTTCCCACATACTGTTCATTTTGTCAAAGGGCGCGTGAAAGGTTTCAACAGCAAGCCCTATGGATGCCGCCTTTTTCATATATCCGTCAATGTCAGCCCCGTCGTTCCACGAAATAAAGGTGCAGTCAAATCCTGCCGCCTTTATACATTCCATGTTCGCGGGAATATCGTTGCCCAAAAGTGCAGAAGCATTGCAGCCGAGTTTTCTCATTTTCTTTCTGCCTCCAATAAAGATTTGTTATGGTTATTATAGCACCGCCGATGTCACAATTCAAGTTAAACGGCAAAAATTCACGTATTTTCGATCAGATTTCCGTTTTTGTCAACAATATACATTTTTCCGTTCCATTCAACTTTTTCAAGAGCCGTGCATCCCTCAAATGTTCCCGACAAAACATTTTCAACACTATGCGGGACAGCAATTTCTTTAAGTGAAGTGCATTCGGAAAAAGCATATCCGCCAATATACGAAAGCCAACCAGGAAGTTCAAGCGTTGTGAGAGACGTGCAACCCGAAAATGCATTCCATCCGATCGTTTCAAGCTCTTTTCCAAAGATGATCTCTTTAAGTTCTGTACAGCCTGCAAACGCCCGGTCAGCAATTGTGTCCATTTGTTTCGAAAGCCTCACCGTTTTAAGCCCTGTACATCCTGCAAAAGCACAATCTGCTATGCCTGTGACGCTGTCGGGTAATATCAGATTCTCCAACTCGGTACATCCCCTGAACGCATACGAATGTATCATCGTAAGATTGCCGGGGAACTCGACATTTTTAAGAGAGGTGCAATAATCAAAGGCATAATCGGGAATCGTTGTGACACTGTCGGGAATCACGATCGATTCAAGCGTTTTGCAATTGGAAAACGCTCCCTCGTATATATCTTCCACCCCCTCGGGAATGGTATAGCTGACAAGTCCGCTACTTGGAGGGCAAAGCATAAGGATCGTTTTTTCCTTGTTAAAAAGAACGCCGTGTTCATCGACCGTAAGATACTCGTGGTCGTCATCTACAGTAACTTTTTTTAAAGATTCTGCTATTTCCGAGCCTCCCTCGAAAAAGAAACCGTTTATAAAGCTTTTCTCATTCTTTGATAAGTGCAGTTCTTCAATGCTATCCATGTAGGCAAAATAGTCCATTTCCCAGCAATCTTCAAATGATACATCCGAAAGAACCAATTTTTTGAGATTGTGACAGTAATAAAAAGCACATTGTTCAATTTCTGTAACACCCGAAGGGATCACATATTCTTCAAGCTCGCTTTTGGCAGGAAAAACAATAAGCTTTGTCTTTTCTTTGTTAAAAAGCACGCCGTTTTCATCTACCGAGTAGTGCTTGTTTTGATCATCGACAGTGATTCTTTTTAAAGCAGGCTTCTCGTTATATGTGTAGGTTCCGAGCTGTGAAACACCGGCAGATATATGAATTTCTTCAATGGAATAGCAATCCATAAAAGTATTGTAGGCTATTTCTGTAATACCGTCGGGAAGCACAATGCTTTTTAAGCTTTCGCAGGAAAGAAACGCCCATTCATCTATCACACGAAGCTTCTTTGGAAAATTGATCTGTTCAAGTGCGCTGCATTTTTTGAACGCAGCCTCGCCGATGATTGTGATGCTATCGGGCAAAACAAATCTTTCGATATTTTCAAGTTCTGCAAAAAAGTCTTCCGGAATCACTTCTACTCCGTCGTACAAGACGATACATTTGGTTTGATCGGTCACAGCTTTCAAGGCATCGGAAACCATCGACGAAAGATACAGTATTTCGCCTTTTGCGTATTTGCCATCTGCAAGATATGGCTTTGCATACAGGAATTTTTCGGACTCTTCTATCGAAACAGATTTATCCTCTGTGTCGTCAGATTCGTCTTTTTTGTCTTCTTTACTATTATCTTGCACGGTAAGGTCAACTACTTCTTCCTGTTCGGTATTTTTTGACTTGTCAGAAATCACATTGCTGTCGGGGATATCGCCTTTTTCACAACTGCAAAAGCAAAATATAAACAGCAAAGCAAAAACAAGAATCCGTATCTTTTTCATGGTCGCTCACCTTTTTACTTTTTTAATTTCATTATACCATCCACACCATTCATTGTCAACAACATATCAGCGATGACAAAAACCGCACCCCAAAAACGAGGTGCGGTCTTTTTGTATTATTCTTAAATCAAAGATCCATTGCCTTGATGATGGCGTCGATCTTCTTTGCGGCTTCAATAAAATCTGCTTCTTTCCAGCCCTTGGTGGTCATAGCAGCGGTGCCGACTCTGACGCCCGAGGTTTCGGCAGGCTTTCTCTGCTCGCCGGGAACGCAGTTCTTGTTGAGGGTGATGTGGTGCTTGTCAAGCTCTTCCTGAAGCATCTTACCTGTAAGGGTGGGATGAGTCTTGGAAAGGTCAAGAAGGAAGAGGTGGTTGTCTGTGCCACCTGTTACAACGTGATAGCCCATCTTGATAAACTCTTCGCACATTGCCTTGGAATTCTTAACAACGTTTGCCGCGTATTCCTTGTAATCGGGAGAAAGAGCCTCTTCTGCGCAGATTGCCTTGCCTGCAATAACGTGCATCAAAGGGCCGCCCTGCGAGCCGGGGAAAATTGCTCCGTCAACCTTGTTTGCAAGCTCGGGACGGCAGAAAATAAGTCCGCCTCTGGGGCCGCGAAGGGTCTTGTGAGTTGTGGTGGTGATGATATCTGCAAGTCCGAAAGGCGAAGGATGCGCGCCGCCCGCGATAAGACCTGCAATATGAGCCATATCTACAACGAAATAAGGTGCGGGATAATCTTCTGTGGCGCATCTGTCGATGATTTCGCGGATAAGGTCAAACTTGATGATTCTGGAATATGCCGAAGCACCTGCAAGCACGATGGCGGGACGGAATTCCTTGATCTTCTTTTCCATATCTTCGTAGTCGATAAAGCCGTTTTCATCAACTCCGTAGAACTGCATATTGTAAAGCTTTCCGCTGAAGTTTACGGAAGAACCGTGGGTAAGATGTCCACCGTTGTCAAGATTCATGGCGAGAATAGTGTCGCCGGGCTTGATAACGCTCATGTATGCGGCAAAGTTTGCCTGCGAACCCGAATGAGGCTGAACGTTTACGTGGTAATCGGTGTTGTATACCTTCTTCCAAAGGTCGCAGCAGTATTCTTCGAGCTCGTCGGCATACATTGTTCCGCCGTAATATCTGCCCTTTCTGCCGGTGGTTCTGACGTAAGGATAACCTTCGCAGTACTTGTTTGTAAAGCAGGAACCAACAGCCTTAAGAATGTTTTCAGAAACGAAGTTTTCGCTGGCGATAAGCTCGATGTTTCTGTCCTGTCTTTCCTGTTCCTTTGCAATAAATTCAAAAACCTTGCTTTCCATTTTGTATATACCTCACTTTATATAATATCAAGTTCAAAGTTATAACCCATTTTAGTATAACACGCATATATAACAAAGTCAACAACTTTTTATTAATAAAATAAATTATCGGAATATACAAAAAAATCGTTTTGTACATTGCTTTTTGTTGTGATCGGGTGTATTATCATAAAAGAACTGAAAAAGGAGATTTTTTGATGAAGGAAAAAAGCCTTTACGGCCACAAAATATACAGCATTTTATTTGCGCTTGTCGTCAGCCTTTTTTGGGGTTCGCTTTATCCGTGCATTTCGATGGGCGACGACCTTTTTGGGTATGATGCAAAGCATATTCCGTCGGTAATGCTTTTTGCGGGACTTCGCTTTCTGGTCTGCGGAATTGTTATGACAGCGGGTGTAAGCGTGCGCGACAAAAAAATAAAGCTTCCCGACAAGGTAAGCATTCTTCCCATCCTTGCCGTGGCATTCACCACCATCGTCATACATTACAGTTTTCAGTACATGGGCGTTTCGCTTATCGAGGTAAACGCATCGTCAAAATCGGCAATACTTAAACAGATCGGATATCTTTTTATCTCGTGCTTTGCTTTTCTTTTTGTTAAAGAAGACAAGTTTTCGGTGCGCAAGGTCATCGGCGGCACGCTGGGTTTTTGCGGTATCATCGTTGTAAATCTTGACGGACTGAAATTCAGCCTTGGCATCGGCGAGGTGTGCATTATCTGCGCGTCGGTGTTAAGCGTTGCGGGCACTGTTATTTCAAAGCACGTTTACAAAAAGCTCGACACCTCCTACGTCGTGGCATATTCTCAGCTTATAGGCGGCATCGTGCTTACTCTTGCAGGTCTTGCCCTTGGCGGAAAGCTGACAACCATCACTTCGCGGTCGGTGTTGCTTCTGTGTTATATGTGCTTTGCCTCTATCACGGCGTATCTTTTGTGGGGCAAGCTGATAAAATACAACGACGTTTCCAAAATGTCGATACTCAAATATTTCGAGCCTGTTTTCGGCGTTTTCATTTCGGGCGTGGTGCTGAAAACAGACAGTGTATACAAGCTTGAATATTTCTTCGCCCTTCTTATAATCCTTGTCGCCATCCTCGTGGCAAATCTTGATGTTAAGAAAAAGAATGCGAAGTGACAAATACCTTCACGATCACTTGCAAAAATCCCCCTCAAAAATGCACAGCTTTTCAAAGGGGGAAGGCTTGGTGTGGCGAAAATTCCAAAACAATGACAAAAAATCCAATCGTAGGGGCGAACTGTGTTCGCCCGTCCAATGATTAAATTTCATACAAAACGGCAGGAGCAAGCCCCTACCCTACAATATTATCGTTTTTTCCATTGATTAAATTCCTCACCATTCGGCAGGAGCAAGCCCCTGCCCTACAATATTGTTGTTTTTTGCCATTGATGTAATTCCAAAACAAAACGGCAGGAGCAAGCCCCTGCCCTACCAATATTATCGTTTTCGCCATCGGTAAAATTCCCGCCATCCGCAAAAAAGAGCCGCAAACATGCGGCTCTTTTTTATTAGGTTTTTCAGATCTGACCGTTCTTTTCTATCTTTGCTCTTGTCTTGGCACGCTCAACGTTGCTGAGGATCGATTTGCGCAATCTCAGCGACTTGGGGGTGATCTCGATAAGCTCGTCGTCGTTGATGTATTCGATAGCCTCTTCAAGGCTGAAGATCTTGGGGGTAACAAGGCGAAGCGCCTCGTCTGCGCCCGACGAACGGATGGCGGTGAGATGCTTTTTCTTGCAGACGTTAACAACGATATCGTCGCTCTTGGGCGATTCGCCGACGATCATGCCCTCGTAAACCTCGATTGCCGAGGGAATAAACATCTGACCTCTGTCCTGAGCGTTGAAAACGCCGTAGGTGGTTGCCTTGCCTGTCTCGTAGGCGATAAGAGAGCCTGTGGTTCTCTTGGGTATCTCGCCCTTGTAGGGCACGTAACCGTCGAAAATAGAGTTTATAATACCCTCACCGCGAGTGTCGGTGAGAAATTCGTTTCTGTAACCAAAAAGACCGCGGGTGGGGATCTTGTAAATAAGCTTCATTCTGTCGCCGACGGGGATCATATCCACAAGCTCGCCCTTGCGTGAGCCAAGCTTTTCCATAACAGAGCCCATATAATCCTGGGGGATCTCGCAGGTAACTTCTTCGCTGGGCTCGCAGATATTTCCATCATCGTCGGTGCTGTAAATAACTCTGGGGGCGCTGACCTGCATTTCATATCCTTCGCGGCGCATGGTCTCGATAAGGATAGAAAGGTGCATTTCGCCTCTGCCCGAAACCTTGAAGCTTTCGGCAGAATCTGTGTCGGCAACGCGCAGAGAAACGTCCTTCAAAAGCTCGCGATAAAGTCTTTCGCGCAGGTGGCGGGAGGTGCAATATTTGCCCTCTGTGCCTGCAAAAGGCGAGGTGTTGACCGAAAATGTCATTTCAAGGGTAGGCTCGGAGATCTTGACAAAAGGCAAAGCCTCAACACATTCGGTACTGCAGATGGTGTCGCCGATGGTGATATCCTCGATACCCGAAACACAAACGATATCGCCTGCGCTCACTTCGTCGGCAGGGGTACGCTTTAAACCTTCAACAGTGAAAAGATTTGCAATCTTTGCGCGGTAATCATCGTGGGCGGCGGCAAAATTTGTAACGATAGCATCCTGGTTTTTCTTAACAGTGCCGCGTTCGATTCTGCCAAGGGCAATTCTGCCCACATAATCGTTGTAGTCGATCGACGAAACAAGCATCTGAACAGGGCCTTCGGGGGTGATGTCGGGGCCGTTTACGTGGTTTACGATAGTTTCAAACAATACCTCAAGGTTTGTTTCGGTTCCCTCGGGCGAAAGGGATGCGGTGCCGTTTTTGCCCGAGCAGAAAACAATCGGACTGTCAAGCTGTTCGTCGGTGGCGTTGAGGGCGATGAAAAGTTCGAGAACCTCGTCCACAACTTCGTTTACACGTGCTCCGGGGCGGTCGATCTTGTTTACAACAACAACTACTTTGTGACCGAGCTCAAGTGCCTTTTGTAAAACGAAGCGGGTCTGGGGCATAGTGCCCTCGAAAGCGTCAACAAGAAGCAGAACACCGTCCACCATCTTGAGCACACGCTCTACCTCACCGCCAAAATCGGCATGTCCGGGGGTGTCAACAACGTTTATTTTGATGTTTTTATAATAAAGCGACGTGTTTTTTGCGAGAATGGTGATGCCTCTTTCGCGTTCCAGATCGTTGTTGTCCATAACGCGGTCTTCGACCACCTGGTTTTCGCGGAAGGTGCCGCTTTGTTTAAGCATTTCATCCACAAGGGTTGTTTTTCCGTGGTCAACGTGGGCAATGATCGCCACGTTGCGCATATCTTCTCTTATCATTTTATTTCCCTCTTTTTTCGGAATTCTTTTTTATCACAACTAATAATTATACTACATTTGTTTACATCTTTCAAGAGTATGTCGTTTTTTTTACTTTTTGAATACGATTTGTTAATATTTGACAAATCAGCCGACGAATATTCGGACGAAATAACGAAAAAAATATCTTTAAAATTACAAAAAGGAGAAAAAGTATGACCAAAAAGTATAAAATGAAGAAAGATTTTGAACCACCCTACGACGGTTTTTTCACAAGCTCTGTTGCCAGTGCCAATGAAAGTACGGGGTACGCCGTGACGGTGCCGGAAAACGAAGAACAAGCGCACGAGCTTTCGACCCTCGGCAAAAATCCGAATACCCAAAGCAGAAGACACGGAAAGGATCGTTGAACAAACGGGGGAGTTGTTTTTTGCCACCCGTTAAATTCCACACCAAATGATAAAGTTTCGGTCCACCCTTTTCAAAGGGTGGCGGATTCCAAAGGCGGCGCCTTTGGTCGCTCTCCGCAGAGAGCGAAACGCCCCTTTGCGCCATTTTGCGCAGGATGGGTGAATTGCACGAAGTGCAAGAGGGAAACCCTCGCCGGGGGTTTCCCTATTTGTGCCATTGATGTAATTCCAAACGAAACGGCAGGAGCAAGCCCCTGCCCTACGATATTGTTTGTTTTCACCATTGATTAAATCCCA
>JAFYUZ010000037.1 GCA_017549365.1 Clostridia bacterium
ACTCGATTTCCGAAATTTTCCTCACTTTTCCACACGTAAAATTTTGGACAAGCCCCCTTAAAACAAAGCTTTTTACAAAACTTTCCAAAAACCCGAAAACACTACTACAACTACAACTAACCTTTATTATATTCACACTCATATTGCGCGAAAGACAAAAAGAGTTTTCCGAAAGCAAAGTTTCCCAAAAAAGAAGATCGCAAAAAAGCCCTTCATCTTTCAGGAAAGGAAAAAAGAAAAAATGAAATTTACAGCCGACAAAAAAATGCTTGAAAAATCGATCGCTCCCGTTTGCCTCGGAGTTGCACCGAAAAACACAGATCCCCTGCTCGAAGGTATTTACATCGAAGCAAAAGACGGAACACTCACCATGTGCTCCTACGACCGCGAAAAGGGTATCAGAACAACTCTTGAAGCAGAAGTTGAAAGAGAAGGAAAAATTGTTGTTGATGCACAAAAAACATCGGCGATCATCCATTCACTTCCCGACGGCCCAGTAACGATCGAAGCAGACGAAAACCTTATCATGCGTATCGTCACAGAAGAAGCGGATTTCCAGATCTCGGGCAAGGATGCATCCAACTATCCCGGTCTTCCCGATGTAAAGGGCGACCTTAACTACACTCTTCAGCAAAACAAGATCCGCGCAATGATAAACAAAACTCTCTTTGCCGTTTCTCAGGATGATTCCAAACCTATATACACAGGTTCGCTTTTTGAAATAAACGGAAATTCTTTGCGCATCACCGCTCTTGACGGTTTCCGCGTTTCCATGAGATGTGACGAAGGTCTTACCGAAAGAGACGACCTTGACCTTCGCTTTATCATGCCCGGCAAAGCACAAAGCGATCTGCTTCGCCTTATTTCCGACAGCGACAGACCGATTTCGGTTAATATGGCAAGAAAGCACATCATATTTACCTTTGACAACGTATATTTCATCACAAGACTTCTTGACGGTGAATTTCTTGATTACAAAAAGAAGATTCCCCCTCAGCGCACTGTTGAAGCAAGAATCAACACTGCAAGATTTATCGACAGTATCGAACGCGCCGCTCTTATTATCGACGAGCGCATAAAGAGCTCGATAAAGCTTAGCTTTGCGGATTCAAACCTCAATATCAGCGTTGCCACCATGCTCGGAAAGTTTAAGGACGAGTTTTCTTATGAAGAATCGGTAGACGGAAAGCTTGATATCGGCTTTAATCACAAGATCCTTCTCGAGGCTCTTCGCGCCATCAATGAAGAATATGTTACA
This sequence comes from Clostridia bacterium, assembly GCA_017549365.1. Lineage (GTDB taxonomy): Bacteria > Bacillota > Clostridia > Oscillospirales > CAG-382 > UMGS1052. The sequence goes on from JAFYUZ010000037.1 coordinate 1,259, forward strand.
GTAACACTTTCTCACAACCTCGGCCCAATGATAATCACTCCCGATACAAAATCCGAGGGCAATCCCGAAAGATTTCTTTATATGATCCTTCCCGTTCAGCTCAACAACGGCTGATATTAAAGCATGAAGCTTGATTTTTTGAAAGCGCAAAGCTTTCGGAACGTCGAAAATGCGCATATTACCTTTTCGGACGGTGTAAATCTGCTGTACGGCAAAAACGGAGCGGGAAAAACAAACGCTCTTGAGGCGGTTTACCTTTTTGCAATATGCAAAAGCTTCCGCACAAACAAGGATGCAGATTTTGTTATGCACGGCAAGGAAAAAAGCGAGCTTTCGATTGGCTTTTCCGACGTATTTACAAAAAACGGCGAAAAATCCAAAGAAATGGCGATTACGTTTTTTCCGTCCGAAAAGAAAAGATTGCTTTACGAGGGCGTAGGTATAGCAAAAATATCCGAATTTGTAGGAAGATTCAGGGCAGTGTTTTTTACCCCGGATCACCTTTCTTTGATAAAGGGTTCTCCCGAGGAAAGACGAAAATTTGCCGATATGGCACTTTCGCAGATAAAACCGTCGTATATCCACGCACTCAACGAATATTCGCGCATTCTATCGCAAAGAAATATCCTTTTGCGCAACGCAAAGCTTTCGGGAAAATGTGACAAAGATCTGCTTTTTGTATATTCCGAATCGCTTGCAAACTCCGCCGCGGTTATAACAAAACAGCGTGCATACTTTGCCGAATATCTTGAAAAAGAAGCGTCAAAGTTCTACAAAGAGATATCGGGACAAAAGGAAGATCTTTTTATCCGCTATATGTCTTCCGAAAGGGAAGATCCGAAGGATCCCGAAAAAACTAAAGAAAAGTATCTTTCGCTTTACACCGCAAATATCGAAAACGAAATAAAATACGGCGCCACAAAGTACGGTCCGCACAAGGACGATCTTCTATTTTACATCGGAAAAAACGGCAGATGCGACAGTTTTTTTGACGAAGAAAGCGAAAAAAGCTGCGAATGCGACGGCGACCATTGCGATATCGTCCGCGATTTTGACGATTGTGAAAAGAAAAAAGAAAAAAATATGATAGAATTTGCCGCCCGCACCTTTGCTTCGCAAGGTCAGCAGAGATCAGCGGTTCTTTCATTAAAACTTGCCGAGGGCGAAATAATCCGTTCGCTCACAGGAGAATATCCTGTGTATCTTTTCGACGACGTTTTGTCAGAACTTGACAGCGGCAGAAAAAGCCATCTGCTTTCGCTTTTTTCAGACAAGCAGGTTATCATCACCTGTTGTGATGAAAACTCTTTTGACTCGTCTCTTGTGGATAACAAGATAAAAGTTGAAAACGGACTTTACACCAAGGAATAAAGAAAGGGATAAAAATGCATATAAATATCGGCTCGAACAAGCTCGTCCGAAAAAAAGAGATCGTCGGCATTTTTGATCTCGACACCGCCTCTCACGAAAAGGACACCAAGGATTTTTTGAAATCCTGCGAAAAAAAGAAGATTCTTGAAATGTGCGGCACCGATCTTCCAAAGGCGTTTGTTGTTACTGCCGACGACAAAAAGAAAAACAAAAATAAAAGCAGCAGGGTGTATCTGACAACTCTTTCATCAGCCTCCCTTGCAGGCAGAAATAAATAAGCTGAATTTTCGGAAAAACCGACAGAAAGGAAAAAAATAATGCTTGAAAACGAAAACCAAAAGGAATTTGAAGCACTCGATGAAGGCGAAGTAAAGCTTTCCGACACAAACGTCGACGAATCGATGCACAAATATGACGAAAGTCAGATTCAGGTTCTTGAGGGACTTGAGGCTGTGCGCAAGCGCCCCGGTATGTATATCGGTTCTACTTCTCAGCGCGGTCTTCACCATCTCATTTATGAGATCGTTGACAACTCGATCGACGAAGCTCTTGCAGGTATCTGTAACAAGATCGTCGTAACTATCCACGAGGACAACTCGGTATCTGTTGAGGACAACGGTCGAGGTGTTCCGTCGGGTATCCATCCGAAAATGGGCATCCCCACAGTCGAAGTTGTTTTCACCGTGCTTCATGCAGGTGGTAAATTCGGCGGAGACGGATATAAGATCTCAGGCGGTCTGCACGGCGTTGGTGCGTCTGTTGTAAACGCTCTTTCCGAATGGACCGAAATTGTAAACTGCCACGACGGCAGAAAATACACCGAGCGTTTTGAACGCGGTGCTGTAACCCGTGCTCTTGCCGATGAAGGCGAAACCGAAAAGCACGGTCTTTACGTCCGTTTCAAGCCCGACCCCGAAATTTTTGACGAAACAGTATTTGATTATAATATCGTTCTCAACAGACTCCGCGAGCAGGCTTTCCTTAACGCAGGTCTTATGATCGAGCTTAACGATCTTCGTACAGATATGGAAGACGTTTCTGCCGAGGATATTTCCGAGGATATGAAGGTTGAAGAAGACGATCAGGCGGCAGAAGAGGGAGTAACCGAGCGCGAAGTTAAGGACGACACCCCCAGAACACGCCACAAGGTTCTTCACTTTGAGGGCGGTATAAGGAGCTTTGTCGAACATCTCAACAAGAAAAAGAGATGCGAAATGCTCCATCCCGAAGTTGTTTACGTTGCGGGCAAGAAGGGTGACGTTTCGTGCGAGATCGCGTTGCAGTACAACAACACCTACAACGAAACTCTAATTACCTTTGCCAACAACATCCATACCATCGAAGGCGGTACGCATGAAACAGGATTTAAAAATTCGCTGACAAAGATCCTTAACGATTATGCGAGAAAATACGGTTTTCTTAAAGCGGATGACAAAAATCTTTCGGGCGAAGATTTCCGCGAAGGTATTTGTGCCATCGTCAGCGTAAAGCTTCCCGAAGCTCAGTTTGAAGGTCAGACAAAGAGCAAGCTCGGAAATGCGGATATAAAGCCTTTTGTTGAAAGTGTAATGCACGAAAAGCTCGAGGCTTATTTCGAAGAAAATCCCACTACTGCAAAGATCGTTCTTGAAAAAGCCCTTACCGCCGCCCGTGCAAGAGAAGCGGCAAGAAAAGCCCGCGAGCTCACCAGAAGAAAAACGGCTCTCGAAGGAAACTCTCTTCCCGGTAAGCTTGCCGACTGCCAGTCCAAATCGATGGAAGAATCCGAACTCTTCCTCGTCGAGGGTGACTCTGCGGGAGGTACAGCAAAGGACGGACGTGACAGTAAATATCAGGCGATCCTTCCCATGAGAGGTAAGATCCTCAACGTTGAAAAGGCACGCCTTGACAGAATTCTCACCAGTGTCCAGATCACACCTATCATCATCGCTCTCGGTTGCGGTGTCGGTGAAGAATTTGATATTGCAAAGCTCCGTTATGGCAAAGTTATTATCATGGCCGATGCCGACGTCGACGGTTCGCATATCAAAACGCTTCTTCTCACCTTCTTCTTCCGTCATATGCGTCCCCTTATCGAACGGGGCCACATCTACTGCGCAATGCCTCCGCTTTACAAAGTTTTCAAGGGCAAGCAGCAAAGATACGCTTTTTCGGATGAAGAAAGAGATAAATACATCGAAGAGCTCGGCGGAGTAAACGTTGAAGCCGAGCGTTACAAAGGTCTTGGTGAAATGGATGCCGAGCAGCTTTGGGAAACCACCATGGACCCCGACAGAAGAACACTTATCAAAGTAAACATTGAAGACGCATACGCCGCAGACGAAACTTTCTCGCTCCTTATGGGTGAAAAGGTCGAACCCCGCCGCGCCTTTATTCAGGAAAACGCGAAATATGCAAAGAATATCGACATCTGATATTCCGTTTTTCGCAAATCTTAAAAAACGATATTTTTTCACACTAAAGGAGAATTTTTAAAAATGAAATGGACAGGACTTAATGAGCTTCGCGAAAGCTATCTTTCCTTCTTTGAAAGTAAGGGACATTTAAGACTTCCCAGCTTTTCTCTCATTCCTCAAAACGACAATTCGCTTCTTCTCATAAACTCGGGTATGGCGCCTATGAAGCCTTATTTTCAGGGCACAAAAGAGCCTCCGAGAAGAAGAGTAACCACCTGCCAGAAGTGCATCCGTACTCCCGACCTTGACAACGTTGGAAAAACAGCCCGTCACGGTACATATTTTGAAATGCTCGGAAACTTCTCTTTCGGAGATTATTTCAAAAAAGAAGCTATCGAATGGTCGTGGGAATATTTTACAAAGGTGCTTGAGATCCCCGAAGATAGACTTTGGCCCTCTGTTTATGAAAACGACGAAGAAGCATACAATTTCTGGAAGCAGTATGTGCCCGAAGAGCGCATTGTAAAGCTCGGCAAGGCAGACAACTTCTGGGAGCACGGCTCGGGTCCTTGCGGTCCCTGTTCCGAAATTTATTTTGACCGCGGCGAAAAGTACGGTTGCGGCTCGCCCGACTGTAAGCCCGGCTGTGAATGTGACAGATACATGGAGATCTGGAACAACGTTTTCTCGCAGTTTGACAACGACGGCAAGGGCAACTATACAGAACTCGTTCAGAAAAACATCGATACCGGTATGGGTCTTGAAAGACTTGCCTGCGTAATGCAGGGTGTTGATAACCTTTTCGAGGTTGACACAGTAAGAAAGATCCTTGACACCGTTTGCGAATATTCGGGCAAAAAATACGGCGAAAACTATAACAATGACGTATCTATCCGTATTATCACCGACCACATCAGATCTTCCACATTTATGATCTGTGACGGTGTAAAACCCTCCAACGAAGGAAGAGGCTACGTTCTCAGAAGAATTCTTCGCCGTGCGGCAAGAAACGGAAGACTTCTTGGTATCAAGGGCGCTTTCCTTGCAAAGCTTTCTGACGTTGTAATTTCTCAGAACGAAAATGCATATCCCGAGCTTTCCGCAAAGAAAGATTATATTGCAAAGGTAATCTCGATAGAAGAAGAACGTTTTGATGCCACCATCGACACAGGTCTTTCTCTTCTTTCAAAAATTATTGAAGAAGCGGGAGCAAAGGGTGTTAAGGTTATTTCCGGCGAGGATACCTTTAAGCTTTATGATACCTATGGATTCCCTTTTGACCTCACAAAGGAAATCATTGCCGATGCAGGCTTTGAGGCAGACGAGGAAGAATTCAAAAAGCTCATGAACGAACAAAAGAAACTTGCCCGCGAAAACCGCAAGGATAACGGCGGATGGAGCAAAGACGACGTTGACCTTTTTGAAAATATTGCAGAAACAGTATTTACCGGATATGCCGAAACCGAAAGCGACGCAGAAGTTATGGCTATTGCCGCAGAAGGTATGCTCGTGGACGAGCTTTGCGACGGCGAAGGCATTGTTGTTCTTGATAAAACTCCCTTCTATGGTGAAGGCGGCGGTCAGGTCGGTGACACAGGAAAAATCTGTGGCGACGGTTTTGAAGCCGAAGTTGTTGATACAAAGAAAGCAAATGGCAAATATATGCACATTGTAAATGTGCTTTCGGGTAATATCAAAGCAGGCATGAAAGTAAAGGCCGCCATCGATACCGAAAAGCGCGAAGCGATCCGCCGCAACCATTCGACAGTGCACCTTCTCCAGGCGGCACTCAGAAAAGTTCTTGGCGATCACGTTGAGCAGGCAGGTTCGTACGTTGATGCAGAAAGATTCAGATTTGACTTTTCGCATTTCGAACCCATGACAAAGGAACAGATAGCACAGGTAGAAACACTTGTAAACAGCTGGATCCTTTCGGGCACAGAGATAGAAAACTTTGAAACCGATATCGAAAGTGCAAAGAAGATGGGTGCAATGGCTCTGTTTGGAGAAAAATACGGCAACACCGTAAGAGTTGTAAAGATGGGTGAATTTTCCACCGAACTCTGCGGCGGTACCCACATGACCAACACTGCAAAAGCAGGTCTTTGCAAGATTCTTTATGAAAGCTCTGTTGCGGCAGGTGTAAGAAGAATCGAAGGTATCACAGGCGAAAACGTTCTTTCGTATATCTACGAAAACCTCGCCGTTATGCAGGAAACAGCAAAGAACCTTAAGGCTCAGAACATTTCTGACATTGCCGACAAGGCGGCTGCCGTTTCGGGCGAAGTAAAAGAGCTTAAGAGCAAGATCGAAGAGCTTTCTGCAGAGATTGCAAAGTCAAAGACTTCTTCTCTTACAGACAACGCACAGCAGGTTGGAGCATACAAGCTTGTAACTGCCCGTCTTGATGGCATGAGCGGCGACGAGCTTCGTGCCGCAGGCGACATTCTTAAGGACTCGGACGAAAACATCGTTGCGGTTCTCGGTTCTGTCACCGACGGAAAAGTAACTCTTCTTGCAGTGTGCGGAAAAGCGGCAGTTAAAAACGGCGCACACGCAGGCAAGATCATCAAGGAAACCGCGGCAATCGTCGGCGGTGGCGGTGGCGGAAGACCCGACAGCGCCCAGGCAGGCGGTAAGGATGCCACAAAGCTTGACGAGGCACTTGCCAACGTAAAGAATCTTTTGGCATAAATAAAAAAAGAAAAGGGGAAAACATCGTCAGAGGTTTTCCCCTCTGTACAACAAAAAGTTTCATAAAATTTCTATCAATCAAGAGGAATATACTATGGATTGCATTTTTTGTAAAATAATCGCCGGAGAAATTCCGTCGGCAAAAGTATACGAAGACGACAAGATCCTTGCTTTTAAGGATATAAATCCCATGGCTCCCGTTCACGTGCTCGTTATTCCCAAAGAGCATATTCCTTCCTGCGACGGCGTTACAAGCGAAAATTCGTCGTACGTGGCACACATTTTTGAAAACATTCCCGCCATTGCAAAGCAGGCGGGATGCACAAACGGCTACCGCGTTATCACAAACTGCGGCGAAGATGCAAAACAGTCGGTAAAGCATCTGCATTTCCATATTCTCGGCGGAAAATCTCTGCCCGAAAACATGGGTTGAAGGATATTTTCAAAAATAAAACGAACCATTTTCCGAATACGGAGGAAATTTTTCCATGGCTGAACAGAAATATTATAAATTAAACGTTGCAGGTCTTGATCGTGACCTTCCCATCTGCCCCATAAACGAGCATCTTGACATTGCGGGCTTTGTTATTTTTGGTGATATCGAGCTTACTCATGCATGTGCCGCTGAGCTTGCAAAAAAGATTCCCGAGCACGATTATATGATAACTGCCGAATCAAAGGGTATTCCGCTTATCCACGAAATGGCAACAATCCTGAACGAAAAAAAGCATTTTGTGGCTCGAAAAGGTCTCAAGGCATATATGGTCGATCCTATTTCGGTGCAGGTAAAGTCAATAACCACAGCGGCTGTCCAGACTCTTTATCTTGACGGTGCAGATGCCGCGATGATGAAGGGAAAAAAGATCCTTATCGTGGATGACGTTATCAGCACAGGCGAATCTGTTGTGGCTCTTGAAAAGCTTATTGAAGAGGCAGGCGGTATTGTTTGCGGAAGAGCGGCAATTCTTGCCGAAGGCGACGCCGCACAGCGCGACGACATTGTTTTCCTCGAAGAGCTTCCGCTTTTCTTCCATTGATCGATGGCAGGCTATACAAATTTTAAAAAGAAACAGACAAAAAGCTCGGATAACGAAAATTTATCCGAGCTTAAAGCACGTATAAAGGAAAAATCTCCTGCGGGCATATATCTTTTCCGTGGCGAAGAGGAGTATATGAAGCGTTTTTATTTTTCCGAGCTTTGCAAATCCTCGGGCGACAGCGACAGCAACGTAAACGTTATTGATGCCGAGGATTTCAGCTATGAAAAATTGCTTGACGCCGTAAACACCGCTCCCGCCATTGATTACAGCGACAGTTTTTTTGCTGACGAGGCAGATTTTTCGGGTCCGCACGCCGTACGCGTTATTAAAGCAAACGGTGTGCCGCTGGATAAAATGACCGATAAGGAAAAAAGCGATCTTGCCCGCCTTTGCGAATATTTTCCGTCGGGAGTATGTCTTGTTTTTTATTATTCCTACAATCCCAAAAAGGAATCGGAATATACAAAAAGTGCAAAGGTGCTTTCAAAGTGCGAAAACGTGCTTGAAGTGGAATTTGACCACGAAGCGCCGACAAGTCCGTCGCTTAAAAAATGGGTAAAACGCCATTTTGACGCGAAAAAAATAGTAATCGATGCGGCAAGTGTTGATTATTTTATCGAGGCAGTGGGCAACGATATGTGCACTCTTATTTCCGAAATAGAAAAGCTTTGCGCCTACGCCATCTGCCGCGAGTTGCCAACCGTTTACAACGAAGACATCGATTTTGTCTGTATAAGAAATACGCAGGCGCGTCTCGACGACGTGTCGAAGGGTATTTTTGACGGGGATTATGCCAGAGCAATGGCGGCTCTTTCGGTGTTAAAGGCAGAAAAAGAGTCGGAAATTTATATTTTTGGCGCAATTTCAAACAAAGCAAGCGAGCTTTATACAGTGGATTACTACAAGAGCCTCGGTATGAATATGGCAGAGATCTCGGCAAAAACAGGCATCCGTGATTTTGTGGTAAAAAACGATTTTCGCATACTTGCAAATCTTAATGCCCGTACCAAAAACGGCGCTCCAAACCCGTGCGAGCAAATTGTAAAAATAATCGCGTTGTACGATGAAAAAATGAAATCTTCGGCGGTAAACAAATATCTCTTGCTTGAAAATATGATATTCAGGCTTTGCAGATAGTACGGATTTTATAAAAAGCTGAACAAAACCATTCAGCTTTTTCTTATGCAACGATAAGACAGGAGGTGTTTTTTATGAAACAGCTTAAAGGCTTAAAAAAAGGAATGGGAATAGGCGGATGGCTTACCAATTACAAGCGTTTCAACGTTTTGCCCAAAGAACACAGATTAAAGATCACGATCGGTGATATGGAGCATTTTGAAAGCTACATCACCGAAAACGACGTGGCATATATAGCATCGCTGGGGCTTGATCACATTCGTTTGGGTTTTGACCAAATAGTAATTGAAGAAAGTCCGTATGTTTACAGAGAAAAGATCATATCTTTGCTTTGCGATTTTGCAGGATGGTGCAAAAAATATGACCTGCGACTTGTTCTTAATATGCATAAGGCAATCGGAAATTATTGCGACATTCTCGAAGAATCCGGACTTATGCAAAACGAAGAGCTTCAAAACAGATTTGTTGCTGTCTGGACAAAGCTTGAAGAGGTTTTTGCGGACAACGACGAGGTTGTTTTTGAGCTTTTGAACGAAGTTGTCAATGCAACTGCCGACGAATGGAACGCAGTTGCCGAAAAAACAGTTTGTGCCATCAGAAATCTTAACAAAGACCGATTGATAATAATCGGCGGCATCGAGTGGAACAACCCTCCGGGGCTTGATTATATGAAAGTATACGACGATGAAAATATTATTTATACTTTCCATAGCTATGCTCCGCATGAATTTACACATCAGCAGGGCGTTTTACAGTCAGGCCCTTTGTTTTACAACAGAAAAATGCCATATCCCACCGATGATATTGAACGTTACAGAGATTATCACAGACTTCACGGAAACAACAACGCATACACTGATATTGACCGTATGGATATAGAATTTTTAAGGGATTATATGAGTCCTGCGAAAAGATTTGTTGAGAACTATCCCGACAAAATATTGTGGTGCGGAGAATTCGGTACGATACGCCATTGCAATATCAAATACCGCGAAAACTGGATGCGCGATATGATAACCGTTCTGAAAGAATGGGACATTCCGTATTGCGTGTGGAACTATTTAAGCACACCAAACGACGGAAACAAGTTCAGCCTCGTGGACGATGACAACCGACAGATCTTGAGCGAAGAAATGGCAAGAATAATCCGCGGAGAAGTCGAATAAGTTTTTTCGGTAAACACAAAAATTTTGTATTAATAGAAAAACAGAGATGCAATTTTTGCATCTCTGTTTTGCAATATTGGCTAAATTCAAAGCTTATTTTATCGGGAAGTAGGTAAGCATTTCTTGCTCGCCGCGGTTTGCAAAGGCAAAATAAGGAATCATCTTAAGGTTGCCTGCAATCTTCTTTGGCGGTTCTTCCGAATAGATATCGTCGGACGAAACCTGTCTTTCGCCACAGATCACAAGGTTGGGCACACCATAGGGTGCATCGGCAATCTCTATTTTTGCATTTGTGTCAACAAAGAAGTTTTCAACCGATTCGTTGTCGGCGGTTTCCGCACAGTAAACGCAGGGACCGTACATAATTGCGGCGCGGCCGATGTTGTCGTAAATATTTGTGTTGGCGTATACAAAGCGTGCTTTGAGGCAAAGGTCGATCTCAACGTCAAGTTTTGCGCCGACCTCAATGAAAGCATAGCCGTTTTCAACAGTATAGTCTGTGGAAATTTCGGGATGTTTGCAGTAATAAGGAATTCTTACGGCAATCTTTTTAAAGCCTTCGGCTTTAACGCTGATTTTACCGTTTTTGGGGAATTCGGTCGAAAGGCAAACGCTCTTTCCGTCCTTTTCATACGACGACGAGATAAATTGGTTTACAAAAAGGATATCTTCGTCGGAAGAATAAGAATAGATATAATCTCCGATGCCTGCCACAGTTCTTACAATGTTGGGAGGACAGCAGGAGCAGCCGAACATTTTCTGACGTACGCGGGGAATATAGTGTCCCGCGCGGACAAAATCATAATATTTTACGGCGTAATCTTCGTTTCTGATCTCAAGGGGATTTTCATAGAAGAAAGAATCTCCGTCAAGCGACACGCCCGAAAGGGTGTTGTTGTAGAGGGTACGCTCCATTATGTCGCCGTAGTACGAGTTTGTTTCGCAAAGTTCGAGTCTTCTTGCATACATACCGAGCGAGATAGATGCGCAGGTTTCGGCGTATGCCGTTTTGTTGGGCAGGTGCCAGTCGGAGGTGTATCTTTCGCCCATATATGTCGAGCCCTGACCGCCTGTTATATACATTCTCTTTTTTGTTGCATTGTCAAAAACACGCTTTGCGGCATCAAGAAGCTCGCCGTCGCCTGTTTCGTATGCAAGGTCGCAAACGCCCGACATAAGATAGTTAAGACGAACACTGTGTCCCTCGGCAAAGCTTGCCTTTCTGATCTTTACATTGTCAAGAGCATAAAGCGGATCGTTGAAGATCGGCTTGTCCTTGTCGTTGTCAGATCGTTTTTCTACAAAGAAAGAGCAAAGGTCAAGATATTTTTTGTTGCCTGTTGTGCGATAAAGCTTGATGAGGGCAATCTCTATTTCGGGATGACCTGGAGTTACAAAATATGCACTTTCTTCTTCGACAAATATCTTGTATATAAGGTCGGCAAAGCGGATCATAAGGTTAAGGTAAGTGTCCTTGCCTGTTGCCGCAAAATATGCACACGCCGCTTCTATGTGGTGACCTGCACAGTAAAGCTCATGGTTGTTTCTGTTTGTAAATCTTTCGGCAAAACCGAAAAGGTTGTAGTACATATTGAAATAGCCGTCCTGAGTCATATTTTTCTCAAGACCTGCGATCATATAATCTATCTTTTTTTCTATTTCTTCGTTTTTCTCATGCATAAGGACATAGGATGCGCCCTCGATCCACTTTGCTATATCCGAATCCCAGAAAAGATGCGGCTTTTTTCCATCTCCGTCGGCAGGTTTCCAGGTGCACCAAAAAGCTTCGATCTTTCCCATATCGTCAAAACGGTTGTAAACTGCGTCAAGGGTGACGTTTCTGTTTATCTTCTGGCGTTCTTTCCAGAAGCCGTCGAGAATTTTTACGTCTTTACAGCTGATGGCAGAAGTTTTCATTTTTTGTCTCCTTATCGAAAAATTGCTTGACTTCAAGCTATGTTTGCATTACAATTTAATTATATACGAAAACAAGTAGTATTCAAGTCCAAAATCTTAAATAAAAGTGAGAAAATCCGACATGATTGAAAACAATGTCTTTAAAGCAGAAACAGACGATATCGTTTTTGAAAGTTGCGGTCAGTTTGTTTCGCGAGGTGAATGGATCCATCCCAGACGGGTTGGCAATTCTTTTGAAATAATCCTTGTACTCTCGGGAAAGGTATATATTTGCGAGGAAGAAGACAGTTACCTTCTTGAAAAAAACGACGTTCTGATACTTTCTCCGCAAAAAGAGCACTTTGGTTATCGCCCTTCAAAGGACGTGTCGTTTTTTTGGCTTCATTTTTATTCCGATTCCATTCTTTGCGAAAAGCATTTCAGCTTTTCCGACACAGCACAGCTCGTATCGCTTTTCAGAATGCTCTTGCATTGCAAAAATACGCCGTTTTATCCTTCGTCGTCGGCCGAATATCTCACACGCCTTATAATAAACGAGATATCTTTTTTGTCCAAAAAGGTGGAAAAATCCGACAACGCCGCTTACAAAGCGGCGGAATACGTAACTTCAAATCTGCGCCTGCGGCTGACAGTTGCAGACGTGGCGGCACATCTCGGCTACAATCCCGACTATCTGTGCCGTCTTTTCACTCGGGTGTTTGGCACAAACTTAAAAAAATTTATCGCGGACGAAACAATAAAACGAGCCAAAATGATACTGAACGACGGGGCAAAAACACCCGGCGTTGCGGCAAGAGAGCTGGGTTTTGAAAACGAGAATCTGTTTTCAAAATTTTTCAAGTACCACGAGGGAATGACGCCCTCTCAATACATTTCGATGTGCTACAACACGCACATAAACTTTAAATAATAAATGAAAGAGCAAAAAGTGATATCACCACCGAAAGGGTGAAGATCAGATTGCAAAAACCCTAAAAATACGATAAAACGTTTTTCAAAAAACGCGCAGGTCAACAAAAATATAAAAAACAGCACGCCAAACAGATATATCGAAAAGGGCGGAAGCGAAAATTTTGCGTAAGAATAGGGTATTGATGCAAAAACATTTGCGCAAAGATCGAGAAGATATATAAGGGCACGCGGCACAAACGCCAACACCGAAAGCAAAGGAGCAGGCAAAAAACAAAGAAAAGCACAAAGCACGAGAAAATACATAAGTGCGGGAAAGAAAAGTGACGCGGCAAGGTTTGACAATGGCGATACAAGAGAGATGCCCCCGAACATCGTTAAAACGGGTACCGCCGCAAAGGTTTGGGCAAAAATGCTTGCGTTTGCGGTGGTTTTTATTTTGTAAAAGGCGGTTGACGTGTCGACTAAATAATTATCGCTTGCCGTTTGTGCAAAGATAAGTCCCGTCATCGCAAGATATGAAAGAAGAGTGCTCGTGTCATAAATGCAAAATGGGTTTGAAACAGAAACCACCATAAAAGATATGGCAAGTACCGAAAAACTGTCATAATGCCTGCCAAACATTTTTGACAATTGGAAACACATACTCATTATTGCCGCGCGCATTACAGAGCCGCGAAAACCCGTTATTGTCATCAGGAAAACAAGGAAAAACAATATGGCAAAAGATTGAAGTTTTTTGGGAACACGTAGTTTTTTAAGAAAAAATTCTACAAAAGCCGAGGTTATCACCACGTGCAATCCCGAAATGCAAAGAATGGCGATAAGACCCGAACGGGTAAAAACGTCATAAACGTTTTGGGAAAAGTGCGATCTGTCACCTGTCAAAAGCGCCATGGCATACGAAAAAGTGTCAACCCCGCCGAAAGAAGAAAAAACCTTTTTGAGATTGTCGTTTATGTAAAAATAGTAGTTGTGGATTATATTTCTTTTGCCGCTTTCTATTCTGCCAATGCGAGTCAGATCACCTGCATTGATTCCGAGGCAGCATCCCTTTGACAAAGCTTTTTCTTTCGAAGGGAAACCGCCTGTAAACCGCGCCACTTCGTTTTTGTTGAGAAAACTGAAGGGGGTTCCCGAAAATTCAATCTCGTCGTAAATTTCACATTGAACCATCTTGTTTTGTACGACAACCGCTTTTGTACCCGGTTTGTTTTTGCCGTCGGGCAAAAGAGAAACGTAAAGCACGGTTTTGTTGTAATTTGTGCTTTTGTCCTCCACAATGGCGCGCATTTGGATTGTTTCGTTGTTGTCTGAAAGCATTTTTTCGACACCGCGAAAGCCGAGAGAAAGATGAAATATGGGATAGAAAAGACAGAACGCCAGAAAAAAGCAAAAAACGCTTGCCCTGTTTTTGGCAACGAAAAACAAGGCCGTTGCCGCCAAAACCGCAACCAAAGCGCAGACGGCGGCGACGAGATACATCCCGTTTGCACACAAAAAAGCTGAAAAAACAAAAAATATGGCAAAAAGTACACTCGGTCTTTTAAAACTTGTGATACTTTTTGCCATTTTCATTTTCATTTTTACCCGTTGCTGTGTTAATCGTTGTATGACCAGTGATCGTACAGATCCTTGTCGTCGTAATAACGCTCAAAGGTTTCTGCCGAAAAATCTTTTACAAGGGAAGCAAGATCGTTTTCCTTGCCGTATTCAACCGTCATTTCAAAAAGAAAGTCGTCGGCAAATCCGCCGTAAAAGCAGATTTTTCCGAAAACAAAGCCGCCATCAAGGATAACGTCGTAGTATTCGCGGCATTTGGAAAGAAATTCTTCCTTTGTGTTCAGCTGGGAATAAAATGCTACGTCAAAGACCATTTCGGTGCAAAGAGCATCGGGATCCTTGATAGCGGCACTCGTTATCTTTGTGTCTTCGATGTTGATGCGGACAAGGCGCGTTTCATCGGGAATTTCAAGCTCGAACAAAGAAGTAAGAATATTGCTTCGTGCCGTGAGATATTTGTGTTCGTAAAAATTGTTGTAGCCGTCAATGACGTTTTCGGGATCTTTGGCACAGATGTCTGCACTCATAACGGCATCTTCCGAAAAAGCAACCTTTGTCATATACGCCTTTTCTTCAAAATCGTAATAGGTATATCTGACGTCGGGTGCCGATTGGCCATAGCTTTCGTTTATATACGAAAGATTTTCATTCTGCGCGCTGATTGCCGAAAAAGGATTTCCAAACAAAAAGGCATAAAGGACGATCGATGCGGCAAAAAGCACGACCGAAAGGAGGGCAGTTATTGCCTTTTTTGAGTTGTCAACAAAGAAAGTTACCACAAGACGTTTGATGAATATTCCGACAAACGCAAAGGCAAGCGCCGTAAGCGCCAAAAGAAAAGCTGTTTTTTCAGAGCCTGTCTCGATCAGAGCGAAAAACAAAACAAAGACAAAAACAAGAGCGCAGGTCAGCCTTTTTTTGTTATAAAACAGTGTTGCTGCGGCAGGCAGGATAAAAACAAAGGGGATCGTGCGTAAAATTCCGCTCGATTCGAGCATACTTGCCGTAGCGCCTATCATTAAAAGCGTGTATATTGCGAGAAACAGCACGTTTTTGACGATTGAAGCTTTGTTTGTTTTTACGTTTGCGTTTTCGTTCATAAACTTTTGCCTTTCGTTTTTATTTTCTCTTTTTTCCAACGGTTTTGCCTGTCGGTTTTTTTGTGCCTTTCCCAAAAACCCTTCCGCTTGCGCTCATTTCGGGAGTGATCTTTCCCGATCTGCGCCCGTTTTGGGAGTGGTCATTTTTTCGGGGAGTAGCCTTGGTGTTGCGAACAGATTTTTTTGCGGATGCGCCTTTGTTTTCGGGAGGTCTTTTGCCCAGCAAAGGCAGATATGCATCGTATCTTCCCGAAAGCTTTATTGCCTTTTCCACAAGGGGGCGGTTTTCGGGTCTGGTGTATTGCAAAAGTGCACGCTGAAGCTGTTTTTCCTCGTAGCTTTTGGGCACGTATACCTCTTTTCCGCTGAACGGATCGTAGCCCGAATAGTACATGGTGGTGGATGCCGTGCCGGGGGTGGGATAAAAATCCTGCACCTGCTCGGGGCGGATATTGCCCTTTTTCAGATAAAGGGCAAGGTCGATGGCATCAGACAGGGTACTGCCCGGGTGGGAGGACATAAGATACGGCACAAGATATTGCTCCAATCCGCATTTTTTTGATATATCAAAATATTTCTGACAGAAAGCGTTGTATATCTCGACATTCGGTTTTCCCATGTGGGCAAGCACGCGGGGAGAAATATGCTCGGGTGCCACCTTCAGCTGACCGCTGACGTGGTTTTTCACAAGCTCGCGCAAAAACTCGTCGCTCTTATCTGCCATGGCATAGTCAAAACGCACGCCCGAGCGGACAAAGACCTTTTTGACCTTGGGGATCGAGCGGACTTTTTTGAGAATATCTATGTATTCGGTGTGGTCGGCAATAAGATTTTTGCACGGGGTGGGCGAAAGACATCTGCGATTGTTGCAAACGGCTTTCTTGCCCTCGCGCACAAGCTTGCAGGGGCCGTGGCGGAAATTTGCCGTGGGACCGCCCACGTCGTGGATATATCCTTTAAACCTCGGAAGTGTTGTCAGAAGCTTTGCTTCCTCAACAACTGATTCCGCCGAGCGCGAAATGACGTTTCGTCCCTGGTTGTAGGCAATGGCGCAAAAAGCGCACGCGCCGAAACAACCGCGATTGTGGGTTATTGAAAATTCCACCTCGTCAATGGCGGAAATGCCGCCTACGGCATCGTATTTCGGATGCCACGTTCTTGTAAAGGGCAGAGCGTAAACCTCGTCCAGCTCTTTTGTCGAAAGGGGTTCGGGGGGAGGATTTTGTATCAGCTTTACTCCGCCGTCGTAATATTCCACTATCGCTTTGCCGCCGACAAAATCCTGGTTTTCATACTGGATCTTAAAGGCGTTGGCATAAGCTTTTTTGTCTGTTTTCAGGGTTTCGTAATCGTAGGTTTCTATGTAGTCGAATTTTGGGGTGTAGTCGTCTTTGACACAAACGACTGTGCCGCGGATGTCGCGCAGTTTCTTGATGGGAACGCCTTTTTCAAGATACTTTGCAATCTCGGGGATAGAGCGCTCGCCCATGCCATAGCTTATCATGTCAGCGCGCGAGTCGATGAGGATGCTTCTTCTCACCTTGTCGTCCCAGTAGTCATAGTGGGCAAAACGGCGCAAAGAGGCTTCGAGTCCGCCGATGATTATCGGCACGTCGCCGTATGCCTCGCGGATGCGGTTGCAATAGACTATAACCGCTCTGTCGGGACGCAGTCCCGCCTTTTTTTCGGGCGAATAATAATCGTCCGAGCGGCGTTTTTTTGCCGCAGTGTAGTTTGCCACCATCGAGTCGACGTTTCCCGAGCTTACGAGAAATCCGAGTCGGGGTCTGCCAAAAACGCACACGCCTTTTCCCGAGCCGTCGCGATAGCTTGTTTTGTATTCGGGCTGAGCGATTATTCCCACGGTAAAGCCGCAGGATTCAAGAAGCCGCGATATGAGAGCACAGCCAAAACTTGGATGGTCAACGTATGCATCGCCCGTGACGTATACAAAATCGGGGGCAGATATTCCCTCGGGCAGTTCTTCGGGCGACATGGGCAGAGGTTTTTGCGCAAGTCGTGTGTAGATCATTTTAAAATTATCCTTGTACGTGTGGATTGCCAGCCGCATTCGGGACAGATGCCTTCCTGCGCCATGGCTTTGATAACGTATTCGGGGTTGAGATATCCCGCAGAGGATGCGTCAACGCGCAAAACAAGCTCGGTGCTTCCTGCGATCTCCGCAACGTGGTACGAGAATATCTGCGGTTTTATATTAAGGTCTTTTTCGCCGCTTTTGGTCTTTTTTGTCACGGTGATATCGTCTTTGGAAAGGAATTTTTTGATATCATCGCAGATTCCAACATGATCGGGCAGAGAATAAAGATATTCGGCGCTTTCCACGTTTTTAAACTTTCCGCCTGCCGGCGAAACGCTTTTTATCGTGATGTGAGGGGGCATAACGGCACGGATCTTTTCTTCAAATTCGTCCTTGTCCATATCCACCTTCAACCCAACGTCGCACATTTCGTTTTCACCCGCCATGCCGACAGAAAGAGGAAGGGCAAAAACAAGCTTTGGATGGGGATTGAAGCCTTCGGAATAACGAAGAGGAAGAGAAGCGCGGTTGAAAGCGCGCACAAAGGTGTGGGCAAGGTCAAGATGCGAGATAAAAACAAGAGGGCCTGTTTTTGAAAAGGTTATTCTGAAATCTGTCATACCTTTGCTTCCTCGCTTTCTTTGTTTTTACACTGCATTTCCTTGCAATAGGGCACGCCGTATTTGGAAATTCCGCATCCCGAGCATTTTGTTCCGCAATCGGGGGTGGTTTTTGTTTCGTATGCTTTTTCGTATTCGCGCATAAGGTATTTTTCCGAAACGCCGCAATCGATGATCGACCAGGGAAGAATATCGGAAAATTCAAACTTGCGGTTGGCGTAAAATTCGGGAGAAACGCCGGTTGATTCAAAGGCGCTTATCCAGTTGTCAAAATCGAAAAATTCGTCCCAACCGTCAAATATTGCGCCGGTTCTGTATGCTTTTTCAATAACTTTCGAAAGTCTTCTGTCGCCTCGTGCAAAAACCGCCTCAAGGAAGCTGACCTTTGATTCGTGCCAGCTGTAGCGGATTCTGCGGCTGGTGATATTTTGACCGAGAAGCTTTTGCTTGCGAACAAGCTCTTCTCTCGTGTCCTGGGCGCACCACTGAAAAGGTGTGTCGCACTTGGGCACAAAGCAGGATACCGAAATGTTGACCTCGCAGGATCTGCCTTTGGGTCTGTCGGGGTTTTTATAGTATTCGTCAACTATCTTCTGGGCAAGACGGGGGATTCCGATGATGTCCTCGTCTGTTTCTCCGGGAAGACCGAGCATAAAATAGAGCTTGACGGAGGTTCTGCCGTTTTTGAAGGCAGAAGCACAGGTCGAAAGAATCTCTTCCTCGGTGAGATTTTTGTTTATGATGTCGCGCATTCTCTGGGTGCCTGCTTCGGGGGCAAAGGTAAGACCCGATTTGCGAAGCTCTTCGATCTTTTTCATGATCTCGCTTTCGAACGAGTCTATGCGCATTGAGGGCAGCGAAAGACCAACCTTGCATTCGTCGGTCCATTCTTTAAGGCAATCGACAAGCGTTAAAAGCTGGGGATAGTCGCTGATGCTTAAAGAGGTCAGCGAAAGCTCCTCGTATCCGGTTGAAAGATATTGATCGCGGGCCTGCTTTGCAAGGGTTTCGTGTTCTTTCCATCTGAAGGGGCGATAGATCATGCCTGCCTGGCAAAAACGGCAACCGCGGGGACATCCGCGTGCCACTTCAAGCATTATTCTGTCGTGCACGGTTTCAATATAAGGCAGGGGCGATTTTTCGGGGAAATACGATTTGTCAAAATCGGAAATTATGCGGCGCACCACTTTTTCGGGCACGTCGGAGGACACGGGCGTGATGGCGGAGATCTTGCCGTTTTCGCCTTCGTAGCTTACTTCATAAAGCGAAGGAACGTAAAATCCCGAAAGGGTGGTTGCCACCTTTTTAAGAAATTCTTTCTTTGAATAAGCAATGCCCTTTTGTGCACATTCTTCTTTGTACGAAATATAAAGCTTTGTAAATTCCACAAGGGCCTCTTCGCCCTCGCCAATGCTGAAAAGATCGAAAAAGTCTGCCACAGGTTCGGGATTGTACGAGCAGGGGCCGCCACCGATGATTATGGGCATATCGTCGGTTCTGTCTTTGGCATAGATGGGAAGTCCTGCAAGTTCAAGGGTGTAAAGCACGTTGGTATAGCACATTTCGTATTGCAGGGTAAAGCCGATGATGTCAAAATCCGAAAGGGCATCGCCGCTTTCGTGGGCATAAAGCGGAATTTTTTCGGCAAGCAGAATGTCGCCGAAATCTTTCCAGGGGGTATATGTGCGCTCGCACCATATATCGTCGCAGCTGTTCAGTGCGCCGTAAAGGATCTTTACGCCGAGATTTGACATTCCGATCTCGTAGGCATCGGGAAAACAGAAGGCAAAGCGAGCCTTGATCTTGGATTTGTCTTTTATTGTTTCGTTCAGCTCGCCGCCGGTGTATCTGCCGGGCTTCTGGACGGTTTTAAGAAATTTTTCGGCAAGCTGTTTTGGTGTTGGGGACATATATTCTACCTCTCTTGTCAGATGCTTGTTATTTGTCGTACTTTTCGACGGCGATGATAAAAGGCGCGTCGGGAGAGTTGATTAGACGGAACTGCGTTACGCAGTAGTATTTTTTG
>JAFYUZ010000038.1 GCA_017549365.1 Clostridia bacterium
ACCGATACTCCCGAAGTGACCGATACTCCCGAAGTGACCGATACTCCCGAAGCGACAGACGATCCCGAGGAGACCGATGCTCCCGAAGTCACCGATGCTCCCACAGAGCCTGAAACTCCCGCAGAGCCCGATGCTACTGCAAAAGACGATACTACTGCCGTTTCCGATGCCGAAGAAGAAACCCCGGCCATCGCGGCATAATATACGAAAGGAAATCCAAATGGAAGAAACAAAGATCGAACAGATAAACGAAGAGCTCAGCTCCTCGGTGCCTCAGAATGTTGACGACACAGACGAGGCAGAAGTTCTTGAAAAGGGAAAAGCCCTTGCCCTTCGCATCGCCGAGATCCTCGACGACAGAAAGGCGAAGGATATAAAAATTATAAACGTTAACAAAAAGACGGTTATCGCCGACTATTTCGTTATTGCCGGCGGTTCGTCCAGAACTCAGGTAAACGCCCTTGCAGACGAGGTTGAATACAAGCTCGGCCTTGAAGGCATCGACCCCACACGAGTTGAGGGCAGAGGCGACGGTTCGTGGGTGCTTCTTGATTTCGACAGCGTTCTCGTCCACGTTTTCGGCAGAGAATCGAGAGATTTTTACAAGCTCGAAAAGCTTTGGGCAGAGGGAACACCCGTTGAATACACTCAGAAAGAAGACTGAAAAATTTTTATTCATATATAAGAGGAGAAACAGAAAAACCATGAAACACGATTTCAAACATATCGAGCAAAAATGGCAGGACAAATGGGAAGAAGCAGGCATTTTCCACGCTTCCGATGATTTCACAAAACCCAAGTTCTACGGTCTTGTCGAATTTCCCTATCCCAGCGGCGCAGGTATGCACGTTGGCCACATCAAGGCATATTCGGGACTTGAAGTTATTTCAAGAAAAAGACGTATGGAAGGCTTCAACGTTCTTTTCCCCATGGGCTTTGATGCATACGGCCTTCCCACCGAAAACTATGCCATCAAAACAGGCATCCACCCCCGCCAGGTAACCGACAAAAACATCGAAAAGTTTACCTCCCAGCTCAAGAGAGTCGGTTTCTCTTTCGACTGGACAAGAGTTATTGATACCACCGACGAAAAATACTACAAGTGGACCCAGTGGATCTTCCGCAAGATGTTTGACAAGGGACTTGTTTTCCGTGCCACAACTCTTGTAAACTACTGCCCCCACTGCAAGGTCGTTCTTTCCAACGAAGACTCGCAGGGCGGAAAGTGCGACATCTGCCACAGCGACATCGTGCAAAAGTCCAAGGACGTTTGGTATCTGCGCATAACAGAATATGCCGACAAGCTCCTTCAGGGTCTTGAAAAGGTTGATTATCTCCCCAATGTCAAGTTGCAGCAGGAAAACTGGATCGGCCGTTCGGAGGGCGCATTTGTAAACTTTGCCCTCACCAACTGCGACGAATCGCTTCGCATCTACACCACCCGTTGCGATACCATGTTCGGCGTAACCTTCATGGTTATTGCCCCCGAGCATCCCATTATCGAAAAATACGCCGACAAGATCGCAAACATTGCAGAGCTTGAGGCATACAAGACAGAATGTGCCAAAAAGACCGAGTTTGAAAGAACTCAGCTTGTAAAAGACAAAACAGGCGCGCGCATCGACGGTATTTCCGCCATCAACCCCGCCAACGGAAAAGAGATTCCCATTTATATCTCCGACTACGTTATGATGGGCTACGGCACAGGCGCCATCATGGCTGTTCCTGCCCACGACGAGCGCGACTATGACTTTGCAAAGAAGTTCGGCATTGATATCATCGAAGTTATCAAGGGCGGCGACATCTCGACAGAAGCCTACACCGGCGACGGCGAAATGGTAAATTCCGATTTCCTCAACGGCATTGCCACCAAGAAGGAAGCCATCGAAAAAATGCTCGCTTTCCTCACCGAAAAGGGCATCGGCGAAAAGGGCGTTCAGTACAAGATGAAGGACTGGGCCTTCAACCGCCAGAGATATTGGGGCGAGCCTATTCCGATCGTACATTGTCCTCATTGCGGAATGGTGGGCGTGCCTTACGAAGAGCTTCCTCTCCGTCTTCCCAACATGGAAAACTTTGCCCCCGGTGAGGGCGGCGAAAGCCCGCTTGCAAAGATCGATTCGTTCGTAAACTGCAAGTGTCCCAAGTGCGGCGGCGACGCAAAGAGAGAAACAGACACCATGCCCCAGTGGGCAGGTTCTTCCTGGTACTTCCTGCGCTATATCGATGCAAACAACGACAGCGTTTTTGCAGATCCCGACAAGCTCAAGTACTGGCTCCCCGTAGACTGGTACAACGGCGGTATGGAACATGTAACCCGTCACATGATCTATTCGCGTTTCTGGCACCGCTTCCTTTATGACATCGGTGAAGTCCCCGTGGACGAGCCGTATGCAAAGCGTACAGCCCAGGGCCTTATCCTCGGTCCCGACGGCGACAAGATGAGTAAATCCAAGGGTAACGTTGTTGACCCCAACGACGTTGTTGAAGAATACGGCGCAGACGTTTTGAGAGTTTACATACTCTTCATGGGCGATTATGCCTCGGCAGCTCCCTGGAGCGATTCGAGCGTTAAGGGCTGCAAGCGCTTTATCGAGCGTGTGGCAGGTCTTGCCGATATCGCAAAAGGCGCAGGCGCCACAGAAAAACTCGAATCGTCCTTCCACAAAACGATCAAGAAGGTATCCCGCGATATCGAGGAAATGAAGTTCAACACGGCAATCGCCGCCATGATGAGCCTTATCAACGAAATCTACGAGGTAGGCACTCTCACGGTTGACGAGCTGAAAACCTTCATCACTCTTCTCAACCCCTTTGCTCCCCATCTCACCGAAGAAATGTGGCACGAGCTTGGCGAGGAAAGCTTCCTTTCGATCGAAAAGTGGCCCACCTATGACGAAGCAAAGACTGTTGATTCGGTTGTTGAATACGGCGTTCAGATCTGCGGCAAGTTCCGCGGCACCGTAACCCTTGCGGCAGATATCGACAAGGACGGCGCGATTGCGGCAGTCAGAGCCGACGAAAACTTTACCAAATTCCTCGAAGGAAAGACCACCGTCAAGGAGATCTTTGTTCCCGGAAAGCTTATCAACATCGTCGTTAAATAAAAAAATCGGTATTGTCAATAAGAAAAAAGCCTGTTTTGGGAAAATAATTTCAAAAAACCCTTGACAAGTCGTTCTTATTGTTATATAATACATTGTAGCACAAAAATACAATTATCTCTTTGCCTATGCGGAGGGAGGGAAAAAAATGGCAGAAGTTAAACTTAAAGACGGTGAAAATCTCGACAGCGCACTTCGCAGATTCAAGAGACAGTGTGCAAGAAGCGGCGTACTCACAGAGCTCCGCAAGAGAGAACACTACGAAAAACCCAGCGTAAAGCGCAAGAAAAAGTCCGAGGCTGCCCGCAAGCGTAAGTATAAGTAAGCTGCGGTAAGGGCTGAGTCTGTTAAATAGCAATTTTTGTTGGTATATAGACTATTAATATTAGCCATACGAAGACAGTTTGTGATATTCACAAGCTGTCTTTTTTTGTCCTTTCATCAAAAAAGCCGCCCGTAGCGTACCTGCCATAGAGCAGGTACGCATCGATATAAATCCGCTAATACGGATTTTCGATATACGCTAACGCGTTTGATATGTGCTGTCGCACTCGATATGCTCACTGCGTGAGCGCGGATTTATATCATATCGAGTTTGAGCATAGCGAAAACATATCGAATTTGCTGCAAGGCAAATATATCGAGCCGAGCAAAGCGACGGCATATCGACTAAATCAAAATAGCTTCTGTGGACACATAAGCAGTGCTTGTCAAGAAAAAAGGACGAGAAATTTCAGCAATTTCTCGTCCTTTTCCTGTCGGTAGGTATTTTCAATTTCATACTGCTCTACCGCAAGCACCGCGTGGAGGCGGCTTTTTCGGTTCATCTGTTCAGCACAAGAAATCCCAGGTTAAGATAAAAGGCAAAAAGGCTCCACAGAGTTGTGGGTATCAAAAAAAGCGCCGCCTTTTTGTCAATTTTACGGTATGCCGTTACACAAGCAAATATCAGTATCAGCTGACCTGCAAGCAGTATCAGCGCGCCGAGTATTGCGCCTTTTTTAAAAAAAGCCGTCGGCCACAGAATGTTCAGCACCATATAAAAAGCATAGGTGGTCAGCGCCTTGCGCGATTCTTCTCCGCCTTTTTCTGCAACAAAATACGACGCCGCCCCCATCAGAAGATACAACACCGTCCACACTATGGGAAAAATAAACCCGGGAGGAGCAAGGGGAGGTTTTTGAAGTGCAGAGTATGTGTCAAAGCTGTTTCCTGCCAAAAGTCCGCCCAATGATCCCGCCGCCAACGATAAAAGACAGGCAAGAACAAGCCGCGGTATCGAAATTTTTCTTACAGTTGAATTCATATATCGTTTTTTCCTTTCAAAAATCACGGATTTCATCTATATTCTATGCGTTTTTTTAGCTTTTATAACATTTTGCTTGACAAAAAACATATATGTATGCTATACTGAAAGCGTAAATCATACAATTTTAGTATGAAAAACCGAGAAAGAGAGCAAAAAAATGAAAGTTTCAACCAAAGGAAGATACGCCCTTCGAATCATGGTCGATCTTGCTGAAAATGCAGGGGCAGGCTTCGTTCCGCTCAAGGACATCGGCGAAAGACAAAATATCACAGTCAAATATCTCGAACAGATCATCTCGCTTTTGTCCAAAGCCGAGCTTGTAAAGGGCGCCCGCGGCAACGGCGGCGGATATTGCCTTGCAAAAAAAGCATCGGATTGCAAGATCGGCGAGATCTTCCGCGCCGCAGAGGGTGAGGTGGATATCTCCTCCGACGAGCAGGACAACGGAAAATGTCTTGAATTCTGGCGCGGATTCGAACGTGCCGTCAACAACTACATCGACGGACAGACCCTTGACGACGTGGTGAAAAACAGAAACTCACGCCGTGATCCATCGATCTGGATTCTTTAATAAAAAAGGAGGACAAAGACTATGTTCAACGGAAAAATGAAAGCTGTCACCTTCAGCTTTGACGACGGTGTTACGCAGGATATCAGACTTATCGAAATTTTCAACAAATACGGCATCAAATGTACCTTCAACCTCAATTCAGAGCTTTTGGGAAAAGACGGAGAGCTCACATATGAGGGCAAAAAATGCACTCACAACAAGGTCAAGCCCCACGAGGTTGCATCGATATATAAAGATCACGAGGTTGCCGTCCACACTCTTACCCATCCCAATCTTACATAGATCGCTGACGAAAAAGAGATCATCCGTCAGGTCGAAAAAGACCGTCTCAACCTTTCCGAGCTTTGCGGCTACGAGGTGCACGCCATGGCATATCCCTGCGGCGGTGTTAACAACGACGACAGAGTTGCAAAGATAATTAAGGAAAACACGGGTGTCAAATTTTCCCGCACCATCACATCGAACTATTCGTTTGAAAAGCAGGAAAACCTTTATCGTTTCAACCCCACAGTATACTCCTTTAGAGAGTTCAACAAAATGAACGAGCTTGCCGACGAATTTCTTGCCATGAAACCCGATTCACCGAAAATTTTCTATATCTGGGCCCACGCATACGAATTTGACTGGTTCGACACCTGGAACGAATTTGAAACCTTCTGTCAGAAAATTTCAGGCAAGGACGATATCTTCTACGGCACAAATTCTCAGGTACTTCTGAAATAAAGGAAACGTATTATGCTTTCAAAAATAAACAGTGCAGGTATTCTCGGCATTGACGGATATATCGTTGACGTCGAATGCTTTGCCACAAAATCAGTCCCAAAATTTGACATTGTCGGTCTGCCCGGCGCTTCGGTCAAAGAATCATACAACCGCATCAAAGCGGCGATCAAATCTGCGGGGCTCGAATTTCCTTCGATGGCAATAACCGTAAACCTTGCCCCTGCCGACATGATAAAGCAGGGAACAGCCTATGACCTTGCCATTCTTCTTGCCCTTTTGAAGCTGACTGTACTTTGCGATTGCGACCTTTCGGGAAAATGCTTTGCGGGCGAGGTTTCGTTAAGCGGCGCTTTGCGCAAAACCAACGGCATCCTTTCGATGTGCATTGCGGCACGCGATGCAGGCTTTACAGAAATGTACGTGCCCTACGACAACGTAAACGAAGCATCTGTTGTTGACGGCATTGACGTTTTCGGAGTAAAGGATATTTCCGAGCTTACCCTGCATCTTCTCAAGGGTAACATCATCACCCCCGCAAAATGCGACAAATCTCAGCTTTTCAAGCTGTCCTATGATAAAATACCTGATTTTTGCGACGTCAAGGGACAAGAGCAAATAAAGCTTGCCATCGAAGTCGCCGCCGCGGGAATGCACAACATTCTGCTCGTCGGTCCTCCCGGCACGGGAAAAAGCATGCTGGCAAAGCGCATCCCCGGCATTCTGCCGCCCATGAGCTTTGACGAAGCGCTTGAAACCACCAAAATATATTCTGCCTCGGGCAATATCGGCTCGGGCGAAACTCTCATCACCCGCCGCCCCTTCCGCTCACCCCATCACACCATGTCGGCGGCAGGACTTATCGGCGGTGGACAAATTCCCCAGCCGGGCGAGATCTCTCTTTCCAACAACGGCGTTCTTTTCCTCGACGAGCTGCCCGAATTTTCTAAGGATGCCACCGACGGCCTGCGCCAACCCCTTGAAGATGGCGAAGTCACCATCACGCGAGTCGGCGGAAGATTCCGTTTTCCCGCACGCTTCATGCTTGTTTGCGCCATGAATCCGTGTAAATGCGGCTATTACGGTCATCCCGTAAAGCAATGCTCGTGCTCAAGATCTCTTATTGATAAATATCTTTCAAAGGTTTCGGGTCCGCTTCTTGACCGAATGGATATTCAGGTAGAGGTGCCGTCCCTCACTTATGACAAGCTTTCGGACACCACCCTTGCCGAAAGCTCGGAAAAAATCCGCGAGCGTGTTATGAACGCCCGCGAGATCATGGCAAAGCGATATGACGGCACGGGTGTCCGCGCCAACGGCGATCTTACCCCCGCCATGATAAGAAAATACTGTGTTCTCGACGACGAGGCGCAGGAGGTTATGAAAAACGCCTTTGAAAGAATGGGGCTTTCGGCTCGCGGATACGACCGCATTCTGCGCGTTGCCCGCACGGTTGCCGATATGCACGCCAGCGAAAATATAAAAAAAGAACACGTTGCACAAGCCGTGCAGTTCAGAAATCTTGACAGAAAATACTGGAAAAACTCATAACTATGGAATACAAAAAACTGCCACCCGTACAAAAAGGAAAAAAATTGCCGCTCCCTCATTTTCCAACCGCCTTTCACGCCGCCCTCTTCCGCCTTTGGGAGACAGTTTCGGCGTCAAAGCTTGCAAAAGTTTTCGGCACTGACGAGGAAAATATAAAAAAAGCGGCAAACGACATGGGACTTCCACCGCAAAAACACACCGATCTGTGGCGCGAGCGCGGATACATCACCACCGTGCGCAATGCATGGCATATTCTGCCCTACGATCAACTTCTTTCGGCGCTTGATATGACCGAAGAAGAATTTGCCACAGTTTTGAAAGATGACGACTTTTTGGGAATAAAGCTTGGAAATTTCAAGCCTTTCTGTGAAAAAATCGTCTATACCGAGCCGAACGCAAACGAAAAAGATGCTCTTGATAAAATAAAAAGCATCATGATGTCAAACTTTGGCGACATATTCGACGGAAAAGCACCTTTCGACTTTTTCGGTGAAGAAACCAAAAGCTACCCGTGTGAAAAGACAGACGGGCTTTGCATGATATATTCTTTCTGTGGGTTGTATGCCTCGGTTCTTGATCGCGACATATCTCTGTCTTTTCCCGAAACGCTTCTTGAAAGCTACAAAAATTCGGGAGTAAACGCCGTGTGGTTGCCCGCGTGTCTGTATCAGCTGACAGAATTTCCCTTTGACAAAAAATATTCGCAAGGATATCTTTCCCGTCGCGAAAAGCTGAAAGAGCTGGTAAAAACCGCAGAAAAATACGGCATAAAGGTGTTTTTGTACCTCAACGAGCCAAGATGTATGCCGCTTGAATTTTTCGATTCAAACCCCGATCTTCTCGGCAGTCACTCGGATTTTTACGGCGCTCTCTGCTCGAGTGATGAGAGGGTTTGCGATTATCTTCGCTCGTCTGTGCGCGAGCTTTGCTCGGACGTCCCCGAGCTTGGCGGATTTTTCCTTATCACCTGTTCGGAAAACCTCACCCATTGCAAATCCAACAGGGGCATCGTCAAGTGTGAAAGATGCAAGGACGTGCCGATATACAAGCCGGTTTCAAGCATAATCACCGCCGTGTCCGAAGAATCGCGAAAAATAAACCCCGATATTAAAACAGTCGCCTGGACCTGGGCGTGGGAAGATTTTATGAGCGATGATGAAATCAGGCTCTGTATAGATGCCATACCAAAGGAAGTTATCATCCAAACCAACAGCGAGGCATACAAGGAATTTTGCATTGGCGGAGTGTGCGGATCGGTACGCGATTACAGCATGTCCATCCCCGGACCGTCCGAGCTTGCAAAAAAAATCTGGTCGTACGCCGCAAAAACGGGGCACGAGGTTGCGGCAAAGGTACAGGTCAACGTTACCTGGGAATGCAGCACTCTGCCGTATCTTCCCGTCTTTGACCTTGTCCGCGAGCACATGGCATCTCTTAACAAGATCGGCGTTCGCCATCTGATGCTATCCTGGACACTTGGCGGTTTTCCATCGGTCAATCTAAAGATCGCTTCCGCCTGCCTTTCGGATCCGTCAGAAGAAAAATATGACGAGTTGCTCTTAAAAGAGTTTGGAAAAGATGCACCGATCGTGAAAAAAGCGGCTTCTGTATTTTCTGACGCTTTCCGTGAGTTTCCCTTCGTTATACAAAATCTGTATTTCGGCCCCCAAAACGCAGGCCCTTCAAACCTTTTGTACCTTGAACCTACGGGTTTTGAGGCAACCACGACCTGCTTTTCTTATGACGACATTGACACCTGGCGTTCTATTTATCCGCGGGATGTATATATTTCACAGTTAAAAAAGCTTCGTGAAAAATGGAAAAACGGCATAGATGTTGCAAAAGACCTGCCCGATTGCACTTTCAAGCGAATGGCTTACGCCGCCTATGCCATATTTTCTTCCTGCTACGTCCAGGCGGAATTTATTGACAAAAGAAAAAACGGCAACGCCGAATATCTCATTTCTCTTATCAAAGACGAAGAAGAAAATGCCCTGTTGCTGTATGATCTGATGCAAAAAGACGCCCATATCGGTTTTGAAGCGGCAAATCACTACTATTACAACAAATTTATGCTCGCCGAAAAGGTGCTGAATTGCAGATATCTTTGTGATAAACTAAAACAATAAATAAAAAGCCGCCATCGGGCGGCTTTTTTGTTCTTAAAATTCCACGGTCATACCATCGTAGGATACGATAAATCCCTTCTTTTGCGCAAGGTCGGAAAATTCTTCAAAAAGAACATCATATCCGTTGTGCGAGAAGTGGTTGCAACAGAAAACAGTCTTTTCGTCGGCGCGTCCCATGGCAATAAGTCTTTCGCGCACCTGCGCGTTTTCCGAAATGTTCATGTGGCCGATGTATCTTCTGTCGGGAATGTTTGCATCGGTACAGTCGAGCGAAACGTAATCAAAGCGGATATCGCTGTTTTCAAGATATTCCCAGGCCTTATCGGCAAAATATCCTGTGTCGTTGCCATAAAGCAGAGTTTTACCATCGGCGCCTTTTATGATATAGATAAGGGGAGCCGCAGTGACATCGTGCACAGCATCAAGGGGGATAACCGTGTATTCATCGATCTTATATTCCTCGTAGGGTGTCAAAACGTGAACACCGAGATATTCGTGATGATCAAATCCCACTGTTGCCATATAGCTGTTGATCTTTCGCATACAACCGTTTCCGCCGTAAAAATGAAGCTTTTCTTCCTCGGATTTGCCAAGGCTTGAAAAACCGGGGGTTCTCATATATATGTCGTTGGGATAAAGATGGTCGGAATGGGAATGGGTAACGAGAACGTGGCGGATATCTGCAAGATCGATACCGTAAAGAAGGCTGTGATAATATGTATCGGCAGGGAAATCAATAAGAAGCTTGCCGTCAATTATCGCCTGAGAACGGGTGCGGATGTTTTTTCCTCCGCGCTTGCGCGCCTCGGTGCATCTTTCGCATTTGCAAAAAAGTGCGGGGATTCCTTCTGCCGCCGCAGTGCCAAGATACTGTAATTTCATTTTATATTCTCCTTTATATGCAAAGTGTTTCGCCCGGCTTTACCGAGTAAAGCGTCTTGTCATAGTCAAACCAAACGGTATAAAGCGTGGGGTTGTATACCATCCTGCCGTCAGCGCTGTAAACAAGCGATTCATACGCTTTTACGTAATCGTAAATTTCGATGTTTGTGGCATACCATATATCGTCTTTGCCCGAAAGCTTTTCGCAGATCTTATCAAGCTTGTCCCAATCCTTGTTGCGCTCAAACTCAAAGCTGTGTCCCCAAAGATAGAAAAGTCTTGGAAAACGTGCGGCTGCATAAACGTCTGCATCGCTTCTTGCTTCAAGGAATTTGTCGATGTATTCGAAAAGCTTGGGGTTTACGTGATGCGCCGTGGGCATCCACGCGTGCCAATCGGTGGGAAGCATAAAGCTGTCGTTGTCGCCGCCAAGAGTTCTTGAATATGCAATATCAAGCTCTGTCAGGTAGTTTTTTACCGAAGGGTATGAAGCTCCGCTGAAAAATTTTGTGATTCCACTGTCGGGATATGCCATACCCATTATTATTCTGCCAAAAGTTTTTTCAAGGTTTTTGCGGCAATCAAGAACGTCCTGTATGCCCTCTATCGGGCGAAGGGTTCCCTCGGCGCGGTGACAGGCGCCGTGGACGGCAACCTCGTGGCCGTTTTCAAGAATATGCTCGCGTATTTCGTCTGCGGTCAGCCTCCACAAATTCGGCTCTTCTGCAGGTGTTGTGATGTTGAAGGTGCCCTTGATACCGTATTTTGTGATGGTCTGCGCCATTCTGATATCGTCGCGACATCCGTCGTCATAACTAAAAGTTACCGCCTTCGCTTTTCCTTCGGGAAAACGCAAAAATCTGTATGCCATTTCAAAAACACTCCCTTATCAAAATAATTGCCCGATGCAAACAAAGATCACACACCCGAAAATCGAAAAACCTCTATGCGCGCATTTCCCAAACTCCGCTCAACACAAGCTACCCTGCGGCACATCACAAGACATCCCTTAATGCTGCTTGGTTCCCCACCTGACATGGTTCGAGAGCTGCAATTGCGCAAGACTCATATCTCAACACGGAAAATTTAAGTTGCGGACCGCACAGAAGCATCCCTCAAAACGGGAATTCGCCCCTGCTGTAGCGGATTGCAGGTACAAGGCTCCGCTATGTCCCCGGTTAGTGTGACCTTTGTTCGCACCGGGCAAACAAAGAAATTTTGTACTTTAATAGTATACCATGTTTTTGACGAAAAATCAATACCAAATTATGCATATATAAAAATTAAAGTGTTCCCAACACAAAGCGTGCGCAAAAAAGAGATCGGTTTTGCCGCCGATCTCTTTTTGTCTTTATTTATTTGTTTCTACGTACCTTGTATGCACCCGTTGCAAAACGGATAACTTCGTTTCCGTCCTTGTCATACCACACCTTGTATTCGCGATCCATCTCGTCATACCAATATTCCACCTGAAGCTTCGAGAAATTGATGCTTCCGTCGGGATTCATGTAGTATTTAAGCTCGGGGACAGGATCGGGCTCGGGGACAACGGGAGTTGTGGGAGTTACGGGGTCGGGCTGTACCTCGACGGGTTTTGACGGAGTGGGAGTAACAGGCTTTGGCGCACGGGCAGGGTCTGTCTTGTAGGGAGTGGTGTAACGGGTCTCATAGGTTTTTTCACCGTTCACGTATTTTCTTGCATACTGATAATAGGGGGCAATGTTGCTGTAACCCTCGATTATCCACTCGATTATCTGCTTTTTCGCACCTGTATAGCGCACCTCACCCGTATTCACGCCGTAAAGATGACGTTCGGCATATTCGTTGTAGGTTGCCGCCTCGTAATATTCCGAGATGACCCAAGCATCGGCAATTCCCGCAATGCTTGCAATATATCCGCGCTTGGTATCGTTCATGGGAATACCGTTCACGTAGGTAATAAGATAGTACATTTCGGTTTCGCCGTCAAAGCAATAGTAATCTTCTGCCTTGTAAACAAGACCTGTAAGCTTTGTTTCGTCGGTGGGGTTGCCGTCCACATATTTTCTTGCATACTGGCGGTATGTATCCACTTCAAAACCTTCAAGCACCCAAACCTCGCCGACAAGCTCTGTGATCTCGGAAGAAGAAACAGGCTTTCCGTCGACGTAAAGAAGCTTTGTCATAGCATCTCCCTCGATGCTGACAAAATATGCGCTTTCAAAGGTTCTGCCTGTGTAGCAGGTCTCGTCGGTCATTGCTCCGTTCACGTATTTTCTGGCATATTCTCTGAAAGAATCTGTCTCGTAGCCTTCGATCACCCATTCGGTATCTGCCATTGCGGTCACCGTCTCAACGTAATCGGTGGGTGCGCCGTTGAGATAAAGGGTTCTTGTGGCAACGCCTGTATCAAGGTTGATGCTGTAAAAAATTCTTGCCTCGTCCTCGGTGTATTTTGTAACAGACTCGCTGACTCTGTATTCGTCGGTCGCCTCGCCGTCAAGATAAAGGCGCTCGATGGCATAGAAGGGATATTTTTCTTCGTAGCTTTCGATCTGCCATTCCTCGGAAAGCTCGGTTTCTTCCCCGCGTGACGGAGCTTTTGCCGACGTGTCGGGCTTCAAAAAGCTTATGTCAAAGGGAAGGACAGATTGAAGCTTGTCGTGAAGAGCAGGGTTTGTGGCAACAACAACGCCGATGCCCGCAATGATAATAAGAATCACAAGCACAATTACGGCAATGGTAATTCCGATAAAGAGTTTTTGCTTTTTTCCGTTCATTTTTTTCTCAGACTTTCTTTCTTTTGCTTTTGTGGTAATAGTTTTTGTATCTGTTTGCTCAGGCACAATTTTAAGATCAGATTCTTCGGTCGGCCCGGTCGCAGAAAGCACCGAATCTTCGGCTTTTTGTGCAATGATCTCTCTGACCTTTTCAACCTCTTCCTGCAAGACCTTTTCGGTCGGCGGTGCATCGGGCAATTTTTCAATAGGCGGCGTTTTTTGCGCCTGCGTTTCGTGGTCGTGCACCTTTGGCAGCTCTTTTGTTTTTTGCTCGTCTTTTTGCGCGGGGAAAAGGTGGGTTTCATAGCTTTCGCCTATATCCTGCATTTTTTGCGGAGTTTGCGGGGGTGTTTTGGGGGCTTTTTCAAGAATCGCCGTGCCCTTAAAAATAAACCCTTCTCCGTTTTTGCCCAGAGCATAGTCAGAGTATTGCACTTGTCCGTTTTTCATCCTCAATACTCTTTCAAGATCTGCGCGCATTTTTTCGGCAGAATCATATCTCTGCGACGGATCGCTCATACAGGCTTTTATGATGATGTTGGAAAAAGGGTTTCCGGCAAGCACAGGACGTTTTGGGGTTTCACCGTTCAGACGTTTTTCAAGCGCGATCTCGTAATCGGACGACCGCACCGTTTCGGGATAATCGGGCAAAAAAGCGATCCTTCCGTTGTTCATCAGCTTGTAAAGCACGGCTCCCAGCGAAAAAATATCTGCCGTTACGCCATATGGCTGACGCAACTGGACCTCGGGCGCCATATAATCAAAGGTGCCTTTGGCAGAAAATTCGCCCACTGTGTTTTCAAAATTTCTTGCAACGCCAAAATCGCCCAGCTTGTAATCGCCCGTCGGCGAAACAAAAATGTTCTGGGGCTTGACATCGCGGTGGATAATGTTGTTTTTGTGGCAAAGCTCAAGCGCACGGCACATATCAATGCCAAGCTTTATAACCTCGTCCTCGCCGGGAAAGGTTGTGCCAAAATGCTTGTTTATCGGCACCAGCTGTTCCATACGGATAAAGATGTCATATCCCGCTCCGTCATTGCGCTTTCGTATTTCGTGGTCTTCGTAGCAGACGATGTTGGTGTTGCCCTTCAGCTTTTCCATCATCTTGAATTCCCTGATAATATTGCGGATAAGATCGCCGTAATATTCGTCAAGGTTTTCCTGCGTCATTCCTCCCGAAAAACCAACGGCGTCATTCTCGCCGCCTATCGAGATTATCTTCATGGCAGACGAATAACTGCCCGAAATGTCTTCTTTTTCTATGCGATAGACCTGCCCGTACGAGCCGCGGCCGATATATTCTTTTATATACCACGAGCCGAAAAAAGGCTCAAGGCTTTTGTAATACGCTTCGTTCACGGCAGGTCTCCTTTCTTTTTATTATATGTATTTTCAGTTCTTCGAAACGGCAAGGATAGCGTCGTCTACCGTGTCGGCAAAGTTTTCGTTGCCCACCTTGTCAAAAAATCCCGATTTCTTGAGGATCTTCATGGGTTGTGCCTGCACATGGGCAAAGACAACTCTCACTCCGCGGCTCTTGCAACCGTCGACAAGCGAAGTCAGCACCTTGAGAGCCGACACGTCAAGCGCCTGCACGTCGTGCATTCTGATAATGATGTTTTTCGTTGTATCGTCGGGACAGATCTGCGAAAGCTTTTCGGCGCTCGAGAAAAAGAGCGGGCCGTCAACATCGTATATCTTCGTGCCGTCGGGGTACGTCTTTGCGCCGTTTTTGTCCCACACGCGCACACTTGTTACGTCGGTCATTCTCTTGAGGAAGAGGATCACAGTGAGAAGCAATCCGATCTCTATTGCCACCACAAGGTCAAAGATAACAGTGAGAGCAAAGGTTACGACAAGAACAAGAATGTCGCTTTTGGGTGCCATTTTGCAAATCTTCACAAACTGGCGCCATTCGCACATATTGTATGCCACCACAAAAAGGATGGCTGCGATTATCGGCATGGGAATCCACGCGGCATACGGCATAAGCACCAAAAGCACCAAAAGCAAAACCACTGCATGAACCATTCCGGCAACAGGGCTTCTTCCGCCGTTTTTAACGTTGGCGGCGGTACGGGCTATGGCGCCGGTGGCGGGAATTCCGCCAAAGAGGGCAGATGCAATGTTGCCCGCGCCCTGGGCAATAAGTTCGGTGTTGGAATTATGCTTGTCGCCGATCATGCCGTCAGAAACCACGCACGAAAGAAGCGATTCAATGGCGGCAAGAATTGCAATGGTAAACGCCGAGGGCAAAAGCTCGCGGCAGGTTTCAAGGCTGAAAGAGGGGGCAGAAAAAGCAGGGAGTCCCGTGGGGATCTTGTGCAGATCGCCGATGGTGGCAACGTCAAGACCGCAAAGCTTTACAAGAGCAGTTCCCGCAAGCACCGCAATAAGCGAACCGGGCACAAGCTTTCCCACTTTGCCAAGCTTCGGCCAGGTGATAAGGATAGCAAGTCCGAAAAGACCGACAAGAAGGCTCATCACGTTTATCGTTCCGATGTTTTCAATAACAGCCTCTGCCTTTTCAATTGTTTCAACAGGCTTTGCATCGCCAAAGCTCAACCCAAGAAAATCCTTGACCTGTCCGATGGCAATGGTAAGAGCAATGCCCGAGGTAAAACCTGTGGTTATGGTGAGAGGAATATACTTGATAAGAGCACCGAAACGGCAGATACCCATAAGTATAAGGATTATACCTGCCATAACGGTGGCAAGAGCAAGGCCGCTCATGTCATACTGGGCATAAATGCCTGCCACAATGGTGGCAAAAGCCGCAGTGGGACCCGAAATATTAACATTGCTGCCGCCAAGCAGAGCAATAACAAAGCCTGCGAAAATTGCGGTGTAAATACCTCTTTCGGGAGATACACCCGATGCCATGGCAAGAGCGATCGAAAGGGGCAGGGCAATGATGGCAACGATTATGCCTGCAATGATATCAGATACAAACTGCTTACCGCTGTAATTTTTGAGAAGTGTAAATGTTTTTGGCTGAAAGACTTTCATAAAAAATTCCGACGGCAAAACTGCCGCCTTAAAAACCTCCAATTTGTTTTTGAATTATTACTTCGATAAATATTATAATCCAATCGTATTCATAAGTCAACCGAAAAATGACGCGAAAAGACAAATATCGTCGGCTTTCTCACCCATTTTCGGGCTTCTGCAAAATCGGTTCTATGACAGCCAGAAAATATTGTGTTATCTGCTCGGGGCTTTCTTTCATTTTTCCCGATATCCACCACCCAACCGTTTCGACAAACGACGATGAAATATGATTGACCAGATAATCCTGCGGCAGTTTGTCGTTTTTCAAAACTCCCTTGTCGGCATACTGCGTTATTATCAGCTTTTTCAGATTGCATTTGAAATAGCGGATAAATATCTCGTTGTTTTGCGATGACAAAAGCTCGAGAATGTTTCTGTCGTTTTCCTGCAAATGGCGCAACAGATGCAAAAAGACCGAATCGGTAGCGGCGGCGTACGAGCAATGATACTGTCCGCAGGGAAGCCCCATTGCCGTATCTATTATATGTCCAAAAAGCTCTTCGCACAGATCTTTAAGCAAAAAATCCTTTGTTTCAAAATGAGCGTAAAAGGTTGTTCGTCCGATATCAGCCTTGTCAATAATATCCTGAACGGTTAACTGACCGTAATCTTTTTCTGCCAAAAGAGCGGTGAACGCCGCAAATATGGCTTCTCTTGTCTTTCTCTGCCGTCTGTCCATACTTTCCTCCAAAACGATTTTTCAAAAATGTTCGGTATCTTACATATTCGGTTATTTGCTTATTGTTTTCTGCCAAAAAAGATCATACAATATTTTACGGAACGAATTGTTCTGTATCTGATACATTATATTACAATTTTCAAAATTTTTCAAGACAGGAGCGTATTTTATGATCGAAAAAATCTGTGATATCCTCGAAAGCATCCCTGCCACAATTATCGGCGGCGTTTTTCTTGTTGCAAGTTTTGTTTTATCAAAGCTCGGCATCGGCATATTTGTCGATCCCGCGTGGATAACAGTTATCATCAGCGGATTTCCGATTCTTGCAAGTGCCGCAAAAAAGCTGGTTTGGCGCCGCGGAATAGAAAAAATATCGTCGTCTTTACTCATATCGGTTGCCATGATCGCGGCAATCGCCATAGGCGACCTTTTTGCCGCAGGCGAAGTTGCGTTTATCATGGCAATAGGCGAGATACTCGAGGCCCTGACAACCGACCGCGCAAAAAGGGGACTGAAAAAGCTTATAAATCTTGTCCCCACCAACGGCAGAAGACTTGTTGACGGAAAAGAAGAAACAGTAAATGCCAAAGACATACGCAAGGGCGACGTCCTGCGTATTCTTCCGGGCGAAAAAATTCCCGTTGACGGCGTTATCATAAGCGGCGAAAGCTCTGTCGATCAATCGGTGGTAACGGGAGAATCGCTTCCCGTTGACAAAACGGTGGGCGACGAACTTTTTTGCGGAACGGTCAACCTTTTTGGAGCCGTTGATATCAAAGCCACAAATGTCGGCAAAGACAGCACCCTTGAAAAACTGATACACATGGTAAAAGAGGCAGAGGACAAAAAAGCTCCCATGGCAAGAACCGCCGATAAATGCGCAAGCTTTCTCGTGCCTGCGGCGCTTTTCGTTGCAATCGTCACGGGTATCATCACCAAAGATATCTCCCGCGCTGTCACAGTGCTCGTCGTTTTTTGTCCGTGCGCTCTGGTGCTTGCCACTCCCACGGCAATAATGGCCGCAATCGGTCAGGCAACAAAACACGGAGTTATAATCAAATCGGGCGAAGCGCTTGAAAAAATGGGAAAAGCAGACACGGTTGCCTTTGACAAAACGGGAACTCTTACCTGCGGAAGACCCGAGGTGTGCGATATCGTTGCGGTCGACAAATCCCTTTCCGAAAACGATCTTCTTGCCCTTGCGGCATCGGCAGAGGCAAAAAGCGAACACCCCATCGGGCGCGCCATCGTCGCCTGCGCAAAGAAAAAAGGGCTTGAAATAGCCGAAACAAGCTCTTTCTCCATGTCGGCGGGAAAGGGCGTTGTCGCAAAAAAAGACGGCGAAATTATTCTGTGCGGAAACGAAAAATTCCTGTCGGAGCACGGCGCAATGCCCGACAAAAAAACTCTGTCAGAAATCGAAAAACTCCGCCTTTGCGGCAAGATAACCGTTACGGTTGCAAAAAACGGCAGTTGTGTCGGCATTCTCGCGCTTTCGGACGTTTTGCGTCCCGAGGCAAAAAGCGTTGTATCAAGGCTTGCACAAATGGAGGTGCACACGGTATTGCTGACGGGAGACAACAGGCTGAACGGCGAATATTTTGCAAAAAAGGTCGGCATTTCGCAGGTCTGTGCCGAGCTTTTACCCGAGGGGAAAGTTGAAAAGATCGCACTTTTGCAAAAAGAAAACAAAACCGTCTGCATGGTCGGTGACGGAGTAAACGATGCTCCCGCGCTCAAGGGTGCAAACGTAGGTGTTGCCATGGGCGGTGTGGGATGCGATATCGCCGTGGAAGCCGCCGACGTCGCTCTTGTCGGCGATGACATTTCAAAACTCACGTATCTGAAAAAGCTATCTGTCGCCACAGTTTCGACCATAAAATTCAGCATTGCCCTTTCGATGGCAATAAATATTCTGGCGGTCGCCCTTTCTGTGGCAGGGGTGCTAAACCCCACAACCGGTGCCCTTGTGCACAACGCAGGCTCGTGCTTTGTGGTGCTTGTCGCCGCAATGCTGTATGACAAAAAATTCTGAACAAAACAAAAAAGACAGATTCCTTACGAAATCTGTCTTTTTTCTGGTGCTCTTGCGGAGAGTCGAACTCCGGACAACTTGATTAAAAGTCAAGTGCTCTACCTACTGAGCTACAAGGGCAAATGCTATGCTGTAAATCCTTAGCCTTAATATAATACCACAGACAAAATGTTTTGTCAATAGTTTTTTTGCTTTTTGTAAAAAATATGCATTGCGCAACCTTTTTGTGGCGTCCTGCGGTCAATTTTCACAAACGGAAAAAGTTGTTTGCAAGAAAACCGATCTGCACGCGGAACAAAAATGGCATTTTTCGCGTCTTAAATACAAAAGTACACTGCCGCAAATCTGCTTTTTTCTTAAAAATTTCCGCAAAGTGCCAAAAATATCAAATATGTTAAATAAAACATATTGACCGACGACGAAAAAATATGTATAATATATTTGTGTTAATATCGTTTGACGTAATCATATATACTTATTACTTTCTGAAAGGAACCGACGCCATGTTAAAAAAATCAACCTACATCTTTCTGAGCGTTCTTTTGTGTATTCCGCTCATTCTCGTCATATATTTTTCTGTTTCGGTCAACACCGAAAAACCCTCTGCCGATCTTCTCATTGAGATCACGGTTGACGATCCAAACGGCAACAAATCGTTCTTTGATGACAAAGACAGCCACGAACTTTTTTCAAACGTTGTGGGAAACGCGTTCAAGGTCAGCACCCCCATGCGTGATATTTCCGACGAAACCCCTGCCGTTGTCACCCACGTCGAAAAAGAACAGCAGTACAGCTACAATTATTATATGTCGTCCGATCCCGAAGAATGTTATTTCACCAACACCCGCGGCGAAACATACCAGCTTGATGCGGACGATGCAAAGGATCTTCTTGCTCTGAAAGAGTTCATTTACGTTTACGACAACCACGCCGTGCCCACCGTCACTCTTTCGGCAAACGGCAAGGACGAAACCGTACACGCCACAGCCTTTTCCGAATGGTTCTTCCTCAAGGGCAAAGAGTTTGCCGAAGGAATTCCTTCTTCCGAAGAGCCGTATTTGGGCAGCATCATGGTTTCGGCAGAGGACGCTGTAACCGCAAACTTTTCTGTCACTCCCGACAGATGCTCTGTAACCGTTTTCAACGGCAACTCCCAGATTCACTATGCCGACTGGGCGTCTTATAACGACACTGCCGAGATCGGCGAAAAGCTTTTCTCCGACCTGGCGTCCAAAATGGCGTTCACCGCCGACACCCGCCTTATCTGCGAGATCAACGCCGAATGGCTTGAAACCGAGGACAAATCCTATTACGGCAACGTCACCTACACCACCGACATCATCTTTGACGTTCCCGCAGGTTGCGACAGCACCCCCGTTGACAAAAAGCTTTCTCCCGGCGAATTCACCTTTGTCAAGCTTCATAATGTAAACGCAGACGAAGTTCTTAAATTCGTGCCCGAGGATGACAAACTTGTGCTTCCCGAAACAAAGCTCCACAAGATCGGAGATATGACCTTCTGCTATCTGCCCATTCCCCTCACAACACCCGCAGGTACATACAAGGTAAATCTTATGTCGGGCGACACCGCCATCGACTCTTTCACCATCGGCATCAACAGCAAGACGTTTGGCACCGCCACCGTGACCAACCATTTTGGCAGCGGCGCACTTGACGTGACAAAGAAAGAATTCGAAGAGCTTCTCGTAACTCTCTGCACAAAGAGCGAAGAAGCGCACCTTTGGAGCGATGCCAAGAGCGGCACCACAGGCAACAAATATATCTTTGTAAACCCCGTAACGGGCTCCAACCCCTCCACCTCCTATTTCGGAACAAAGGTAGAGGACGACCCGAACCTCGTTCAGTCTTTGCCCTATCTGCGCACCGCAATGTTTATTGAAGCGGCGGCAGGCAAAAACGTCAACGCCACAGCATCGGGCAAGATCGCCGCTGTCGGTGAAAACAACTACTCGGGCAAATACGTAGTCATCGACCACGGCTTTGGTATGATCTCTGTTTACGAAAACCTTTCCGAGGTATCTGTTGCCATGGGAGATGCCGTAAAGATCGGCTCGCCCGTTGGTAAAACAGGCAAAACAGGCTACGCAAGCACCGACGGCATTCGTTTTTCGATCATGATCGACGGCGTTTTTGTAAATCCCTTCACAAACTACAGATACGGAATTTCGTACTGATAAGTATTTAAATATTTGACAGATATAAAACGGACAGTTTGAGGCTTTTGCATTTGAACTGTCCGTTTGTTTTTTGCCCCAAAAGCAAAAAAAGACGCCTGCAAAACAGGCGTCCAAAAAACTTTTTTATTTTACGTTCGGAACGTTTCCTTCGCCAAGAAGCTTTTTCAGCTCTTCCATAAAGGTGTTTATGTCCTTGAACTGACGGTACACCGAAGCAAAACGCACATACGCAACCTCGTCAAGAGCCTTCAGCTTTTCCATAACAAGCTCGCCGATCTCGGTGGACGGCACTTCACTGCGCATCGAGCTTTGAAGATTTGCCTCGATCTCGTTTACGGCATTTTCGATCTGCTTTACCGAAACAGGTCTTTTTTCGCAGGCGCGGATCATGCCGTTTACAAGCTTGGTACGGTCAAACATCTCGCGGTTGCCGTTTTTCTTCACCACGACAAAAGCCACGTTTTCTATGGTTTCAAAGGTGGTAAAGCGCTTCTGGCACGCCAGACATTCGCGGCGGCGGCGGATACTTGTGTTGTCTGCCGACGGACGGGAATCGAGCACCTTACTTTCAAAATTTCCACAGGAAGGACATTTCATGTCATTACCTCCATATTCAATCGTTCAAAACGTTGTTATTCTTCGCAAAAAAGCTTTCTTGTCTTTTCAAGCGATGCGCACAGGTCGCGGTTGTCGCAAAAGCTTGCCCTGTACACCTCGAGAATGTAATCTCCCTTGTAATTGATTGCCGAAAGCTCTTTTTTCACATCATAAAGGTCGGCATTTCCCTCAAAGGGCAGACAACATTCGTGCTCGCCAAAATCGTTTATGTGTATGTGGCACAGCCGATCGCCCATGGTACGTATGATTTCGGCATAATCCTGCTTTGCGCGGAACGCCTGCTTGAGATCAAAGGTAAACCGAAGCTCGGGCACAAGCTCTCTTAATTTTTTGATAAATTCCGCAGAGTGCGATCGGTGATTGTTGACGTTTTCCTGGGTAAACACAAGCCCATACGCCTTTGCCTCGTCGATAAGCGCCGTATATGCCCGAAAAATCGTCTCATCATCCGCAAGGCCTCTCGAAAATGTGGGAATATTGCGCTCGCCGTGGAAAACAAAATATTTTGCCCCAAGCTCTGCCGCGCCCTCAAAAAACCTTTTGTACAGTTCAAGTCCGTCTTTCATACGCTCACCGTATTCCGAAAAAAACAAAAGACTTTCAAAAGCCGAGGTGTACGGATGAAAGGATATAACCCTTGCGCCCTTTTCTTTCAGCTTTTCGCGGTATCTTTCAAGGTTGCTCTTTTCAAGCTCCTGCAGCGAGTTCATAAATACCTCGCAAACCGCAACGTCCGCCGAAAGCACTTCGAGCAACGAAAGATACGTGTCGTTCGGATAATAGCAGGCGGTGGATATGCCGACTTGTGACAATTTACGTTTCAACTCTTTTCAAATACAAAATAGATACCGCAAAACACAAAAAGGAGGTTTTAAACGGTGAAAAAATACTTCTTAAGGCTGATCTCTTCAAAAGATCTGTCCGCCCGCTTTCTTCTTTGGGGATTAAAGCTCAGCTACGTCTGCGCATCGCTTGTTATTCTTTATTACATATTCCTCGACGGCAGCTGCAATCTCGGATATACAGAAAAAATGCTTCTTCGCGAGTGCACAAGCTATATTGCCGCGTCCGCAGGGCTTTCGGTATGCTTCGGGCTTCTTATCGACCTTTATCTCAAAAAATACAAATAACCTTTTATTTGCATCTTTTTGTCCATGTGGCAGGAAAAAACGCCAACAAAAGGGGATAAATCTCGAGTCTGCCGAAAAGCATGGTAAACGAAAGGATCACCTTGGAAAAAGGCGAATAGAACGAAAATCCGCCCATGGGTCCCACCTTTGCAAAACCGGGACCAACGTTGTTAAAGCAAGTGACCGACGCCGTGAAGTTGGTTTCAAATCCCGGTGTGGCACTGTCAAGCGAAAGCAGAATAAAGGTTGCAAAAATGCAAAGTATATAAACCGCAAAATAAACGCAAACGCCCGATGCTGTTTTTTCTTCCACTGTTTTACCCTCAAGGCGAACAGCGTTTACCGAACGGGGATGCAAAGACTGCTTTATCTCTCTGCCGATAACCTTGAAAAGCAGAAGAACGCGCGATATCTTAAGTCCGCCTGCGGTCGATCCCGCACAACCTCCCACAAAAAGAAGCAGGAAAAGTATGCCCTTTGAAAATTCAGGCCAAAGATTGAAATCGGCGGTTGAATATCCCGATGTCGAAACCAAGGTCATAACCTGGAAAAACGCGTGGCGTACCGTATCGGAAAGGGTTGGATAAAGCGCGCGTATATTGGCGCAGATCAAAACCGCACACGTCAAAACAATGGCAATATATGCCCAAAGCTCGGTGGATTTCAGCGCCGCCTTTGCACGGCGGATGAGAATAAGGTAGTAAAGGTTAAAATTCACTCCGAACAAAAGCATAAATATTGCAATGACCCACTGGCTGTACGGAGAATAGGAAACAAGGCCGTCGGCCTTCATTCCGAATCCGCCGGTGCCCGCCGTGCCGAAAGCGTGAAAAAAGCTTTCAAAAAGGTCCATTTCGCCCAAAGAAAGCAAAACAACCTCTGCAAGGGTCATGACGATGTAGATAAGGTAAAGAATCTTTGCCGTATCCTTTGCACGGGGAACAAGCTTGCCCACAACGGGTCCGGGCATTTCCGCACGCATGATATGTATCGAGCGGTCGGATATGCTGGGCAACAGTGCCATAACAAAAACAAGCACTCCCATGCCGCCAACCCAATGGGTAAAGCTTCGCCAGATAAGACTGCTCTTCGACAAAAGTTCCACGTTTGGAATAATAGACGCACCGGTGGTAGTAAAGCCACTGACCGTCTCAAAAAATGCATCGACATAAAAGGGAATATCACCGTTAATAACAAACGGTATTGCCCCCACCGCCGACATAAATATCCACGCAAGGGCAACGATGGCAAAGCCTTCCTTTGCGTAGATTATGCGGTTTGCCGACCTTGTAAAAATGGTCATGGCAAAACCGACAAAAAGTGCGATCGCTATCGTCACGGCAAAAGCCATGACAGACAGCTTTTCGCCGTACATCAAAGCAACACTCAGAGGCACGAGCAAAAGCAGTGCCTCTGTTTTCATAATATTGCCAAGGGTGTTAAAAACCATTTTCAGATTCATTTCATCCCACCGCCTCTCAAATCAAGCGATCATGTCCGAAAGATTCTGCAAACGGGTATTTGATGCAATAACGACCACCTTGTCGCCGGGCTGGATAATATCGTCACCCGACGGAATAACGGGAACCCTGCCGCGGATTATACCCGCAACGAGGATGTTCTTTTTTATCGTCATTTCCTTAAGGGGGATGTTGATATATTCAAAATCCTGACCGACAGAAAATTCCAACACCTCAACACTGCCGTCCATCAGCTTGTAAAGGGTCTCTACAGAGCTTCCGATGGAATTTTCAAGAGCGCGTGCATATCCCGTTATGATGTTGCCCACCGTCTTCTGTGGGGAAACAATACTTTCAAGCCCCAGCCTTTGCGCCATGGA
Source organism: Clostridia bacterium (assembly GCA_017549365.1). Taxonomy (GTDB): domain Bacteria; phylum Bacillota; class Clostridia; order Oscillospirales; family CAG-382; genus UMGS1052. The sequence continues at coordinate 24,580 of JAFYUZ010000038.1, forward strand.
GGCAAGCTCGGGTCGGTTTATTTTTGTAATGACCGTGGGGACGTTTTGCGCCTTTGCGAAGCAGGAAATAATAATATTTTCCTCATCCATATCGGTCAGCGATACAAATGCGTCGGCAGAATCTATGCCTTCTTCAAGCAAAAGCTCCTGCTGTGCTCCGTCGCCGTTTATCATCACGACCTCGGGCAACTCTTCGGCGAAATGAACGCATTTTTCTCTGTCCTTTTCAATGATTTTAACAGAGTTTCCTGCGGCAACAAGCATCTTTGCAAGATAGAAAGAGATGGTGCTTGCTCCGATAATGATGACGTTGCGTGCTTTTTTCTGCAAAATGCCAAGATCCTTCAAAAGCTTGTTAAGCTCCGAACGAGTCGCAGTTATGCCGACCTTGTCGCCTCCGTGCAAAACAAAGCTTCCGTCGGGGATAAAAGCTTCGCCGCCGCGCTGTACGGCGCAAACAAGAAACTTTGCCGAATATTTCTTTCGGATATCCATAAGTCGCATGCCGTCAAGCGGCGAATCATCGCGCAAGATCAGCTCGATCATCTCAAATTTGCGTGCCGAAAAGGTTTCGATATTAACGGCGCTGGGGAATTTGAGAATGTTGAATATTTCGTGTGCCGTGGCGTATTCGGGGTTTATCGAGTCCGAAAGCTCGAGGTTGCGGCGCAAGAAAATGATGCTTTTATCATTGTATTCGGGGGTACGGATGCGGGCAATGGTATACGCCGCGCCCATTTTGCGGGCAAGAAAACAGCTTAACATATTCAGCTCGTCAGACCCCGTAACCGCAACAAAAAGGTCGGTCTTGTCCGCCTCGACCTCCGACAGAATTTCGCTGTCGGCGCCGTTGCCGCAGACACACATTACGTCGTAAAGATTTGAAAGCTCGTTTATAACTTCCTGTTCGGAATCCACGCCTATAACGTCGTGTCCCTCGGCAACAAGACTTGCAAGTATAGACGAGCCTATCTTTCCACAGCCGACAATTACAATTTTCATTTGGTTCAGATCCTTATTAAGATTAGTGGGTTACCTTGTCTTTAACAAGAACGTCGTGGGCACCGCCCTCAACAATGGAAACCGCACTTACAAGAGTAAGCTTTGCCTTGCTCTGAAGCTCGGGAATAGTAAGAGCTCCGCAGTTGCACATGGTCGAGCGGACCTTGCTGAGAGTTACGGCAACGTTGTCGTGCAAAAGACCGGCATAGGGAACGTAGCAGTCGACACCTTCGACGAACGAAAGCTTTGCCGCGCCGCCCATATCATATCTCTGCCAGTTGCGTGCACGTGCGCTTCCTTCGCCCCAGTATTCCTTCATGTAGCTGCCGTTTACCCAAACCTTGTTTGTGGGGCTTTCTTCGAAGCGGGAGAAATATCTTCCGAGCATACAGAAATCGCATCCCATGGCAAGGGCAAGAGTTATGTGATAATCGTGAACGATACCGCCGTCCGAGCAGATCGGAACGTAGATACCTGTCTCCTTGAAATATTCGTCGCGTGCCTTTGCAACTTCAATAACAGCGGTTGCCTGACCGCGGCCGATACCCTTTGTTTCACGGGTGATACAGATAGAGCCGCCGCCGATACCGATCTTGATAAAGTCCGCACCTGCTTCTGCAAGGAAGCGGAAACCATCGGCGTCAACAACGTTTCCTGCGCCGACCTTTACAGTGTCGCCGTACTTTTCGCGGATGAAAGCGATGGTGCGGCTCTGCCATTCGGTATAGCCTTCGCTCGAGTCGATACAAAGAACGTCTGCGCCTGCCTCGACAAGTGCGGGAACACGCTCTGCATAGTCGCGGGTGTTGATACCGGCGCCTACGACATAGCTCTTGTTTGCATCAAGAAGCTCGTGGGGATTGGTCTTGTGCTGGTCGTAGTCTTTTCTGAAAACAAAAGCAACGAGATTGCCGTTTTTGTCAACGATGGGAAGAGAGTTGAGCTTGTGATCCCAGATGATGTCGTTTGCTTCCTTAAGGGTTGTTCCCTCGGGAGCTGTAATAAGCTTTTCAAAGGGAGTCATAAAGTTTTCAACCTTTTCGTCGGTGGACATACGGCTGATTCTGTAATCACGGCCTGTTACGATGCCGACAAGCTTGCCTGTGGCAGATCCGTCCTCTGTAACGGCAATGGTGGAATATCCGTTGCGCTCTTTAAGCTCAATAACGTCGGCAAGGGTGGCATCGGGACGAAGGTTCGAGCCCGAAACAACAAAACCTGCCTTGTAGTTCTTTACTCTGCGCACCATGGCCGCCTGATCTTCTATGGTCTGCGAACCGTAAATAAACGAAACGCCGCCTTCCTTTGCAAGAGCGATAGCCATCTTGTCATCCGAAACAGACTGCATGATCGCCGAAACCAGCGGAATGTTCATGGAAAGTGCGGGTTCTTCCCCCTTCTTGAACTTTACGAGAGGAGTTTTGAGGGATACGTTTGAAGGAATACAATCAGCGCTCGAATAGCCGGGAACAAGAAGATATTCGCTGAATGTGTGTGAAGGTTCACTGTAATAAAAAGCCATAGTTTTTGCTTCCTTTCTGAAAAAATCTGTTTGATATCAAAATACTTTTATAAATTATATATTTAATTAGGTATTATAATACATTTTCTTGAAAAAATCAACATGTCGAAAGATAATTTTATTAAAAACCGGATTTTTTTAGCAAAATGCACCCATCACACGCCTTTTTGCCGTTGTTTTTGTTTGACTTTTCAGTTGCAATGTGGTATAGTATATATTGGATTTATATGGAGTTAATATAAAAAACGGCATTTATTGTATTCACGGCAAAAGGAAAAACTCATGACAGAAACAAACAGCTTTAAAAAAGGTATATTCGACGGAATTCCGATAGCTCTGGGCTATCTCACCGTTTCGTTCGCCTTTGGCATCTCTGCCTGCGAGGCAGGGCTCACAATAATAGAAGTGCTTCTCATTTCCATGACCAACGTCACGTCGGCAGGACAGCTGGCGGCGGTTCCTATCATGGCGGCGGGCGGATCAATACTCGAGCTTTGCGGTGCACAGCTCGTCATCAATATGCGCTATTCGCTGATGTCGGTGTCGCTATCGCAAAAGCTGGGAAAAAGCGTGCGCCTTCGCGACAGGTTTCTCATATCTTTCGTCAATACCGACGAGGTTTTTGCCGTGGCTTCGGCTCAAAACGGCACAGTCGGCAGAAAATATCTTTACGGTCTGATACTAACGCCGTATTTCGGATGGAGCCTTGGAACTTTTCTTGGTGCCGCCGCAGGAAACATCCTGCCTCAGGTAGTGGTGTCTGCCCTCAGCATTGCGATATACGGAATGTTCGTGGCAATCGTAACTCCCGTGGCAAAAAAGAGCAGATCCGTCGCCCTTTGTGCCATTTTTTCGGCAGGTCTTTCGTGCCTTTTCCGCTACACTCCGTTTCTTTCAAAAATTCCGTCGGGCTTTGTCATCATGATCTGCGCTCTCGTTGCAAGCGCGCTGTTTGCTCTGATCTTCCCGATAGATACCGCAAAAAAGGAGGAGAAGTGATATGGACTTTATAAAATTTCTCCCCTACCTCGTTGCCTGCGCCCTCGTCACATATCTCGTGCGTATGCTTCCGATGGTTTTGGTGCGCAAAAAGATCGAAAACCGTTTCGTTCTGTCTTTTCTGCACTATGTACCCTATTCGGTGCTTACCGTAATGACCATACCCGACATTTTTTATGCTTCGTCGGACCCCGTCTGCGCCGCAGTGGGCTTTGGCGTGGCGCTGGTGCTTGCATTTTTCGACCGCGGCCTCATGCAGGTTGCCGCAATTTCCTGCGGTGCCGTGCTTGCCGCAGAGCTTTTGCTCCCCCACATACTCTTTTAACCGAAAGGAAAAAACATGGGATTTTTTAACAAAAAGAAAGAAAACAAGAAAGAAGTTATAGAAGAGCTTATTCGTCCCGAAAACGAAAAAGTCATTTACCGCGACGGCGTTTTTGAAGTGTTTGAAGACACTGCTGACGGCAAAAAATACGGCAGAATACTCAAATACCACGGCGGAGAAAAAATAATCGATATTTCCGACGAAGAATTTGCGCTTTGGGCTGACGCCGCGGAAAATTTCAACAAATACCGCATAACATACGAGCGCGACGAAGAATTTTTCATCGAAAAAGCGCGTATTGAGCTTGCCACTGCCGATGCCCCCGAAAAAACCGAAGAAAAAGAGCAGGAAATGCCCGTTTCGTCCCCCAACATCCCTCTTTCGGAGGAGGACAAGAGAGAATTTTCCGAGCTTGTGGAATTTTATAACAACGCCGTGCAGTCGCCCGATGTGGCAAAAGCCGGCTCTATAACCGCAAATCTTGCCCAAAGCATTGCCGCATCTGCCCTTTGCGAAAGAAAAATAAACGAGCTTATCGCCAAGGCAAAAAAAGATGCCCCCGAGGGCGAAAAAGTAACGGTGCAGATACCCAAGGCGCTCGACAATCTTTGTCAGAACGCCAAAAAAGCACTTTTCCAGAACGTTTCGTGCGCAAAAAGCCTTTTTGTCATCTATTCCGAGCACACAAAGCGCCCCCATTCGGCGGCGGGCGTTGCCATTGTTGCCCTGACAAAAGAAGTGGCGGATGCCACCGTGTCGGATTTTCTTTCCCGCGGGTTAAAGGTTTATGCCCTTGAATTTGTCACCACCCCCGAAGTTTCCATGCCCCCCGCGGCGTCAAGAATCGTTTCCGAGGCGGCATCACTGGGACTTCGCGGCATCAGATTTATCTATAAATTCGGATTTTCAACCCTCATCCAGCTCAACACGCAGGAGCTTATCAAAAAACAGCAGTTCCCCGAGAACATCCTTCTGCGCGCCGCCATGTCGGGATTTTTCCAGGATCTCCGCAACGGCGTTCCCGCAGAAAAGCTGAAAAACGCCGAGCTTTCGATGTATGACGCTCTTTTCAGAGCCACCCTTATCCAACCCTGCATGAAGAAAAATGCCGAAAAATCCGACGAGCTTTCGGTGGCAATAGTAAAAGACGACCGCGGAAACTGCCTGCTTGAACTTTTTACCTCGGTCGAGCTTGCCGAGCGTTCGGAATCGTATATCCGTTTCAAAAACGAAGCTCCCCAGACCTCGGGCTACAAAAAATGGAGCTTTGACGAGCTGATGACCGAGATCTTGTCCGAAAAAACCGCCGTCAACGGCTTTATCATCGACAAGGATTGCATTCCCGTTCCCTTCACAGGCGCCTCTCTTGACAAAATTGTGAAGCTCAAGGCCATCTGGGACAACAACGGAAAAAGCTTTGCAAAAAAATGATTTCAGGAGTAAAATATGGCAAACATTTTTGACCTTTTCAAAAAAATCGAATCGACCTCTTCCTCAACCGAGCCCATCAGCTTTATTATTGCAGGGCTTGGAAACCCCGGAAGCAAATATACCTTCACCCGTCACAATGCCGGCTTTTTAGCATTGAGCTATATCAGCCAAAAGGAAAATTTCAGCATAAACCGCTCAAAGTTTTCCTCTCTGTGCACCGACGTGACCTTTGGCGGAAAAAGATGCCTTTTCATGCTGCCCCAGACCTTTATGAACAATTCGGGTCAGGCTGTAAAGGAAGCGGCGGATTTTTATAAGATCTCCCCCGAAAACATCCTTGTCATCCACGACGACATCTCGCTTGACGTCGGGGTTATGCGCATACGCCGCAAGGGATCTGACGGAGGACAAAAAGGTATGCGCTCTATCATCGAGCATTTCGGCACAGATGCTTTTCCCCGCATCAAAATAGGCGTGGGCAAAAAGCCCCATCCAGAAATGGAGCTTGCCGACTGGGTGCTCAGCTCTTTCCCCGACGGCGAGAAAGAAACCCTCTTCTCGCTATTTGGCAACCTTCACGAGGCGACAAAACTTATCGTCGAAGCGAAGATCGACGAGGCAATGAATAAATACAGCAGATAACAAAAAAGTTCATTGGCAGGCCCCAAAAACACCTGTCGGAAAGGAAAAAAATCATGACCTACGCATCGGCAATAATCGATCTCTTCAAGGATTTTTCGTCCTTCAATTCCGAGCTTCACGCTCTGACAGTATATAAAAACGGCGAAAAGATCTTTTCGGGCGCTCCCACTCCCTATTCACCCTATCAGAAAAACCACGTTTATTCGCTCAGCAAATCTTTCTGCTCCACCGCAGTGGGAATTGCCTGCACCATGGGACTTTTGTCGCTCGACGAAAAAATCGTTGACATTTTCCCCGAAAAATGCCCCGAGGTCATTTCCGAAAACCTCTCGAAAATGACTCTTCTCAACGTCCTTTCGATGAACACGGGACATTCGGGCTGCGTTATGAAAAAAATGATGCGCTCGTCCGATCCCGTTGCCGCTTTTCTCGCGTGCGAGGTCGAATACGTCCCCGGCACACATTTTGCATACAACACAGGTGCCACCTGCCTTGCAGGCGCGTGTGTAACAGCGCGCACAGGTCTTTCGGTACTCGAATTTCTGAATCTCCACCTTTTCAGATACATGGATATCAAAGGTTCTCTGTGGCTTTCGTACAAAGGGCTTTCGGAGGGCGGCGTGGGATTTCACGTTTCATCGGACGATGCGGCAAAGCTCGGACTTCTTTACCTTTCGGGCGGAGTTTATAACGGAAAAAGATTTCTGTCCGAAGAGTATGTAAAGCTTGCAGGCTCGTTTATTTCGGACAATAGTTCAAACGGCACTCCCGATTGGTGCTCGGGCTACGGCTTGCAGTTCTGGCGCAACTCGCGCGAGGGATTCCGCGGAGACGGCGCCTTCGGTCAGCTTTGCATGATCTTCCCGAAAAGAACATTGTCATTTCCGCCATTGCCGAGGTAGGCGAAATGCAGCCCGAAATCGACAGTGTACACAACTTTGCAGAAAAGATCCACGCCTGCAACGAGCTCGGCAACGAGAAAGAGCTTGCGGATTTTCTCGACAATTTCTACACCCCCTCGCAGTTTGATGCCGAAAGCTTCTCTCTTTGCGGCAAAGCCTTTGCCTTCAACGAAAATCCCTGCGGATTCAATCAGATCTATTTTAACAAAAACGACAAGGGTGGCATTGACGTTTCGATCACATCCAAAAACACCTATACAAGCCTTATCCACCTTGTTCCGGGCGAGTGGACGCAGGGCACCCTTTGCGGCGATAACGTAAAACCCACCCTTACCGATCTTACCTCCACCTTTGATTGCAATCTTGATTTTTCCGCCTGCGCCGAAAACGACGGCGAAAATCTTGCCATTACCCTTCGCGGAACAAACTGTCCGCACAAAGTAACCTATACTTTCGAAAAAACCGAAAGCGGCATCAAAATATCAAGAAACGCTTTCAAAAATCAGAGCTACGCCTGCGAATTTTCGGGAAAAGAGATATAAATTGATGCAAACAAAAGAAAAAAAGCGCGTGCTTTGCGCCATAAGCGGCGGAGTTGACAGCGCGGTTTCTATGCTGATTTTAAAAAACGAGGGGCTTGACGTAAGCTCTGCCACTCTGCTTCTTTGCGGAAACGACGCGGAAGCGGGCGATGCAAAAGCTTTGTCGGCATCTCTTAGTATTCCGCATATCCTGATAGAGAAAAAAGATTATTTTGAAAAAGAAATAATCGGCTCTTTTGCTCAAAAATACGCCGCAGGTCTCACCCCCAACCCCTGCGTTGAATGTAACAGAAAGATAAAATTCGGTATTCTTTGCGAATATGCAAAAGAAAACGGCTTTGACCTTGTGGCAACGGGACACTACGCCAACACGGCTTTTTCCGAAAAATACGGCAGAAAGGTCATAAAAAAAGCAGACGATCCCAAAAAAGATCAAAGCTACGTTTTATGGCAGCTTTCGCGCGAGCAGGTGGAGTATGCCCATTTTCCCCTGGGCTCGCTTGATAAATCGCAGGTCCGCGAAATAGCCGAAAACAACGGCTTTGTCAATGCAAACAAAAAGGACAGCCAGGACATCTGCTTCGTACCCGATGGAAAATACGGCGACATCGTAGAAAACACCCTAAAAAAACAATTTGCTCCCGGAAAATTCGTCACAGAAGACGGAAATGTGCTGGGCACTCACAAGGGAATAATCCACTATACCATAGGCCAACGAAAAGGCCTTGGCCTTGCGCTTCCCGCGCCCCTTTACGTTAAGGAAAAAAGGGTGGACACCAACGAGGTCGTGCTCTGCCCCGAGGAAAAGCTTTTTTCAAGCGTACTTTTTGCAAAAAATATAAATCTTCAGGCTTTTGACGAAATATCCGCCCCCTTGCGCATCAAGGTGAAAACACGGTATTCGGCAAAAGAGGCAGACGCCGTGATACAAATTGAAAACGGCGTGACAAAAATCGAATTCGACACTCCCCAGCGCGCCATAACCCCCGGTCAGTCGGCTGTTTTTTATGATGACGACGGCATTCTTCTGGGTGGCGGCGAAATAATCTGACAAAGGAGAAGATTTATGCACATACCGTCCTGCACGACAGACGAGATATCTTTGCTTACCTTTGACGACGCCCTTTGTGCCGCTCTTGAAAAGCAGGAAAGCTACGATATTGAAAAATGGCTTTACGTTCCGCCCTTTTACAGCGAATACAGATATATTCTCGGCACCCGCGGAAAAGATCCTCTCATCTGCATCGGCATCAACCCGTCAACCGCCGCTCCCGACGATCTTGACAACACATTAAAGTCGGTCGAGCGCATTGCAAAATTCAACGGCCACGACAGCTTTATCATGTTCAACGTCTATGCCCAAAGGGCAACAAACCCCGACGACATGGAAAAAGAGTGTAACGCCTCGCTTCACGCCGAAAACATCAAGGCTTTTGAATACATATTGTCCCATTGCCAAAAAAGACCGTCGGTATGGGCGGCATGGGGTGCAATAATTGAAAAACGCGATTATTTGCCCTCTCTCATCGGCGATTTTTATGAAATTTCAAAAAAATACGGCGCCTGTTGGTTTTCGTGCGGTGCCATATCAAAAAAAGGCCACCCCCACCACCCGCTTTATCTGCGCGCCGACACAAAAAAAGAGCCTTTTGATATAAAGGGATATCTCGGCTCTCGCAATTGACAAGAAAAGATTTGCAATGTATAATACATATAATAGCTTTTTGGCATAAAACAGACAAAAATTCACCGAAAGGTAAAGATAAAAAATGAAATTTTCAAGTTTTACAAAAAGAACCCTCTGCGCCCTTCTTTCGGCAGGAATGCTTTTTGCCGCATCCTGCACCGAAAAAACCGAAGACCACGCCCTTTGCGGATATGACACCGACGGAAAACACATGAAAGAGGCGTGCATGACCGAGGGAATGTACAGCTTTTTCCTTTCTCAGAAAAAGAGCGAATTTCTGCCCGTGCTCGTACTTAATTACAAGGATTTTTCGGGCGAATACGACGAGCTTTGGGGACTTACCGCTCCCGACGGCAAAACCTACGAGGAGCATTTTTCTCAGCTTGCCCTTGAAGATGCAAAAAAGATCGTGGCGGCAAATATGGTGCTTTACGAAAATTTTGTGCCCCAGCAGGCATATATCGATCTCATAGGCTCCACCGTCGAAAATCACGCCATTGAAAAATACGGCTCGGTCATGAGCTTTGAGCAATATCTCGAAACCTTTGGCACAACCTACGAAGATTACGAAAAGCTCTATCTTCTTACCTGGAACAAAGAAACTCTCAAAGAATCTCTCTTTGGCGACGAGGTTGGCGTTATGCAGATTCCCGACGCCTCTATAAAGAAGTATTATGCCGACAATTATTACACAGTTGAGCATATTTTCATCACCACGGCATACCAGGAAAAGATCGACGGCACCCGCGCACCCATAAGCGAAGCCGAAAGCGCACGCAGAAAAGCCACCGCCACAGAAATATTCGAGCTTGTAAAAAGCGGCGCATCCCTTTCGGAAGTTGCCGAGCGCTACCCCAACGATTACGTTGTGGTATACCCCAATTCTTCCGCAATGGATTCAACCGGCGAAACCACCAACGCTCCCGAGCTTGGCGAAGCTTTAAAGCAAATGCAGATCGGCGACGTGCGCTCGGTGGAATCCGCCTTTGGCGTGCATATTCTTAAAAGAATCGAAACCAACCCCGAAAATTACAACAAGAGTGCAAACGTGGTGGAAACTATCCGCACAAAGCTTGAAGAAGAAAGCTTTGAAGAAATACTTGCCACCTATTCGCAAAAAGTGACGGTGGATGACGATATGGTTTCGCTCCACACCCTTGCCGCTTCTCCCATGCCGTAAAAATAACAAAAGATCAGGTGAAAAAGATTGATTAAATTTTTGAAAAACAAAAAAACCGATATATTCTTTATCCTGTTTTTTATCGTCGCTTTCATCCTTGCCACAAAGCTTGCTCCGCGCATTGCCGTCAGATTTTCTGCGGCCGCAGGGCTTACCGTCAAGGCGGATTTTCTGCTCGGCTCGGTCATTTCGATCGGTCTTCTCGGCGGAAGAAAAAAAGCGGCGTATTTCGGGTTGATCTCAGGCTTTGTTTTTGATGTTTTCGTCGGAAACCCCTATGCCTTTTCGCCCATCGTTTTTCTCATTTGCGCATATCACGCAGGTCCTTTCTGCAAGCCTTTTTCGCACAGAACGCCCCTTTCGGCTCTGCTTGTGGCGGCGATGCTCGTGTGGATAAAATCGCTTTTCTCGTTCTTCTATCTGATTGCGGTGACAAAGGACGTGCCGCTTTTCAATCTTTTGGCGCTGGGTGTTTTGCCCGAGTATGTTGCAAACGTTCTCTTTTCCGCGCTGATCTTTTCGATAATGCGCATACTCATGGCGCTTTTCCGCATCCCCACGGTTGAGGCAGGCAGATGACAGACGAAAAATGTCGCCTCTGCCCGCGAAACTGCGGAGCAGACAGACAAAAAAGCAACGGCTTTTGCAAAAGCGGAAAGCTTTCCTCTGTTGCAAGAGCCGATCTTCATATGTGGGAAGAGCCCTGCATCTCGGGAAGCCGCGGCTCGGGCGCGGTGTTTTTTTCGGGTTGCTCCTTGCGTTGCGTTTTTTGCCAAAACCACGAAATATCTCACACCCCCTACGGACAGGTGCTGTCTGACGATGCGCTTGCCCGTGTGTTTTTGCACCTGCGCGACAAGGGGGCGCACAACATAAACCTCGTAAACCCCACTCATTTTGCAAAAAATATCATAAATGCCCTGGGCATGGTAAAAAAAGAGCTTGGCATCCCCGTGGTCTGGAATAGCGGCGGATACGAAAAGAGCGAAACCATCGCTTCTCTTCACGGACTTGTTGATATTTTTCTGCCCGATCTAAAATACGTTTCTCCCGCTCTTTCGGGCAAATATTCGTCGGCACCCGACTATTTTGATTATGCAAAATCTGCCCTTGACGAAATGTTTCGTCTTGTCGGCTATCCCGAATTTGACGGCGACGGCATGATGAAAAAGGGTGTTCTCGTGCGGCATCTTGTTTTGCCGTCAAACGTAGAGGAAAGCAAAAAGGTCATCGACCACCTCGCACAGAATTATGACACAAATAAGCTTTACGTCAGCCTCATGTGCCAGTATTTTCCCACCCACAAAGCTTTTGATTTTCCCGAGATATCCCGCAGGCTCACAACACTTGAGTACCAAAAAGTACTGAAATATGCCCGAGAAAAGGGAATTATCAACGGTTTTTGCCAGGAAAAAAGCTCTGCAAAAGAAGAATATGTGCCACAGTTTTTCGGCAAGCTCGATTTTTCGTAAAATTGTTAAAAACATTAAATACCGATTGCAATTTTTGGGTATTTAATATATAATATATCATGTAGATTTGTTTTTTCCGAAAGGATGTGGCAGGAATGACTATCACCGATATTTGTCTTATCGCAGTTGCGGCAGTGTCGGTTTTTTTGCTGTGCGGCAATGTTTTTCTTATCCTGCGCCATCTTTCTCAAAAAAAGAAGCTTGACAAGCTGCAAAAAAGCACATCCTTGCTGCTTTCAACCGTTGCCCACGATCTCAGATCGCCTCTGACATCGATAAAAGGCTTTGCCGATGCCATGCTCGACGGAGCAATTGACAACGAAAAAAAAGAGCAGTATCTGGCCATCATATCTTCCGAAAGCGACCGACTTTCGCGCATTGCATCCCGTCTGTGCGAACAAGACGGATCTGCGCTTTCAGGCGAAGTTTTCGGCATCTGCGAACAGATCAGGCGCGCCTATCTTCTTGTTGAAAAGAAAATATCCGACCGCGGTCTTTCGGTGGATCTTTTGTTTGGCGACGATGAGACCTACGTTTTTGCAAACGCCGACGCCTGCTTTGAGATAATTCTCAATCTTTTTGAAAACGCCGCAAAATATTGCGCCGACGCAGGCAAGATCGTGTGGAAAGCGGAAGAAAAAGACAACAAGGTATATGTTTCGGTGAAAAACAGTGCCATTGTTATGCCCGAAAATTTCGACGTTTTTGCCCCCCACGAAAGAGGCAGAGGAGCGACGGGCGCAGGTTTTGGACTTGGGCTTTATATTTCAAAAAAGCTTGCCCTGCGAATGGGCACAGACCTTGATTTTTGTGCATACACCGAAGATGGCAAATCTTTTTGCGAATTTTCCCTTTGTCTTACTGCGGCTGAGGAAATATGAATATAATTCGCTTTTTCGGGAAGTTGTTTTTCCCCGAGATCTGCTGTGTTTGCGGCGAAATCAAGGGATCGGCTCTTAAAGACCGAAAAACCTGTTTTAACAGCGGAAAAAACATGATCGAAAGCCCTTTCTGCGAGGATTGTACCCGACGCATGGAAGAAAGCTTTTATAAAGCGCGGCCGGATCTTCGCAAAACGCAAAGCCCGTCTGTCTATCTTTTCGGCTTTTCGAGCGAAACTGTGTCCCGCGCCATCTATCACCTCAAAACTCACAACTGCGCCGCCTGCCGCAGATTTTTTGCAAGGCTGTCCGGCGAAGTTATGAAAGATATGCTTTCGGGAATTGAAGGAGAGTTTTTTCTCACTAATATTCCGAGAAGCGTTTCTCTTTTGGACAAATACGGCTTTGACCAATCGGAAGAAGTACTTCGAACCTTTGTTCGTTTTAACGATTCCTTTTCCTATCAAAAGCTACTTGAGCGCGACAAAAGATATAAAGCGCCGCAAAGATTGCTGAATGCACAGGAAAGACTGATCAATGCACGCAGAAGTCTGAAGCTTGTTGACAACGCAGAAGTTCCGAAAAAAGTCATTGTCCTTGACGATATGATAACAACGGGTGCCACAGCGATCACGGCACGCAACCTGTTGATAAGCGGCGGAGCATCTGACGTCAGATTCCTGTTTTTGGCAGGAGCAGAAAATTTTAAAGAAAGGAGAACCAAAAATGAATGATATAGCCATCGACCTCGGTACGTCAACCGTCCAGGTCTACGTTAAAGGAAAAGGCGTTATAATCGAAGAGCCCTCGGTCGTTGCAGTCGACCGTGTAAGCGGAAAGGTACTTAAAGTCGGAAAAGAAGCCGAGCAAATGCTTGGCAGAACGCCCGGCAACATTCTTGCCGTCCGTCCTCTTTCGGGCGGAGTTATATCCGACTACGGCGCAACCCTTACCATGCTCAAATCTCTTATAAAAAGAGCCACCGGCACGGCGTTTTTCAAGCCGCGCGTTATCATCAGCGTTCCCTCCAGCATCACCGAGGTAGAAGAACGCGCCCTCTGCGATGCCGCCATTTCGGCAGGTGCAAAAAAGACCTATCTTATCGAAGGTCCCGTTGCCGCAGCCATCGGTGCAGGCGTTGATATTTCAAAGCCCGTCGGAAACCTTGTTGTTGATATCGGCGGAGGAACGACCGACGTTGCAGTTATTTCCATGCACAACGTTGTTACCTGCGAATCTATCAAGTTTGCAGGGGATGCCGTAAACGAAGCGATCATAAAGTACATACGCAGAAAGTACAACATTCTCATCGGCGAGCGTACCGCAGAAGAAGTTAAGATAAACATCGGATGCGCATGGCCCTGCGAAAAGATAACCAAGATGGAAATAAAGGGCAGATGCCTTATCGAAGGTCTTCCCAAGATGATCGAGATTTCCTCGCAGGAGCTTCTCGAAGCCATTGAAGAACCCGTAACCTCCATTGTCAACGCCGTCTGCGCTGTTATCGAGCGCACACCCCCCGAGCTTGTGGGCGACATTTCAGCATCGGGCATCGTTATGACAGGCGGTACGTCGCGTCTTTTCGGACTTGATAAGCTTGTCGAGCACGTCACGGGCATTCGTACCTTTATTGCCGAAAACCCCGAAAAGTGCGTCTGTATCGGATCGGGCAGATCGCTCGACAGTCTTTCACAGAAAGAGCCCGGCACCATCAACCTTGCGCGCCAGCTCCACGAAAGACTCTGATTTCAGAGATTGTTCACAACATTTGCCTTTGTTTCACGTGAAACACAGACAAAAATGTTTCATGTGAAACATTTTTTGCAGAATATACACACAATATACAAAACTATGGAGAGATAAATGCAGGGCGGAAAAAACACACCCGACATATCTGCACTTACTGCAGGCGAAAAAAGAGTTCTGACCAACGTTTTGTCAGCCTTTTCAAACGGCAACTTTGCCCATTCATACGTGCTCGAAGGCGGAAGCGGAGCTTCGCGCCTACGTTGCGCCGAAATAATAGCCTGCGCCGCAGTCTGCACAGAAATGCAGGAAACACACGGGGCATATCCGTGCTTTTCATGCGACCAATGCAGAAAAATACTCGATCGGGAACACACAGATATAAAAATTATCTCGCCCGAAAAAGAGGCGGGAAAAAGCAAAATAGAGATCCGCGTTGATACCATTCGTAACGTCAGAAAAGAGGCGTACGTCCTTCCGACAGACTGCGAATATCACATATATATCATCAACGAGAGCGAAAAAATGAACGTCAACGCCCAAAATGCTCTTCTGAAAATACTTGAAGAACCCCCGCAAAACACTATTTTCATCCTGCTTGCGCCTTCAAAAGAGCTTCTTTTGCCAACGGTTGTGTCGAGAGTACAGTCACACACTCTTGGAAAAAGCAGTGTGGAGGAAACAGGGGAGGTTTTTGCGGCAAAATTTCCGTCTCTCCCAAAAGAATCGGTCAAAAGAGCAGCACGACTGCAATGCGCTCTTGACAAAATAGAACTTGATGCCGCAAATATAAAAACGATAGATGCGGCGTATGGTCTTGTCAGACAATATTTTCTTGAAAAAAACCATCGTCTCACCGAAAGTCTCCCGACAAGCAAAGACGAATTGTTTCTTTCTCTCTGCGTTCTTGCAATGGCAAGCCGTGATATTGCCGTTTCAAAGAAAAACGAAAACCAAATACTCTTTGTATTTGAAAAAGGTCCGGAATTTGACAGTGCCAAAAGCTCGGTTTCAATGCGCAGAGCCATGGAGCTCTACGAAGCTTTTTCGCGAGCCGCCGAAAGAGTACAGGCGGCAGGCAACGTCGGATCGGTTCTGGCAGAACTGTTTTCTGCCGTCAGAAAATGATCGTACCAAGAAAGGTAAAGTAAACGTAAATGGATAAAAAAGACAGAAACGCAAAGCCCGGTGACAGCGAGATTGTCACCAAAAAGGGCTTTTTGATAACACCGCCCAAGCGTCCCAAAGACAAAAAGCAGGCGCCAATCGAAAGCAATATAAAGCCTGCCGTCACAGTCAGCAAAAACGCTGAAGAAAAAAAGCAAGGCGGAAACCACGAACAGAAAAACAACGAAAAAAACAATAATCACAAGGATCGCAAAAAATTCGGGAAAAAGCCCCAACATTCATCGCATCCGCAGGAAGAACAGGCACAGCAACCAAAGGATAACGGACAGAAAAACCAAAACAACCAGCAGCCTCGCCACAAACCTTCCAAAAACCGCAACGAAAAGCCAACCCACGATCAAAAACAGGAAAATCAGAACAAAAACAAAAACGATCGTCAGCAAAACCGCAAAGACCGCGACCGCACAGGCAAACAACCCCAGCAAAATCGCAACGACGGTCATGCACAAAATCAGCAAAACAGAGAAAAGGACAGAGAAAGAGACAAGAAAAACCGCGGCGCAGGAAAGATAGATCCTTCTATCCTCGGCGATCTTGGCTTTGTATCAAACAACTATACAAAAAATCGACCTGTTGAAGAAACGGCAGAAGCAGAAACGTCACAACCCTTTGACTATTCCAACGCAATCCCGCTGAGAGATCAGATATATCCTCCCAAGAAAGAAAAGAAGGCTCTGACCGAAGAGGAAAAGCAGGGTAAAACCGAAATAATCGGTATTCGTTTTAAAGAAGCGGGAAAAATATATTATTTTGACCCCAACGGCGAACAGGTATCCTTTGGCACACCTGTTATTGTCGAGACCGCCCGCGGTCTGGAATACGGATATACCGCCATCGGAAATCGTTATATTCCCACAGATACCATCGTTTCACCTCTTAAAAAGATCATTCGTATTGCAAAACGCGAAGATACAGAACGCCTTGAAGCAAACAAGCGCCTGGAAAAACAGGCAGAGAGCGTTTTCATTGAAAAGGTTGCAAAGCTTGGTCTTGAAATGTCTCTTGTTGGGGTAGAATACACCTTTGACAACACCAAGATCCTTTTCTATTTTGCGGCAGAAAACCGCATAGACTTCCGCGAACTCGTGAAAGAGCTTGCTTCTGTCTTCCGCACAAGAATAGAACTGCGCCAAGTGGGCGTACGTGACGAAGCAAAGATGCTGGGCGGTCTTGGCGTATGCGGCAGACCTTTGTGTTGCAGCACCTTCCTCGGCGAATTTGCTCAGGTTTCTATAAAAATGGCAAAGGATCAAAGCCTTTCGCTCAATTCTTCAAAAATATCCGGTACCTGCGGCAGACTTCTCTGTTGTCTGCGTTATGAGGACGAGGTATATCAGCAGGAATTTGAGCGCACCCCCAAGGTTGATGCCATCGTCGAAACAGAAGAAGGCCGCGGAGTCGTTGTAGAAACCAATCCCTTAAAGGGCATTGTCCGCGTAAGGCTCGATTCCAACAAGGATGCTCCGCCCCACGCTTTCCACCGCGACAAAGTTAAGATCCTCGGCTATATCAAAAAGAACGAAGCGGTTGATGCCGAGCTGAAAGCGCTTGAAAAGGAATAATACGCCTTTTGTGCGAAAATTTGATGAAAAAAACATCATTTTTCTTGACAAATAAAGTTAAAGAGTATATAATAATTAGCGTGCTAACTTTTAGCACGCTAATTTTTGTCATTTTCAATTTTTTAGGAAAGGAGATCATATAATGGAAGAAAAGAAAAGCACAGAAAGGCTTTCAAACCACGAGCTTGTGCGCCTTTTTATCCACACAGACAAGCTCCACAGAAGTCTGATCGAACAGCGTATGTCAGACCTCAACCTGCACCGAAGTCAACACATCATGCTTTTGTGTATTTCGGGATTTGAAACACCCCCGACCCAAAAGGACATTGCAAAAAAACTTGATATATCAGCGGCAACCGCCACTGTAACAATGAAAAAACTTGAACAGGCAGGCTATATCACAAAAACCACAAGCGAAAGCGACAACCGCTGCAACCGTGTAAGTATAACCGACGAAGGACGAAATATTCTAGTACAGGCAAAAAAAATATTTGAAAGCGTCGACGAAAATATGTTTTCGGGTCTTACAGATGAAGAATTGTCAAACTTTGTAGAATGTCTTGAAAAAATACAAAAAAATCTCAGATCCGACGGAGCAACCCTTCCGCCGCACAAATGCTGCTGACAACAATATAACGAAAGGATGATGTTTTTTTGAAACGCTGGTTAAGCTATGTAAAACCTTATAAGCTTCAGTTTATTCTCGGACCTTTGTGTATGCTAATTGAGGTCGCAGGCGAAGTCCTTATGCCGATGTTTCTCGGCATGATAATAAACGGAGCTACAAAAGGCACGCTCACCCCTGCAAAATCGCTTGGAATTGCAGGTATGATGATACTTTGCGCCGTTCTGATGATGGCAGGCGGAGTGGGAGGCGCATATTTCGGTGCAAAAGCATCGGTAAACTATGCCAACGATATCCGCCGCGATATCTACAAGCAGGTGCAAAAATTTTCTTTTGCCAATATTGATAAATTTTCCACAGGTTCGCTCGTTACCCGTCTGACAAACGACATTCAGCAGATCCAGAACTTTGTGAATATGCTTTTGCGTATGTGTCTGCGCTCACCGGGCATGCTTATCGGCGCTCTCATCATGGCAATCTCTCTGCGCCCGTCGCTATCGGTGATTTTTGCCGTCACGGTGCCCATGATGATAATATCTATTTTTCTTGTAATCAGAACTGCTTTTCCCCGTTTTTCGATAATGCAGAAAAAAGTTGACAAGCTCAACTCTACCGTTCAGGAAAACGTTTCCAACGTCCGCGTTGTAAAATCCTTTGTCAGAGCAGATTACGAAACAGAAAAATTTGAAAGCGCCAACGCAGACCTTAAAAAATCAGGTCTTTCTGCCATGAAGATCATGATCCTCAACGGACCTATCATGACTCTGTTTATGAATATAACCATTGCTCTTGTCGTTTGGTTCGGCTCACAATTGGTTATGGGTGGCGGAGAAAATCCCATGGACGTGGGAGATCTTTCGCAGTTTCTCACCTATGTAAACCAGATCCTCATGTCGCTGATGACACTTACCTTTATGTTCATGTCCACCTCCCGTGCCATGGCAAGCGGCAAGCGTATCAACGAAGTTCTTGACGAAAACATCGATATCACAGACGAAAACTGTGCAAATCCCGATGCAGTCGTCACACGCGGAGATATAGAATTCAAGGACATCACCTTCCGCTATTTCAAACACAGCGAAGACCCCGTTCTTGAAAAAATAAATCTTAAGATCCCCGCTGGCTCAACCGTGGGCATCATCGGCTCTACGGGATGCGGAAAAACCACCCTTGTTTCACTTATTCCCCGTCTTTACGACACCGACGAGGGCGAAGTGCTTGTCGACGGCGTCAACGTGCGCGATTACAGCCTTTATAATCTCCGCGAGGGAGTTGGCATGGTGCTTCAAAAGAACATTCTTTTCTCGGGCACCATCGAGGACAATCTGCGTTGGGGCGACGAAGATGCGACAATGGAAGAAATAACCGATGCCGCAAAAGCTTCGCAGGCAGACGGCTTTGTGCGCTCGTTTAAGGATGGATATCTCACCGAGCTTGAACAGGGCGGCGTAAATGTTTCAGGCGGTCAGAAACAGCGTCTTTGTATTGCAAGAGCCCTTCTTAAAAAGCCAAAAATACTTATTCTCGACGACTCGACCAGCGCCGTAGACACCGCAACCGAAGCAAAGATCCGCGAACAGTTCAAAACAGGTCTTCGCGATTCCACAAAAATAATCATTGCACAAAGAATAATGTCTGTTATGGACGCCGATATGATCGTTGTTATGAACGACGGCAAGATCACGGGCGTCGGAACGCACAAAGAGCTTCTTGAATCAAACACAGAATACAATGAAATATATGTTTCGCAGATGGAAGGCAAGGACGACAAAGCACCTGCAAACGATTCTGTAAAGGAGGGCTGAGAAATGGCAAGATCATTACAAGAACTGCAAAAACAGTATAACTCCTCAGCCGCCGCACAAAAAGCAATGATGATGCGTGGTCCCGGAGGCCCCCGAGGAGGAATGGGCGCAAAGGGTAAACCGAAAAATACAAAACAAACCATAAAAAGACTCTTCGGATATGTCGGAAAATACAAATTCCGACTTATCGGTGTTATTTTCTGCATGCTTTTTGCCGCAGTTTCGGGACTTATCGGCTCGTTCATGCTTGCGCCGATAATCAACAAAATATCCACATACATCGGCATCACAGGCGAAATGAGCACCATGGAAAGAATGACCGACGGAGTTATTTCGTCGATAGTAAAAACCGTGCAGGAGCCTGTTAAAAATCTTTTGAGCTTTGTTGATTTCGGCGGTTTCACCGACGTTATGGTATATATCCTCGTGGCTCTTGTAATTCTGCTTTCGGTATATATCGTCGAGGTAATAACAAACTATCTGCAAAGCAGAATAATGATGACTGTTTCACAAGGCTCGCTCGAAGCCATCAGAAACGATCTTTTCAAAAAGCTTCAAAAGCTTCCCGTCAGATATTTTGACAATCACCCCACGGGTGAGATAATGAGCCGTTTTACAAACGACGTTGACAATATCGGTATGATGCTCGATAACTCGCTGGTTTCGGTGATCTCGGGCCTTGTAACCCTTATCGGTACCCTCACCTTTATGATAACCACAAACGTCTGGCTCACAATAATCACCGTTGTTTTCGTGCCTATCTTTGCAAAAGGCGGCATGATTATTGCGGGAAAAAGCCGAAAGTACTATTCGGGACAGCAGGCTGCTCTCGGCGCCATAAACGGATATATTGAAGAGACCGTTACAGGTCAAAAAGTAATCAAAGTTTTCAACCACGAGGCAGATTCTGTCGAAGAATTTTCGAGCCTTAACGACGATCTTCGCGAAAAGCAGTTCAAAGCCCAGTTTTACGGCGGTATAATGGGTCCCATAATGGGCAATACCTCGCAGATCAGCTATGCCCTCACTGTCGGCATAGGCGGCGTTCTTATGTGCGTTTCGGGGCTCACTCCGGGTGCTCTCACTGTCTTCGCACAGTATTCAAGAAGATTTTCTTTCCCCATAAACAACATTTCCCAGCAGATCAGCTCTATCTTTTCGGCTCTTGCGGGTGCAGAACGTGTTTTTGCCGTAATCGACAGCGAGCCTGAACCCTGTGACGTTGAAAACGCCGAAGATTTTTCGGGAGAAAAGCAGATGGAAGGTCACGTTGTTCTCAACAACGTTTCGTTCGGATATATTCCGGAAAAAACAGTTCTCAAAAATATATCTCTTTATGCAAAGCCGGGACAAAAAATTGCATTTGTCGGCTCGACGGGTGCAGGAAAAACCACCATCACAAATCTTCTCAACCGTTTTTATGATATCGAAGAAGGCACCATCACAGTTGACGGCGTAAATATCAAAGATATCAAAATGGACGTTCTCAGAAAGAATATTGCCATGGTGCTTCAGGACACCCACCTTTTCTCGGGCACGGTCAGAGAAAACATCCGCTACGGCAGACTTGATGCCACCGATGAAGAAGTTGAGCAGGCGGCAAAAACAGCCAGCGCACATTCCTTTATCATGCGCCTTGACAACGGATACGACACGATTCTCGAGGGGGACGGAGCAAACCTTTCGCAGGGTCAGCGCCAGCTTTTAAACATTGCCCGCGCCGCTCTTTCAAAAGCGCCCATTCTTGTGCTTGACGAAGCCACAAGCTCTGTTGACACCCGTACCGAGCGCCATATCGAGCACGGCATGGACAGATTGATGAAAAACCGCACCACCTTTGTCATTGCCCACAGACTTTCGACAGTCAGAAATTCAGACGCCATTATGGTTCTTGAAAAGGGCGAAATAATCGAGCGCGGAAGCCACGAAGAGCTTCTTGCCATGAAGGGCAGATATTACGAGCTTTATACCGGAAAAGTAGAGCTTGACTGATATTTTTCAAAAAACAACCTACAAACGGAGACTCTTTTAAAAAAAGATGTCTCCGTTTTTCTTTTTTGTTCGGATGCAAGAGGGTTTTCCCACAATTTTCGGAATATTTATCTATATAATTATATAAAAACTCTTGAAAAAAAATCTGAATTATGGTATAATCATGATGTATATTTTTACTGTGGGCGAATATCGCAGAAAGGAGAGACCGTCATGTCACCGGAATCTGAAATCTGGCCGTCAGTGCTCGAAATTTTACGCGGAGAATTGCGTGATACAACCTTTAACCTCTGGTTCGGAGACCTTGTTCTTCAAAAGCTCGTTGATGACAAAGCGTATCTCCAGACACCAAACCTTTTTAAAAAGAAAACCATCGAAACAAAGTTTATGGATCAGCTGAAATCCGCCTTTGAAAACGTAATGGGATTTGAGATCACACCTTATGTAATCTCAACCGAATCCGAATCGTTTGAAACTCAGTATTTCAACCTGATTGAAAAAGAAGCACAAGAAAAGTTCCTTGAAGAACAGAAAAACAAAGGAATCGTCTTTGATTCCAACTACGTCGCTCCCGATCCCGATGCCGAACCCGAACTTGTCGAGCCAAAAGCTCATGCGGGTGCTTTCAAACTTTCAAAAAAGAACCTTAATTTTCCCAAAGTATACAATTCCGAAAGCGACAGCCTTGAAAATATTCCCCTTGTAAACTATTTTGAAGATCTCGGAAACCGCGACGGAATGCTTCTTATGTCAAAATCGGTTCCCGAATACCGCCCAAGCTACACTTTTGAAAACTTCGTTGTGGGAGATTCAAACCGAATGGCATACGCCACATGTTTTTCTGTGGCACAATATCCTGCGGCACAAAGCAATCCGCTGTTTCTTTACGGCCCTCCCGGAATCGGAAAAACACATCTGCTTTATGCCATTGCCCATTTTGTTGAAAAAACCCGTCCGTCTTTCAACATCGTATATTGCACCAGCGAAGATTTTACAAACGAGCTTCTCTCGGCAATAACTCATAAGTCAACGGCGGATTTCCGTGAAAAATACCGCTCGGCAGATATTCTTATGATCGACGACATTCAGTTTATCGGCGGAAAAGAAGCGACACAGCTGGAATTTTTCCACACCTTCAACACCCTTTACGAATCGGGAAAGCAAATTATCGTAGCCTCCGACCGTCCGCCAAAGGATATTGAGGTTCTCGAAAAACGCATACGTTCAAGATTTGAATCGGGCGCCATCATCGACATAAAAAATCCCGACCCCGAGCTTCGCTCTGCCATCATCCGCAGAAAAGCCATTGACATGGGTGTTGAGATTCCCAACAGAGCCATAGATTACATTTCAGAAAACGTCCGCGAAAACGTTCGTCAGATAGAAGGCATCATCAAAAACCTGAATATCTACGCCATGTTGAAAAAACAGCCTATCACCGAAGATCTGGTTCGCTCGGTGGTTGGAAACGTTACCACGGGACCTGTTGAAATAAGCCCGGAAAAAATAATCGACGCCGTGGCACGAAACACAGACGTTTCAAGAGAAGATATTCTCGGAAAAAGCCACACAAAAAACGTCGCCCTTGCCCGCCACATTTCGTGCTTCCTTTTAAGAAAGCTCACCGATATGTCGCTGCAACAAATAGGAAAATTCATCGGACGCCACCATTCCACGGTGCATGACTCGGTAAGATACATCGAAGAAGAAAAAAAGGACGACAAGTCGCTTGACGAAAAGATAAAAACAGTCATGCGCGAGCTGGGACAAAGATAACCGATATTTTTCAGTTTCGGTAGTTTTCCACAACAGGTTTCCCG
>JAFYUZ010000039.1 GCA_017549365.1 Clostridia bacterium
CCGCTTGAAGACAAGGTGAGTGTTTACAAAAAAGGACTTATGGAAGAAATAACCATGATCCTCGGCGGTCGTGTTGCAGAAAAGGTCTTTTTTGATGACATTTCGGGCGGTGCATCCAATGACATTCAGAGAGCCACTGCAATAGCGCGAAACATGGTTACCCGCTACGGAATGAGCGATAAGCTCGGTCCTATTGCTTTCGCTTCGGAGCGCTCCAACGATGAAGTATTCCTGGGTCGTGATTTCAACAACACAAAGAACTATTCCGACAGTACAGCCTCGCTCATCGACAGCGAAATAAAATGCATAATCGATGAAGCATTCGCTGAGGCTGAGCGCCTTATCCGCGAAAACGAGGGCAAGATGCACACCATTGCGGAATTTCTTATGCAGTACGAAACCATGGACGAAGATCAGTTCAAGTTCCTTATGGACACCGATCCTACCCCCTCCATCGAGGAAATTGCAGCCATCGCTGAAGAAAAGCAAAAACGCAGCGACAAAGAAAATGCACAGAAAAGCCAGCAAGTATTTACCGTGAAGGCAGTTACAGAAGAAAATTCTGCTGATGATGCTTCGGCAGATACCGACGTGCAGCCTGACGAAACGGAAAACAAAAACGAAACCAATGAATAACAGTACTAAAGCAACCGATGATCTCGGTTGCTTTTGACTATAGCAGGGTGATAAAAATGACAGTAAAAGAAAACAACGCACTTTTGCTCGAAAAGCTGAGCTTTTACATCAATATGTGCCCCGACGCCATATCCAAAGCAGATGTTAAGCAAACAGCCGCAGATTGCAATACTTCATCCGAAGAAGCTTTTAAGATACTCCTTGCGGGGGCTTTGGATCTTTACGGAAACAAAGAGCTTCTGAACAATTATCTGAGAGCCCCCGGCACAGTGAAGCTCCTTGATGCAAAAAAATATCAAAAAGACCCGTATTATTCAAATATAAGATTTGATAATATAAATTCGGGAAGCTGGAGTATGCAAACAAAAAAATACAAACCGTACGAGCTTTTCGTGTATAATGACCTTGAAGAACTGCCCGACGGAAAAATTCTTCCCCGCGTCGGCTTCTTTGACCGGGAATTTCCTTTCCCGTGCATTCTTCAGGGTGATCGCGAGTGGATGACGGTAACTCCGAATGAAATTGAAACCATGAAAGAACCAGTATCTCTGGCACATGGCAGAGTTGCAACTTACGGTCTTGGACTTGGGTATTTTGCGTACATGGTGTCAAACAAACCCGAAGTAACAAGTATTACAATAGTTGAGGCGGATAAAGAGGCAATTTCCCTTTTTGAAAAGCATATATTGCCGCAATTTCCCAATCGCGGAAAAATTAACGTATGCCATACCGATGCCTTACTTTTTGCATCCGACCAAAAAACAAAAGCAAACTCCGATTACGACTTTATTTTTGCTGACATATGGCACGATGCATCTGACGGACTTGATATCTATCGCATTTTAAAGCCGCTCGAAAGACCCGACACAATGTATTCTTACTGGATAGAAAAAACATTAAAATGCTATATGTAAAACAAACTTTGAACTCATATAATTCAATATCAATAAAATATACAGAGGTATTATTATGAACAAGAAACTCTATTCTCCTGAAGAACTTGATTTCAACGCCTTCAACAAAATAGGCAAGGAATGGATGCTTATATCTGCCTACTCCGAAAATGCGCATCCGGACAAGAAATACAACACCATGACAGCAAGCTGGGGCGGCGTGGGCGTTTTATGGAACAAAAACGTATTTTTTTGTTTTGTTCGCCCACAAAGATTTACAAAAAAATTCATTGATGATTCCGATACGGTAACCCTTTCGTTCTTTGGCGAGGAATACAAGCCCGCACTCACAAAATGCGGAAGAACTTCCGGAAAGGATACCGACAAGATCGCAGAAGCAGGGCTCACCGCCGTAATACAAGACGGTTCGGTTTTCTTTGAGCAGGCAAAGCTCACCGTTGTCGGCAAAAAGCTTTTTGCTCAGTATATGGACGAAAATTCATTTATTGATAAAAGTCTTATTGGAACCTGTTACCCCGATAAAGACTACCACATGGTTTATGTTTGTGAGATCAAGGAGATATACGGAGAATAACTGTTTTTTCACAAAAACCGCATATGTGGACAGATAGTGCGAAAAATAGTTAAAAAATATCTTTACAAAAGACTCCTTTCGGGTTATACTTTAAGTAGCATCCTGAAAGGAGTTATTTTATGTATAATATAAAGCTTACGAATTACGTTCCCGAACCAAATCCCGTATCATCCGATTACATAGTTGCGGCACACTATTATGCCGCATGGAAAAAAGGCACCGCGGGACTTCACAACGCCTTTGACGACATTCACGATTACCCCGAGCGCACACCGCTTATGGGTTATTACGATGAGGAAAACCCCGAAGTGTGTGACTGGGAGATAAAGTGGGCAGTGGAACACGGTATAAACTGCTTTATCCATTGCTGGTACCGCAGACGCGAAAATATGGGTAAGCCCGTAACTGTTGACGCTTTGCGTTGTGCACACGGTCTGCATGAAGCTCTTTTTAATGCAAAATACCAAAAATATATGAAGTTTGCCATCATGTATGAGGCTCAGAACCGCTGGGGCGGAACAGATGCCAAGGATCTTATGGAAAACCTCATGCCTTTCTGGATGGAAACATATTTCAAACGCGGCAACTATCTTATCATAAACAACAAGCCCGTGCTTTTTGTTTACGACACACAATGCCAGGTTGCAGATGCATTTGAATCTCCCGCAGCACAAAAGGCAGCATATGACGCAGCACGTGAATATTGCGTGAAATGTGGATTTGACGGAATGTACATCGGTATTGCTTACAGCGGCACCGACCTTTCAAAGCTTGACGAATTCAAAGAGCGCGGATATGATTTCCATTTTGCATATAACTGGTGGATGGAAGAAAACGTAAGAGATTCTGCGGAAAAGATAATTGAACGTCAGTATGAGATACAAAAAGAACGCGTAGAGAAAGCTCCCGACTTTTTCAATACCACGGCATCGTGCTTCTGGGATCCCGAACCCCGACTTACTTCGATGAAGGGTGTTATAAACTACGCACGTGATTTCTGGCATATCACCCCCGAAGAATACAGAAAGGTTCTTGCAAACTGCAGAAAGCTTGCACAGCAGATGCCGGAAAATTCCATCGGCAGAAAGCTTATAATGATAGACAACTGGAACGAATGGGATGAAGGTCATTATGTTTCCCCCTCCCACGGTCACGGATTCAAACATCTGCAGGCGATACGCGAAGAACTGACTCACCGCGACAATCTGCCTGACTACCGCACCCCGCATGATATCGGTCTTGCCGGCTACAACAAGAGCTGGGGCGAACCCGATCTTCGCGAAGCCTGCCGTAAGAAATTCGGCGTTGACTGATATTCCCGCCACATACGACAATATGTTTTATATAAACTGCGGCTCCGCTCAAAACGAAGCCGCTTTTATTTTTATCAATACAACTTTCCTTTATTTTTCAAACTTTTTTGAAAAATGCTATTGACAAAACATCAATTATCTGATATAATATTTACCGTTGATGCGAATGCTTCACATTTGCTGATGTAGCTCAGTAGGTAGAGCGCATCCTTGGTAAGGATGAGGTCGCCGGTTCAACTCCGTTCCTCAGCTCCAAAATCCACCCGTCAGGGTGGATTTTTCTTTTTTCTTATCTGTTTTCGCCGAATATTGTCACGGCGGA
>JAFYUZ010000040.1 GCA_017549365.1 Clostridia bacterium
GCATGGCTGAACATTGCAACTGTTTTGTACGGTATATTTTCGGAAACTCTGTAATATTCCCCTTCACGGACAAAGCCGAGGCTCGCAAGCCATTCGTCAACTCCGTCGGTGACAATCTTCACACTTTCCACAACACGGCTGTTGCGGTATTGCTCATCATCGCACCAGTTGTCATCTCGAAGTGTAAGGCTCTGCGAAACACGGTAATTCGAAGCGTTCCACGGGTGACCGTCGGCAATAAGCGAGCTTCCGTCTATAGAATCCCAGCGTATCTCGCGCATAAAGTCGCATTGCAACACCTCAAGCCCAAGACGCTTTGCGGTATGCTCCGCAGTTTGTACCGCACGGCCTTTGCTTGAAGAATATATGACCTCAATTCCGCTGTCTTTCAGGTTCTCTGCCGCAATTTCGGCTTGCTCGTGCCCTTTTTCCGTCAGGCAATCATCAATATAGTTCGGGTGTCCGTGGCGTACAAAATAAATTTTCATGACCGCTGTCCTTTCTCACCGCAAGGGATTCTTGTACATCAATTATAACATAAGCCGAAAAAATGTCAACATACACGAATAAAAATTAAAAAGGTGTGGAAAACAACACCTAAATATTTTCACACCGTAAAATGCGATGGCGGACACCCAATTTTCTCTCTGAAAACTCTTGAAAAATATTTTTCATCGGCAAAGCCGCAGGATAGGGCAATTTCCTTTATGCTCATTTCCCCATCCTTCAAAAGACGAAATGACTTTTCGAGCTTGAGCTTTAAAAGATATTGTTTGGGGGATATTCCGACACATTTTAAAAATATCCTCTGAAGATTTGTGCGGCTTATGAAAAAATGTCTGCAAACATCATCTATACCCAAATCGGGGTTTGAAAAATTCTTCTCCATATACGAAGAAATCTCCTCAAACATACGGTTATGCCTTCTTTTTTCTTCGGAAAGGTTAAAGAAAATATCATAAATACGGGATTTTGCCTGATTTACCGAATGATTCTTTTTCCATTCGTTAAGAAGGTTGAAAAAAAGATATTCTATCTCCGCCTTGTTTTCAAAGCTTATTATCTCGGGGGTATCATAATTGCAATCGGTTATGTGGATTATTATGCTGTCGTTTTCCGTATACGTAACTTTATAATCCATATTTGCCGGAATAAAAACAATGTCGTTTTGCTTAACCGTAAGCTTTTTATTCATTATTTCAAATTCGGCTTCTCCGCTTATTTTATAGGATATTGCCGCGTACTGCCTTTTTTGCACATCATAAACACCGGCAAAATGCTTGTCCCGAATGATGGTCAACAGTTGAAATGAAAGAGAATCAAAATTATATATCACAAAATCACACCCTTTTTTTCATTGTATCACACAGTGGTTAAAAAGTCCACCTATATTGCTAAAAAATCCGTTCAATTCGCGTTTTTGGTATGATATTATAAGAAAAAATGCCGAAAGGAACTATGTTATGTCAGCTTTAATTCTTAAACCTGCGCAGTGCGAGGCGACTTACACAAGGTGCGCAGAGATAGTACAAAAAATGTACCTTGAGGTCACGGGCAAGCTTCTTTCAATATCCGAAGAAGACGACGGTGCATCGGATCTTTTTGTGATAGGCTCGGACAGCGTGAACGATTTTGTAATGAACGAAATTCTTGAGCTTAATATAGAATCCCCCAAGATACGTTACGGAACAGACGATTATTCGCTGATATCCTATACAAAAAACGGCAGAAGAATACTTATTTTCGCAGGCGGCAGAGGCCGCTCGACAATATATGCGGTATACGATTTCTTTGAAAGGTTTGCAGATTGCCATTATTTCTGGGACGGCGATGTTATCGGCAAAAAAGAGGAGATCGTATTCGGCGATTTTTGCATATCCGAGTCGCCACGTTTTGAATACAGAGGCTTGCGCTACTTTGCACATCGCGGATTAAAGCGTTTTCAGGCAGAGCATTGGTCTTTTGACGATTGGAAACGCGAGCTTGACTGGATGATGAAAAAGAGGCTCAACTTCTTTATGCTTCGCATCGGAATGGACGATGTGTGGCAAAGAGCCTTTCCGAACGATGTTAAATACCCCGACTCGTATACCAATATAAAAGATGAAAAGGGCTACGACGACCGAAGCGACTTCTGGGCGCTTAAATACCGCGGAAAACTTCGTGAAGATATTCTCCGCTATGCGCGCGAGCTTGACCTTATTTATCCTACCGACTGCGGCACGATGACTCACTGGTATTCCCGTACTCCAAAGGATTTTCTCGACAACAAAAAGCCTTCGTTTCTTCCTCAGCACTGCAAACAATATGTCGGAAACGACTCCGGCAAGGTGTTTGATTTCAGAGAAAAAGAAAACATGGACAATTATATGCAACTTACAGAAACCATGGTGCAAGAGTACGAGAAAAGAACCGACTATTTCCACACCATAGGTCTTGGCGAAAGGTGGATATATGAGGATAGAAAGCAAAATCACACCTTAAAGCTTGTTGCATACCGCAGAATAGCCGAAAATATCAGAAAACGCTTCCCGTCATCAAAGCTTTTCATTGCAAGCTGGGATTTTATCGGATGGTGGAGCTCCGAAGAAGTAAAAGCGCTTACAAGAGAGCTTGAACCGGAAAGAACCATCATTCTCGACTACACCTCCGAGGTAAACGACCCCGACCAGGGCTTTTTGAACTGGGGAGTTGTAAACAAATTCCCGTATATATTCGGGCTTTTCCACGCATACGAATCGGAAAGCGAATTGAGAGGTCCGTACAAAAGAACGGCAGAAAGGCTTAAAGTTGCGGCGGATGACCCGTATTGCAAGGGCATGATATTATGGCCCGAGCTTTCGCACAGCGACCCCGTTGTTCTTGAATACTTGTCCGAAAACGCATGGTCACCCTTGAAAAACACGGTAGAAGAAACAGTTTCGGAATTTTGCCAAAAGAGATATGGCAAAAATCACGAACTTCTCAATTCCTGCTGGCAGAGATTTCTCCCCTTTATGATGCAGGGCGACTGGGGCGGTTACAGTCAGCGCAAGGACGGCGAGGAACAAGCAACGGAATTTTACAACCACTGGCTTTCGCACAGTGATTTGTGGGTGAAGCCCTTCGATTCACTGCCTTTAAGAAAGGATATGCGCTATAAAAAGCAGGTGTGTCTCAAAATAAACTCCGCAAAAGCTTGTCTTGATGATGTTATATCCGTAATAAAAGACCTTGCGTCATACACCGAGCTTTGGAACGACGCCTTCTTTAAGCGCGATGCCATCGACATCATAAGAACAGCCTGCGGAAGATTCCTCAACTTCCTTCTCGTTTCGTCGTATTATGACGAAAACTCTTTATCTGTCGAAAACAAAAAGAGAGTTTATCTTATTCTTCATGATGCACTGAAAGAGCTTTTGGGAGAAAATGATGATTTTTCGCTTTACAGCTCCCTTGAGGAGCTTCGTGCGGTATCACCAGTCAACCCCGATTTTGAAAAAACTCTCAAGCAAAATATCGGCAACTCCTATTGCAGACAGTTCTGCTATGAGCTGATGGACACCCTTTTCAAAAAGGAAGCGGTGCTTCTGTTTGACTGGAACATAAATGGAAGAAACGAAGAAGAACTCCCCTCTTTGATGAACAAAAAAACCGAAATATTCGAAAGCTTCATGAAAACTCCCCTTTCACAGCTTAAACCCGAAAAACAACACAATGCTTCCAAAATATCGCTTGAAATTGCAGATGTTCTTGAACAGATAAAAGATGTTTTGTAATAAATAAAGAAAAGACTTTCAGCACAAAGCTGAAAGTCTTAGCTTGTTGCAAAACCATCAAAAGTTTTCAGAGTCAAGAGGCAGCGCCTCTTGTCGTCCCGTGCTGAGGACGAAACCCTTTTTGCGTTCGTAAAGCGCAGGAGTGGGTGAATTTTCAACCGGTTTTCGGTTGAAAAGAGGGCGAACCCTCGCCGGGGGTTCGCCCTGAATTATTTAAAAAAGACTTTTGCAACAGACTGCGGTGCCCCCCGACGGGGGCACCGCTTTTTTATTTACTTTAAAGAATCTTATTCTTCGGTTACGATAACAAGTGATGTGGTATCGCCAAGATCCTTTGCGAAGTAGTCGGCTGCGTTATAGTCACAGTATCTCGATGTTCCTCTCAAAAGTCCGAGACGGTTTCCTACAGTCTGGATATAAATGTTCTTCTGGAACACTTCCTTGGAATTTGCTGTGAGGTAAACGATGTAACCTGCACCCTTGTTATAAAGGTTATATTCTGTAAGCTCGTTCTCGTTCTTGTTTGCAAGGCTGTATCCGCAGTGAGCATAAGAACCTGTCTGTCTGAATCTTGTGATGGAGCCCCAGCCGTAACCCGTGTTGTTTACAACGTTATACGCCATGTGAACATCCTTCATATATTTGCGCTCTGAGGGAACACTTCCGTCGTCGGAGTTGTAGTATTCAATACCCCAGTGGCAGTATTCGATAAGGTTCTTATAGTACTGAATGTTTTCCATGGTACAAGCGGATTTATCGGAATACTGATGTGTAACACCCGTATCATAGATCTGATACATCCAGTTGTTTTCAACACGGTAGCCGTTACAGGTTCCGTAAATTTCCACTGCGTTACCGTAGTTTACGGGTCTGCCGCTTCCGTGGAAGTCGAGGGAAAGAACGGAGCCGCCGAGCCATGAATAGATACAGTTTGTAACAGTACGGTTCTTGCAGCCGCCTGCACCGCCCATACCGTGACCACCGGTGAACTTGAAGGAAAGGTTATCGATTATGACGTCGTTACCCTTGCCGGAAACGATAGCTACGTTTTCACCGATCTCAATAGACTTGAATCTCTTTCCGGGGTTTTCAACGGAGTAGAGATAAAGCTCATTTTTTCCAACCGTTCCGCCCGTTGTCTGGTCGTTGTCGAGAACAGAGTAGAACTGGAGGTCTACCTTAAGGTCCTGAACACCCTTTGCAGTATACTTTTCTGCCTGATCGGAGAAGCCTGTTTCAGACTCAAAGCTTACTGCTGCGGGGAGATTGGCATTTACAATGATACCATAAGTTTCTTCATAAGATGCTGCGGAATAATCCTGAAGATCGTGGTCGAAACCGATAACGCCTACGTTACTTACTCTGTCTGTGAGCTTCCATACGTTTTCCCATGCAGTTTCTACCCAAAGAGATTCATCCGCATAGTTCTTCTTGGACTGCATGATTATAGGCTTGGGACCTGTGCCGTAGGAACCGATGATAAGTCCGTTATAACTCACAGAAATGGTTCCGCGGTAAACACCGCCGCGCTCAAAGAGAATGGATGTGCCCGCCTTGGGGAACTTAAGCTTTGCATATATACCGGAAATGGTCTTACATGCTGTTTCGGGAGTTCTGCCGTCGTTGTCATCGTTACCGTTCTTTTCGGAAACGTAATACTTCTGACCGGTCATCTTGTCACCGTATATATCTTCGGTGTTGGGTGTATTAATGATATCTTTCTTCATCTGCTCGGTAATAACATCTGCACCGCGCTGAATTGCAGCTGCGCTGAGGTTCTTACCCTGTTCGTAGAGAGCGGGAATGTATTCTGCAGCGGAGGTACCGGTGAGAACATATTCCGTGCTTGCCTGTGTGGGAGTCC
>JAFYUZ010000041.1 GCA_017549365.1 Clostridia bacterium
ACTTTTTCCTTGGGTAGTAGTTACACTACTTCTCTTTGGAATTAACGAGTTGTTCTTTGTACTTCTCGTCTTTCGTTGTTCAATTTTCAAAGTCCGCGCCGCCGCTCTCGCGGTCAGCTTTATTAGAATACCACAAACATCTCGGTTTGTCAAGGATTTTTTTCGTTTTTTTTGAGTTTTTTTGCACAATCGGCGTTATGAGTACTTTATTCCAAAATTTTCGTCTTGTTTTTGTGCATATTGCACATAAGGCATATTTTTCTTTCGTGTTTCATAATTTTCCATTGAAATCATATAAATAGTGATGTATAATATAATATAAATGTAGAAATCGGTCGAAAGTTAAAAAAACAGGAGGTAAAGACGATGAACGAAATCAACGGAAACAAAAAGCTCAATAATATATATGAAGAAAAAACGAAAGAAACAGACGTTGCCGTAACGGAACAAAAAGAAATCACCTCCCTTCCCGAGACATCCTCACCGCCAAAAAAACAAAAGAAACGTTTTCTCTTTCTTCCTATGATCGCGGCTGCCGCCGTGCTTGTTATAGGATTTCTCGTTTTCATGATCTTCCGTACGGTCGGCGGGCTTTCGCATGCCCCCGCCCTTGGTGATGAAAACGAAGAGGAGGATTCGGAAGAAATGATATACACCCCCGTCACAGTCTCTGCCGACAAGGAATTGCGCGGAGTGTGGGTGGCATCCGTTTCAAACATAAACTTCCCGTCAAAAAGCGGTCTTTCTGCCGATGAAATGAAAGCCGAGCTTGACGCCATTGTTGAAACGGCAAGAAGCACCAACCTCAACGCCATCTTTTTCCAGGTGGTGCCCTCGTCGGACGCCCTTTACAATTCGCAGGTATACCCCTGGTCCGCTTTTCTTACGGGAACGCAGGGACAGGCGCCAAAGGACGATTTTGATCCCCTCGCGTACATAGTTGAAAAAGCCCATCTTTACGGCATCGAGCTGCACGCATGGATGAATCCCTTCCGTGTAACAACAAACGCTTCGATCGAGCTTGAAAGCCTTGCCGAAAACCACCCCGCACGCGCAAACCCCGACTTCTGCGTGCGATATACCGACGGAAAATACTACTATAACCCCGGCATCCCCGAAGTTCGCGAGATGGTTGCAAACGAAGCAAAATACATTGTCGAAAACTACGGGGTTGACGGCATACACATCGACGACTATTTCTACCCTTACCCTGTTGAGGGCGGAGTTTTTGACGATGCGGCACAGTTCACACTTTACGGCGGCGAACTTTCGCTCGACGACTGGCGCAG
The DNA here is from genome assembly GCA_017549365.1 of Clostridia bacterium. GTDB lineage: Bacteria > Bacillota > Clostridia > Oscillospirales > CAG-382 > UMGS1052. The sequence continues at coordinate 1,290 of JAFYUZ010000041.1, forward strand.
ACAAAACATAAACTCGACGGTTAAGCTTATATATGAATCTGTAAAATCCGCAGATCCCGAATGCTCGTTTGGTGTAAGCCCCTTTGGCATTTACGCCAACAAGGGCAGCAAATCGCCCGTTACGGGAAGTGACACCAAGGGACTTGAAGCTTATTTTTCGCTTTATTGCGACGCGCTTACCTGGGCAAAGGAAGGATACGTCGATTATCTCGCGCCCCAGATATATTGGGCGTTCAGCACTTCCGCCGCCCCCTTTGACAACGTGGCAAAATGGTGGAACGCTCACCTCGACGGCACGGGCGTAAAGCTTTACATCGGCCACGCTCTTTACAAGCTTAACGATTTTCCCAAAAACGAAATACCCATTCAGGCAGAATTTGCACGCTCGCTTTTGTGCCATTCGGGCAGCATATATTATGGATATGCCGATCTTGCAAACAACACAAACGGCATAAAAGACAAGCTCACCGAGCTTTACAGCCACCCCATGGAGCAGGAATATTCGGCGTCCGCGCTTACTGCCATCAACTATCCGCAGGACGGATACAAAAACACCTCGGGTTCGCAATATATGCTCGGCTCGTCGCTTCCCGACACGCCCGTTATTCTCAACGGCGAGCCTGTTTCGCGTACCAAGGGCGGATATTTCAGCTTTTACACCACCCTTTCGGCAGGCAAAAACAACTACGTTATCAACCAGGGCGAAAACAAGGTCACCCATTCTGTCAATTATTCCACCTCGTCGGGCGGACAGGCACCCTCGAACGTTATGGAAAAGTTCGAGATACTCAATCCCACCCCGAACGTTGAAACGTGGGTAAGCGGCGGCGACACCGTTTCTTTCTCGTGCACAGCCCCCGCAGGCTCAAAGGTCTCTGTCAAGGTCGGCGGTGCATCCTGCACTCTTTCGCCCACCCTCGGCAGAAAAAGTACAGCTTCCGCGTTTGTAAAAGAAACCTACAAGGGCACGATAAAATTCGGAAATCTTGCCCCCGACGGCGAGATCATTGACCTTGGTACCATAACCTTCACCGCCACCATGGGAGATAATTCCGCCACGGCAAAAACCGCTCTTATGCGTCAGATCGGCGAGGGCGCACCCATCTATGCCCAGGTGGACAAGGATTATACCTACCTCAAAAAGTCCCCCTCTTCGTCGTTTTATGACGATTACACACCCTCGTCGCCCGGTATGCGCGATTATATCATCGGTTTCACCGACGGATATTACAAGCTTAAATTTGGCGGCTATGTTTCGAGCGAAAACGTAAGCGTGGTTGAAGGTCAAAAGCTTTATAAAAACGCCATTCTTTCTGTCACGTCCGAAGTGCGCGAAAGCGAAAAACCGATATACAAAGAAAACTACACCGAGCTTCGCTTTGGCGTTCTTGAAAACGTGCCGATCGACGTATGGGTAAACGGCAAAGAGGTGACGATCGTTCTTTACGACACTCTGCCCGAAACCATGCCCGAAATGCAGCTTTGTGACAATCCCCTTTTCGAAAATGTAACGGTAAAACCCGGCGCCAGCGGAAAAACCGTGCTTTACACCGCAACCTTAAAGGACGAAAAGAACTACTACGGCTTCGAGCTGGTGTATGAATCGAGCTTTGTGAAGATACGCTTCAATAATCCCATAGGTCTTTCGGACGATGCCGAAAAACCCCTTTCGGGCAAGCGCATCTATGTTGATGCAGGCCACGGCGGAACCGACATCGGTGCCCGCGGCCCAGGCGAACCCGAACTTCGCATGACCGAAAGCTCGCTCAATCTTCTCATTGCAAACAGTCTTGTCGAAAAACTCACTGCTCTCGGCGCCGACGTTTATACCACCCGCACAGACGACGTGACCTTTGACCTTTACGAAAGACTCGATATGATAAGCGCCGTTGTGCCCGATATGCTCATTTCGGTGCATCACAATTCTGTCGCCGACAGTGTAAACGCAACCCGCGCCCGCGGATATCTCGGACTTTATTCCAACAACTCGGGAATCCTGCTTGCCGAGACCGTGTCGGACAGCGTTTGCTCACAGCTTAACAGATATCAGCGTGCCACGGCATATCAGAAGCTTGCCATGGCGCGTGACCACAGATTCCCCTCCACCCTTTGTGAAATGAGCTTTATTTCCAATATAGAGGAGTTTCAGTGGACCATCACCGACGGCAACATCGACCGCTCGGCACAAGCGCTTTGCGACGGAATTTTGGAATTTTTCGAAAAGCAGGAGGCGTATAAATGAGCCGACCGCTTTCAAAAAAGAAAAAAACACAGATCATAACCGAAACGCTTTACAAGCTTTATCCCGAGGCCGAATGTTCTCTTGAATTTGATAACGATCCTTTTCGCCTTCTCGTTATGGCGCGCCTTTCGGCACAGTGCACGGATGCGCGGGTGAACATCGTTTCAAAAGAACTTTTCAGGGTCTTCCCCGACGTTCACGCCATGGCGTGTGCATCGTACGAAGAAATCGAGGAAATAATAAAGCCATGCGGACTTTTCCGCACAAAAGCAAAAAGCATAAAGGATATGTCGGTGATGCTGATCGAAAAGTTTGGCGGCGAAATACCGTCGGGAATGGACGAACTTCTTTCTCTCCCCGGTGTGGGCAGAAAGATCGCAAACCTTATCCGCGGCGATCATTTCGGACTTGGCGGCATCGTTGCCGACACCCACTGCATCAGGCTTTCAAACCGTTTCGGCCTTGCCGAAAGCGACAACCCCGCCGTGGTAGAGCGCGAGCTGTCAAAGCTTGTGCCAAACGATGTCCAGTCGGGCTATTGCCACAGAATGGTGTATTTCGGACGAGATGTGTGCAAAGCACAAAATCCAAGGTGCTCCGAATGTCCTTTAAAGCCGTTGAAAGTTTGCATTTTTTCATCAAACTGAACTAAATAAACGGAATTTGAAAGATTTTTTTGAAAAAAATACAAAAAAACTTGACTTAAAGAAAAAAAGCTATTATAATAAGTACAGAAGTTTCATGCGTGAGACTTTACAAAAAAATTTTTACAGGAGGCTTTACAATGAAAAAGATCACAGTAGCTCTTTTGACATTGGTTCTTCTCTGCACACTTGTAGTTCCTGCATTTGCAGCAGTTACGAAGAATGCTTTTGAAAACGTTGTTATGAACGGCAACGAAGACGAATTCGGTTATCACACAAACGACAGCGGCAGACTCCGCAACGGTAAGAACATCAGCTATATGGAAGCATACGGCTGTGGCAACGGCGCTATGGGCGACTCCGTTGAGTTCAAGAACGTTGACTTCGGCAAGAACGGCGCTAAGGAAATGGTTCTCTCCTTCTCTTACGGCGGCGAAAACACATCCACAGTAGCTGTTAAGCTCGACGATCCTAAGTCCGCTCCTATCGCAACCTACGCTATCACAAATACCGGCGGTTGGGACAAGACAAAGGCTAAGGAATTCACAACAGCAGTTAAGGTTCCCGGCGGCGTTCACAACGTATTCGTTGAATTCACAAACGAAGAATCCGGTTCCTTCTCTTACATCCGCTTCGTTGAAGCTGATGCTCCCGTAGCTCCCGCTAACAAGCCCGCAGCTCCCGCAACTGCAGACGTTGCAGCAATCGCTAGCATCGCAGCAGTTCTCACATCTGCAGCAGGCTTCGTAGCTCTCAGAAAGAGATAAGTTAATTTAACTTATAAACAAAGGCCGACCCTTGTGGTCGGTCTTTTGTTTTGCAAAAACGCGTCAACCGGTAAAAGAAAAGGTCAAAAAACATCGTTTTATTGACTTATTGCAAAAAACATGATATAATTTTCTTGTTACGGTGAGGCAAAATAAGTTTCCTCATTATTTTTATGTTAAAAGGAAAAATTATGAATTTTAACTCTTTCGAATACCTTCTGTTTTTGCCGATTACGGTGATACTCTATTTTATTCTTCCAAGGAAGATAAAAAATCCGACCTTGCTTGTTGCCAGCTACTTTTTCTATATGCGCTGGAACCCCGTCTATGCTCTTTTGATGCTCTTTTCGACGGCGGTGACCTATTTTTGCAGCATCCTTGTGGACAAAGAGGCTCTCGGTCGGCGGAAAACATGGGTGGCGGCAAGCCTTGTCATAAACCTTGCCATTCTGTTTTTCTTCAAGTATTACAACTTCGTGGCGACCTCTGTCACAGATCTTTTTGCCTTTTTGAAGGTCGGCGCTTCTCTTCCCACTCTAAACATTCTTCTGCCCGTCGGCATTTCGTTTTATACCTTCCAGGCGCTGGGATATACCATCGACGTATATCGCAAAAATATCCAATGCGAAAAGAATTTTCTTGATTACGCCCTTTTCGTTTCGTTCTTTCCCCAGCTTGTGGCAGGTCCCATCGAGCGCACGGGCAACATTGTGCCCCAATTGAAGGTGCATCACAAGTTCAGCTTTGCAAACCTGCGCGACGGATTTCTTTTGATCCTCTGGGGTCTTATGAAAAAGATGATAATTGCCGACAACCTTGCGATCGTGGTAAACAACGTTTACAATAACCCCACGGCGCACACGGGCGCCCAGCTTGCCTTTGCTACATTATGCTTTGCTTTTCAGATCTATTGCGATTTTTCGGCATACACCGATATCGCCCGCGGCTCGTCAAAGATAATCGGCATTGGGCTTTGCGCCAATTTCAAATGTCCCTATGCCGCCGATTCGATCAAAGATTTCTGGCGCAGATGGCATATTTCGCTGTCCTCGTGGTTCAAGGATTATCTCTATTTTCCCCTTGGCGGAAGCCGCGTTTCAAAGGGCAGACATATTTTCAACGTAATGACAGTGTTCTTTGTCAGTGGCATCTGGCACGGCGCGGCATTTACCTACATAATCTGGGGTGTGCTCCACGGACTTTATCAGGCAGTGGGAATTTTGTCCACCCCTCTGCGCGAAAAATTTTATAAACTCGTACCCAAAAACAATCCCATCCTCAAGGGCGCAAAGATACTCGGCACCTTCTGCCTTGTCTGCTTTGCCTGGATCCTTTTCCGAGCAAATTCTCTGTCCGACGCTTTTTATATTATCGAAAAGATATTTTCCGCCCCCGTCGACGGCATTCTCCCCCTTGCCTTTGGCGCCCTTGGACTTTCAACAAAGGCACTTTGTGCCGTTTTCATCTTCGTTGTCATCCTCATGGTCGTAGACGTGGTAAATCTCAAATATCCCGTGGCGAAATCCATCTGCAACACAATTTTTGTGAAATACGCAGTCTTTTTCCTGCTTCTTATCAGCATTGTCATCTTCGGCTATTACGGCGAGGGATTTGATCCGCAGGAATTCGTATATTTCCAGTTCTGAGAAAGGAGAGCGCACAAACATGAAAACAAAAAGAATAGTCTGCGAAATAATTGCGTTTTTGCTGTTTGCAGTTCTCCTTGTATCCGCCTGCTCTTTCTTTTCAAAGGCATATATGCCCGAAAGGGAATCCTACGGTTCGACCTGGAATATGTATCTGCACGAAGAAAAAGACAGCGTAAACGTAATGTTTTTCGGCTCGTCAATGGCATATTGCGACATAGTGCCCTCAAGGATTTACGAAAACACAGGCCTCACGTCTTACGTTTTGACCGCTCCCGAAATGACGATACCGCAAAGCTATTACTACATAAAAGAAGCGGTAAAGACCCAAGCGCCCGACGTCATATTTGTCGAGCTTTCGTCAATGTTTTTCCCCGATTATTCCAACCACACGGCGGAAACCGTGGGCTTTATGCCCTGTTCGTCAAACCGAATTGCCGCAACCTTTGAAACGGCAGAGCCGCAAGCGAGATTTTCGCTGATCTTTCCCATGTACAAATATCACAACCGCTGGCAAGAGGTGGATCTTACAAAAAAGCGAGCCGACGACAGAGTGGATCTTTTCGCAGGCTACACCCCCACCGTCGGAGTCCTTGAAGCGCTGGATGCGCGCCGCGAATGGACCTTTGACAGCACGGGAGTAAAGCTTGACAAAAACGAAGAATATCTGCGCAGGATAGAAAAACTTTGCAACGACAAAAATATAGAGCTTGTCTTTTTCCTTGCCCCCGCCTGCAGTAACTATTCTGCGGAAAATCTGGCGATAATCAAAAATGCCGTAAAAGATTCTGCCTTCATCGACTTCAACGAAGAATTTGACAGCATCGGATTTGATATGAAGACCGATTTTTACGATCCGCTTCATCTCAACATCATCGGCGCCACCAAATTTTCCGCCCGTCTTTCGGAATATATCACCGAAAACTTTTCTCTTTCGCCCAAAGAGCACGACGAAAAGCTTTGGCAGGACCGCATTGCGGCAATAACCGAGTTGACACATCAGAGCTAAAATCTACATAGCAAAAACAAGGCGGAAAATCCGCCTTGTTTTATTTTTTCTTATTGATCGACTTCAAAAAGTCGGTCATTCCAATTTTGCTCCTTATGTAGTCCATACACTCCTCTTCGGTACAGTCGACAAAGGCATCTTTGTAGATCCTTATATAATTTTTGCTCTTGAGGAATATAAGGTACTTATCCTTCTTTTCAACTATCTTCGAGATTGCGGCGTATGAAATCGAAACGGTTGCCGTACCCTCTGTTACTATTATTTCGGTTTCAGCAAAGTCAACAACCATCCCCCACGCGGAAGCGCCGTTGAGCTTTGCCAATTGCTTATATCTTTCCGAAGCGTTTATGATACGCTCGGGATACGCCTTGTACACCGTGATAGCGCACATAATCAAAGATATATATATGTTGTGCCACGATGATTTGACAAAAAACGCATACATAACGAAAATTGCCGCAAAAGCCGCCGCTACGATCATATACATTATAAATATGGTACGGTTTCTGCCGATAAAGCAGGATTCGTGAGCCCATTTTTTGACAAGTTCTTTTGTTATGGTATATTGATTTTTCATTTTTACCTCACTCAAAAAGCTTAAGAATATCTTCTTTGGGTTTTATGCCCACTATCTTGTTCACGACCTCGCCGTCTTTCATGACGACAAGGGTGGGAATGGCCGAGATGGAAAACATAACGGCAAGCTCCTCCTGCTCGTCAACGTTTACCTTGCCCACCTTGATCTTGCCCACGTTTTCGGCGGCAATCTCTTCAACTATCGGTGCAATCATTCTGCACGGTCCGCACCAGGTTGCCCAAAAATCGAGAAGCACGGGAATGTCGCTGTTTATTACCTCGTCGATATAGTTTTCGTTTGTCACAATAATTTCTGCCATAACATTTTCCTCCGTTTTATTTCATTATTGCTTCAAGTCTTACCATAAAGCTCTTTTCGTTCATCGCGCCGATAACCGTGTCGTATATCGAGCCGTCGGCGTTGACAAAAAGCGTCATAGGGATGGAATACACACTGTATACCCGCGCGGCGTTTTGCTCGAGATCGTGATAGATCGGGAAAGAATAGCCGTTTGCATCAACAAATTCCGCCACCTTTTCGGGGATATCGTTGTAGCCGTCGGTGAGATTTACCATCATAAATTCCACCTCGTCGCCATATTCCTTGTATGCCGCATCAAACACCGGCATTTCCGAACGGCAAGGTCCGCACCAGGTTGCCCAGAAATTGACAACAACGGGTTTTCCTATCTTGTCCGAAAGGCGCACCGCGTTGCCGTCAGAATCGTAAACTCTGAAATCATCGGCAAGAACCACCTGCGTGTCGGCACCGTCTTTTTCGGGCGCTTTTTGCGAAAAATCTCCCGAAAGCTTGTCGTACATCAGCATCGCCCCGACAAAAAGAACGCAAAAAACGACAACCCCCACGATAATAAGAATATTCTTTATCTTATCATTTTTCATATCAAAACCTCATCTTTTATATAAAAAGTGCCATAAATTTATCAAAAAGTCCCGTTGCCATAAGCACGCCCACGGCAATAAGAAAAATGCCGCAAACCATATTTATCACGCGGTAATGCCTTTTGATAAAGCCGAAAGCCCCACGCAACTTATCAAGCACAAGGGCAGATACTATAAAGGGAATGCCAAGTCCCAAAGAATAGGTGACAAGAAGCAAAACCCCCGAAAAAGCACTTCCCGAATTTGCCGCCATAGACAAAGCCGTGCCGAGAAAAACCCCTGTGCATGGCGAAAGACTTACCGAATAAACGGCGCCGAAAATAAAGGCAGAGAAAATTCCCGTCACCGTCACACTTTTCGTTACACCCTTTAAAAAAGAAAGCTTTATCACATCGAGATAGCAAAGGCCGAAAAATACGATAATAACGCCGCAAACGACGTTTACCACAGGCTTGTGTCCCACAAGAAACGAGCCGAAAACGCCTGCCGTAAGGCCGAGAAGCGCATAAACGAGCGCAAGCCCCGCCACAAAAGCAAGAGCTCTTGCAAAAACCTTTGCTCCGCCTTTTTTCCCATCATTTGCACCTGCGGCAAAATACGAAACGTAAACGGGAAGCAGGGGCAAAACACACGGCGAAATAAACGAAATTATACCTTCAAGAAACGTAAGAAAAAACTGCAAGACCGCACCTCCTCTTTAAATCTTTCATATATATTGTGACACAAAACCGCCGTTTTGTCAATAACAAATCTACACCTTGAACCCTTAATTGTATAATATACACATAATATGCATATTATGCGATATTTATGCATTATTATTTATGAATAATTTGTAAAAGCGCATATTTATGCGAAAGAGCTATTGACTAAATAACAAAGGAAAGGTATAATACCCTTATCACTGACAAAAGAAAATGAGGAAAACGCAATGAACAGTCTCAAAGGAAAAAGCTTTCTCAAGCTTCTTGATCTTGCCCCTGCCCAGATCGGCGGTCTTATAAACGCCGCGGCGGCTTTCAAAAAAATGAAAAAAGAGGGTATCCCCCACAAATACTGCGAGGGCAAAAACATCGCTCTCGTTTTTGAAAAAACCAGCACCAGAACCCGTTGTGCCTTTGAGGTGGCGGCGGCAGATCTGGGAATGCACCCCGTTTATCTCGATCCAAAAAGCTCGCAGATGGGCAAAAAAGAAAGCATCCCCGACACCGCCCGCGTGCTTGGCAGAATGTTTGACGGCATCGAATATCGCGGCTACGGTCAGGAAATAGTCGAAGAGCTGGCGGAATATTCAAAAGTTCCCGTATGGAACGGACTTACAAACGAGTTCCACCCCACCCAGATCCTTGCCGATTTTCTTACCATAAAGGAATATTTCGGCGATCTTTCGGGCAAAAAGCTTGTGTATATGGGCGATGCACGCTACAACATGGGCAACTCGCTCATGGTCGGATGTGCCAAGATGGGCATGCACTTCGTTGCCTGCGCGCCAAAGAAATATTTCCCCGACAAAGCTCTTGTCGACGAATGTCAAAAGGTTGCGGCAGAAACGGGAGCTGTGCTTGAATTTATTGAAGACCCCGAAATCGCCGTAAAGGGCGCACACGTTATCTACACCGACGTTTGGGTGTCAATGGGCGAACCTGCCGAAGTGTGGAAAGAAAGAATCGACGATCTCACCCCCTACCGCGTGACAAAAAAGCTTCTTGACATTGCAGGCGATCAGTGCAAATTTATGCATTGTCTACCCGCTTTCCACGATCTTAAAACCGAAACGGGCAAGGAAATATTCGACAAATTCGGCATCGACTGTATGGAGGTCACCGACGAAGTATTTGAAAGCGAAGCATCCATAGTATTTGACGAAGCCGAAAACCGTATGCACACCATCAAGGCTGTCATGGCGGCAAGCTTCTGCGATTCGCTTCCGGAATAATAAAAACCAAAAGGCTGCGGCATTTTTGCCACAGCCTTTTTTATATGTTTCGGTCATTCTCCCTTTTTCTCGTATTCGTTCTCTCGAATACCGGGATATTTTTCGTCGAGGTATTTCTCGCGGAAGGGGTTTACGCCCTTCGACGGGCTTTCGGGTTTGTTGGGAAGCAGCCACGATGGCTTTTTGTAGAACTGATTGTGGAATTTGTTTTCTATCTTGTCCGCCTTTTCAAGCGCGTTCATGCAGGCGCGGATACATCCACGTGCGCCACAGATGGCAAAATAGCCTGTGTGGCGAAGGATATAGTCATAGTATTCCATGACGGCATTTGTTTCGGGTTTTCTGCCCCATTTTGCGCTTGCCATCGAATAGGTGAGAATATATGCCTCTTCCTCGGTCATATCAGAATTTCTTACGTCAAAAGCCATATTGGGGAAATCCTTTTTGAGAAAAGGCGAGCACTCGTTGTTGAATCCGTGGTGCGAAAGGGTACATCTGCCCATCTGCACGTCGCCGTACCAGACGGTTTTTTCTTTGCCGAAATTGATCTCGATGCGCTTTTCGGGATCTTTCACCGACGGAACGGCGTTGCCCGGACATTCGCGCTGACAAGCACCGCAATGGATACAGATACTGCCCGTGTCGAGAATCGGATCGGGCTCGAGCTCGCAATCGGTGAAGATAAGACCGATGCGGACGCGCGGACCGAATTTTTTGGTAAGAAAGACCTTTGAAAATCCGATCTCACCAAGACCGCAACCTGCGGCGATTATTCTGACACTGCATACAACGTCGGGCGGAAGCTTGTCGGGACCGACAGGTTCTTTTGTTGTGCCGGTTCCCTCGGGAACTGCGGGATAGTGCGCCACAGCTTCCCAGCCGTGATCCTCGATAAAGCAGGCAAGCTCATAGGTCTTTTTGGGTCTGAAAAACGAATTTAACCTGTTGTATGAATAAAACGTGTAGTTGTGCCAATGTGTACCCTCTTCGATACCGCGATAGGTTCCGCGGGGAATACGCATGGCAATGGCGATAACCGATTTTGCTTCGGGAAAATATGTAAGGGGGGACATAAGGGGCGGAGCGTCCTTGAAGCGTTCGATGTTTCCGATACCGATACAGTCAATACCGAGCTCCTTTGCCTTGTCCTTTATCATCTGAGAAGTAAGCTTCATTTATTTTGCACTCCTGTCTCCGTCTTTGCTGAAAGTTCCGCCAAGCACGTTTGCCGATTCGGTGTCTCTTTCGGCAAATTTTCCCATGCTGTCAAGCGCCCACGCATCGCGCTTTCTAAAGCTTTGCTCGAAAAGGTTGCCAACAAGCTTTTCTTCTTCAAGATGGGCAAGACAGGTGCGGTTGCAAAGAGCAGCAAGTCTGTCGGGGCGGGCGGCAGGTGAAAAACGGTTTACGCAAGCGCCGTTTTTGCACACCTTGCATTTGTCATAATCGATCTCTGCCACCGTCATCTTTTTGCCGCAGATCTCGATATCCTTTGTCTTTTCTTTGGAAATGGCGCCAAGAGGACACGAAACGGCACATTTTCCGCATCTGTCGCAAATACTCTTTTCCAAAATGGGGGTGGGTTCAAGCTCGGCGTCGGTTATTATCATATGGAAACGCTGGCGCGAACCGAATTTTTCCGAAAGCGGAATTCCGCTGAAAGAAATCTCGCAAAGACCGCAGGCAACGGCGGCATATTCAAAATCGGGGAAAACGTTGGGCTCGGGTCTGCCGTCTGCCACAGAAACACCCGTCGGGGCAAGCTCGCAGGGGTTGGGGAAAACAGGCACAGCCTC
>JAFYUZ010000042.1 GCA_017549365.1 Clostridia bacterium
GAAAAGACAGCTTTGTTTGCTATTTCCGCCGCTTTGCAGGCAGATATCTGCAGATACATATAACCAACATGACGGGCGACGTGAAGATTGAAAATCTCGGTCTTATCCCCGTGGACTATCCCCTTGCACGCAAGGCGGAATTTTCCTGCTCGGACTATCTTTTCGAAAAGCTTTATGCCGTTTCGTGCGACACCTTAAAGCTTTGTATGCACGAGCACTACGAGGATTGTCCCTGGCGCGAGCAGTCGCTTTATGCCTACGATTCACTGGTTCAGATGCTTTGCGGATATTACGCCTTTGGCGAATACGATTTTGCAAAAGCCTCCCTTACCCTTCTTTCGGACAACAAACGCTGCAAGGGATTTTTGCATCTGACCGCCCCCGGCGAGTCGGGACGCACCATTCCGTCCTTCTGCCTTGCTTTTATTCTTTCGCTCGAAAAATACGTGCTTTACAGCGGAGATCTTGCCTTTGGTGAAGAAAAACTCAAGACCTGCCGCGACATACTTGCTTCCTTTGAAATAAAAGACGGCCTTGTTGTCAACGATCCCGACGAAATATACTGGCACTTCTTTGAATGGACCCCCGTGCTTGAAGAAATGGATCACGCCATCCGTGCCGATGCCTGCACCAACTTCTATTACGTTCTTGCCTGCCGCGCATACGACAGACTTTGCGCATACCTGGGTGTGGAGGGTTGCGGCATTGACACCGACACCATTGTAAAAACGGCACACAACACCTTCTTTGACAAAAAAGATCGGCTTTACAAAACCGTGCTTGAAAGCGATCTGTATCACGAGTTCACCCAGTCGCTGGCTTTCCTTGCGGGGGCAACAAACGACGATTATATCCTCGATTGCCTTATTTCGCAGGATGCGCGCCTGATAAAGGCAACCCTCAGCACCTCGATATTCAAATACGATGCTCTGATGACACAAAGAGAAAAATACATCGACCGTGTTACCGACGAGATAGCCTGCGTTTGGGGCGATATGCTCTTCTCGGGCGCAACCTCGCTGTGGGAAACATCCGACGGCGCAGATGCTTTTGATAAGGCAGGCAGCCTTTGCCACGCATGGTCGGCAGTGCCCGTTTATCTCTTCTACAAATACTACATCGGCTTCGAGCCCACCGCCCCCGGTTTTGAAAGCTTTAAGCTTTCGCCCGCAAAGACGGCACGCAACATCACCTTTGACGCCCAGCTTCTGACACCTGTCTTTGAAAAAAAGGTGCGGGTTGAAAACGGTGAGCTTTGCGAAGCAAAATGAAAATTACAGATTTTCTGACAGAAAGTGCAAATACAAAAATCCATCTCTGATATAAAATAATTTTGAAACCGCTATATTAACGAAAAGAGGTAGAAAAAATGAAAACAATTGCCGTTATCGGTTGCGGAAGAATAGCACAGAATGCACACTTCCCCGCTTTTGAAAAGATCGAAGGTTTAAGAGTAAAATACGCCTGCGACCTTATTGAAGAAAAAGCACAGGCGATGAAAGAAAAATACGCTTTTGTCGAAAACGTTATCACCGACTACAACGTGGCTCTTTCCGATCCCGAGGTTGAGGCGGTTTATGTGCTGACCCCCAACTTTGCACACTACACGGTTACAATGGATGCCCTTAATGCAGGCAAGCACGTTTTCTGTGAAAAGCCCATTGCCACAACCTATGCCCTTGCAAAAGAAATGGCAGACAAAGCACAGGAAAAGGAACTTATCCTTAACATCGGCGTTTGCAACAGATATCACAAGTCGGTCGAAATGCTCGAACAGATGAACCGCGAGGGTAAATTCGGCAACCTTTATCACATCTATTGCTCGTTCAGAAACTTCCGTTCCATCCCCGGCCTTGGCGGTCCTTTCACAGATTCGCGCCATTCGGGCGGCGGCGTTCTTATTGACTGGGGTATTCATTTTCTTGACCTTATCCTCTATATTCTCGGCGGAGCAAAGATAAAGAACGTTACCTGCGATACCTACAACGGCACCGCAAAGGATATGAAGGAATACAAATACAACTCGATGTGGGCAGAGGACACAGCAGATATCGAAAACGGAGTCAACGACGTTGAGGATTACGTTACAGGTTACGTCCGCACCGACAAGGCAACCATCTCGTTTAACGGCGCATGGGCACAGAATATCAATAAGGACGAAATGTTCATCGATTTCCTCGGCGACAAGTGCGGCGCACGTCTGACATATTGCGGAAAATTCGAAGTTTATGATGCAAAGACCCTTGAGACCATCAATCCCGAATACGACATCCCCAATATGTACGAGTGCGAAGACCGCGCATTCCTTTCTTCCTACGAAACAGGCATCAAGGACAAGAACAATATCGAAAACATCCTTGAAAGCATGAAGTTGCTCGACAGCCTTTATCAGTCGGCAAAGGTTTCCGAAGAAATTAAGCTTTGATTTTTGGGAGAATAAAAAAATCCGCAGATGTTTCTGCGGATTTTTTGTTTTTTGTGAGAGGTGTGTTCGCCCGTTTTGCCGCCCGTTAAATCCCACACCAAATAATAAAGTTTCGGTCCACCCTTTTCAAAGGGTGGCGGATTCCAAAGGCGGCGCCTTTGGTCGCTCTCCGCAGAGAGCGAAATTCCCATTTGCTCCCAGAAGCGCAGGATGGGTGAATTGCACGAAGTGCAAGAGGGAAACC
>JAFYUZ010000043.1 GCA_017549365.1 Clostridia bacterium
GACGGATGCGGCAAAGAGCCGTATTTTACAGTGTGTTTTTCTTTTGACCTTGCGCAAATCAGGTGGGACAAATTCAGAAAACCTGCATGGTATGAGGAAAAAAGCTTTAAGAAATGATATAAGCGGCACACCGATTACGGTGGCGTGGTAAAATGCAAAAAAGAATATTTGCAAATAAATTCAATTTAAGAACAAAAGGGGTTGTAAATTTGAAACTTGCCACATCTACGGGAGATTATAAGTTTTACGTGCCGTCAACCAAAGAGATAGTAGAAAATTTCAAAGGCTCAAAGTTTAGGTATATAAACCTGGAACAAACAAAAGTGAGCCCCGAATTTTTCAGCAATAACGATGATTACAAGAAGCTGGCAGAGGACTGGGGAAACGCCGCCAAATTCGCGGGAATCAAATATGTTGTTTCTCATGCGCCCTGTTTGCACAATCCCGTGTTGGCAGCATTCGAAAATCACAATGACGAAACCTATCAGGCAAATGTCCGTGCCATTCGCCGCTCTATTGAAATTTGTCATATTCTCAACATTGAACGAATTGTTGTACACGCTTGTTGCAGTCAAGATTTTACTGTTGATGAACTTTACAAATACAACAAAATGTTTTACGGCGATATTCTTGATTTGGCCGAAAAATATAACATCACCATCATGACAGAAAACTGGGATAGTCATAAGTACAATTTTTCTACCGGCAAGGATTTAAGCGATTTTATCGAATATATAAATCATCCGTTACTCGCCGCTTGCTGGGATACCGCACACGGAAACATTGACCCAACAGCGCGTGAAATCGGTCAGTATGAAAACATTATTGCCATTGGCGGCAAATTGAAAGGCCTACATATTTCCGACAACTTTGGCGATTGCCATCATCACAGTTTTCCCTTTGCGGGAATAATAAATTTTGATTCTGTAATGCAAGGCCTGTCAGACGTTGATTATGATGGCTATTTTACATTTGAAGCATCATATACCTTGTTGCATCAAAACAATATGCCATATCAGCGATGGGCGTGGGACTATAACGGTAAAACCGTTACCAAACTTTTAAATCCTTCTTTGGATTTAAAGAAAAAAGCGGTGGATTTGTTATACGAAACCGGAAAATATATTCTTGAAACATACGATTGTTTTGAAGAGTGATCTTTAAAAAAGGCTTGACCGAATCGGTCAAGCCTTTTTTCAGAACAAGGTCGTTATCCAATAAATAATCCCATACACCACACTTGCCGCAGTGCCGTAGACGATAACGGGACCTGCAATGACAAACATTTTTGAGCCGATGCCGAATACAAACCCCTCGGCTTTCGAGTCGATGGCGGGTGAGCAGACGGCGTTGGCAAAGCCTGTTATCGGCACAAGGGTGCCTGCCCCCGCTTTTTTTGCGATGCTGTCGTAAACTCCGATGCCTGTTAAAAGACAGGAAAGAAAGATCAGAGACACCGAAACCAAAGTTTTTGCATTGCTTTCTGTAAGATATACCGAATAGATATCAAAAAGTCCCTGACCTATCGTGCATATACCGCCGCCGACAAGAAATGCCATAAGGCAATCCTTCAAAAGATTTCTTTTCGGAGCGTGGTCATCGGCGTATTTCCGAAACTGTTTTTTCTCCTTTTCGCTGTAATTGCGCTTGTCCGTAACGATCATCCTTTCAATTGGTTTTGTAACATAATTATTACCCGAAAATTTCTTTTTATAAAATATTTCGCATCTGCGCCACACACCGATATATTTAACACCGAGTTCATAAATGCGTGATATACTTTTATGATATATAAGTATAAGTATATCCATCCATCGCGGCAATACGCCGCAGACATACACGGAAAGGCAGAGGTACTATGGCAAAAAAAGGCGGTCTCGGAAAGGGACTTGACGCACTTTTCAGCGAAGCACAGTTTGATGCGGCAGGCGCACAGGAAAAAACAGGAAATATCATAACTTTAAGACTTTCGGATATCGAACCCGATAAAAATCAGCCTCGAAAGATCTTCGAGCCCGAAGCGCTTTCGTCGCTTGCCGATTCCATCTCGACCCACGGCGTGCTTCAGCCTCTTGTGGTAAGAAAGCCCGAGGGTGTTGCCGACGACGGCGATGCCGTTTCAAAAATACTCGGCAGCAAATACCGCATTGTTGCGGGCGAGCGCAGATGGCGTGCGGCAAAAATGGCGGGTCTTACCGAAGTGCCTGTTATCATAAAGGAAATGACAGACCACGAAGCGGCGGCTATCATGCTTGTCGAAAATCTGCAGAGAGAGGACCTTAATTCTGTCGAGCAGGCACGCGGACTCAAGCGCCTTCTTGAAGAATTCGAGCTTACCCAGGAGGAAACCGCGCAGATAGTCGGCATTTCCCGTCCCGCTCTCACAAACTCTTTGCGTCTTCTCGCGCTTCCCGAAAAAACTCTTTCGCTTCTCGAACACGGCGAGCTTTCGGCAGGTCATGCCCGCGCCCTTCTTTCGATCGGCAACGCAAAAGAGATCAACAACGCCGCAGAAACCGTTGTGGCAAAGGGACTTTCGGTAAGAGAGACCGAGCGACTTGCAAAGCTGATCTATGCCCAGCTCAACTCGCCCAAGGCAAAGAAAAAGGAAACTCCCGTTGACAAATCCGCCGCGGCATATATCGGCAAGCTTGAAGAAAACATGAGCGCAAAGCTTGGCAGAAAAGCAAAGATCGTTATGAGCAAAAAAGGCGAAAAGGGCGGCAAGCTCGAGCTTGAATATTACGACAACACAGACCTCGAAAAGCTGATTGGCGCACTGTGCGGAGACGTTTTTGAGGATTTGAAATAACGGAGGCAAAAAATGACACACGAAACCTTGTCGGTTATTGTATGGGTCGTGTTTTTCGGCGTGGTCTTCGGCGCGTTTTACGCCTATTATCAAAGAAGACTGCTGGGAAACATTCTGCGCGCCTTTATATCCTGCGGTGCGCAGGACGAAAAAAGCGCAAAGACGCTGCGGGAGATCGGCTATGCTTCAAAAATAAAGTATTCTTTTGCAAGCTTTGCTCTGCGCAAGGGCGCGGGGCTTCGCAAGCATATATACGCCGTGTATGAAGAAAAGCCGGTATCAAAAAAGCACAGCGACCAGCTTTTTGCAAAAGCTCCCAAGCCCGAAAACGAGCAGAAATATTACGTTCCCGAAGAAAAACGCATTGTTGCCGAGGTAAGATATGACGGCAAGGGAACAAACCTTAAAACGCTTGTGATCTCGATTGCGGCTCTTCTTGTCGCGGCAATCCTTATCGTTTCGTTTTTGCCCTGGATCATCGAAAAATACAATTCTGTATTCTCGTCGGGCAGCAAGGACGAAAAAACCGACGAGGATATATACGTCGAAGATCAATACGAGCCCGAAGAAGAAACCGACAAAACAGATCCCGAGCCCGAACCCGAGCCCGAGACCGACGATGGAAAAGATCCCTTAAAAACTGTACGCACGGAGAAATGATATGAGAAGAAGTGTAAAATTAAAGCTTAATATCTGGCTTGTCATTATCGCGGCGGCTCTTGTTCTTTTGGCGGTGGCGGGTATCGTTCTCAAAACCATGGGATTTCGCTATATCATTGCCGACAACGGAACAAAATTTTACGGCAAGACCTCAAACGGCATTGTCGTCAGCGGAAAACTCATCTATCCCGACGGAAGCAAAGCCGAGATCGACCGCACGGCAGGCACCATCATCTATGAAAACGGCGACAGCTATTACGGAGAGTTTTCGGGCTTTTACCGCCACGGAAACGGAGTTTATACCTTTGCGGGCGGCGACGTTTACGAAGGTGAATTTGCAAACGACGTGATCGAGGGCAAGGGACGTTTGAAAACCGTCTTCGGCGATACCTACGACGGAACGTTTGTAAACGGCAAAAAAGAAGGCGAGGGTGTGTTTGCCTGGAGCGACGGCTCGGTGTACACAGGCGGCTTTCTTGGCAACAAAAAGCACGGCAACGGCACTTACAAGGGTGCCGACGGCACCGTTTACGTGGGCGAATATGCCGATGATTTCAAAAACGGCACGGGAACGGTCACATATCCCAACGGCGATAAATACACGGGCGAGTTTGTAAACGACGTCCGCGAGGGTACGGGTACCTATGTTTACGCCAACGGCGAGACCTACGTCGGACAGTTTAAAAACAACAAAAAGGACGGTACGGGCGTATATACCTGGCCTGCGCCTGCCGCAAGAAAATACGAAGGCACCTTCCGCGACGGCGTTATCTATGTGGAAAGCGCCGAAAACGCGGCGGCCGAAAGCGAGAACAAGCAATGATCCTTTCTGAAAAAGACGGCGTGTGCATTCTTGAGGGCATGATCTCGGTAAGCGCCGCCGTAAAATACAAGAGCCGCAAGGTCCATCTTTGCTATATCGACGCCGAAAAGGTAAAAAAACGCGATAGAAAGGTTCTTGGATTTCTTAAACTTCTCGAGCAAGAGAATATTCCGACAGAGCTGTGCGAAAGAGCTGTTATTGATGCCTTTCTTGAAAAGCATGAGGACGCGGGCACATCTCACGGGGGGATTGCCGCAGTGTGCGGAGAAAGAATATTTACCCCTTTATCGGAGCTTCTTTCAAAAACCGCAGAAAACGGCGGTTTTGTCGCCGTGCTTGACGGAGTTGAGGATCCGTTCAACTTCGGTTATTCGGTCAGAAATCTGTATGCCGCGGGAGCTTGCGGCATAATTGTTCCGCAACGCAACTGGATGTCGGCGGCAGGGGTTTGTGCAAGATCGTCTGCGGGGGCAACCGAAATGTGTCACATTGCCACAATGCCCGAAATGAAGGATGCAAAAGACCACGCAGACTTTATGAAGATGCTGAAAAAAGCAGGCTTTTTCACCGTTTGCGCCGCAAAAACCGCCGAATGTACCGAGCTTTTTGATTTTGAGCCGTGCTTTCCCGCAGTTCTTTTTGTGGGCGGAGAGAAAAGGGGAATATCCCCCGATTTTGTGGCAAACTGCGACGACATCGTAAGCATCCCGTATTTTTCGGACGCAAAATTTTCCTTGCCAACAGCTTCCACCTGCGCCATAATCGGCTTTGAGTTCGGCAAAAGACTTTCGAAAGACAAAAAAGTTTAAGGAGAATTCGCATGGAAAAGATTAAAGTTACTGTATACAACGAATTTCACCACGAAAAGATCCACGAAAGTGTCAGAAAAGTATATCCCGACGGTATTCACGCCGCCATCTGCTCGGCTCTTGAACAAGACGGCAGATTTGAAACGAAGGTGGCGGTTTTCGAAATGCCCGAGCACGGACTTTCGCAGGAAGTGCTTGACAACACCGACGTGCTCTTCTGGTGGGCGCACTGTCTGCACAATCAGATTTTGGACGAAGTTGCCGACAGAATACACAAAAGAGTGCTTGAGGGCATGGGTCTTGTGGTGTTGCATTCTGGTCACGCTTCAAAAATATTCCGAAAGCTCATGGGCACGGGATGCAAGGTGAAATGGCGCGAATCCGACGATCTCGAGCGCATTTGGGTGGTAAAATCGTCCCATCCCATCGCGGCGGGACTTCCCGAATATTTCGAGCTTCCGAAAGAGGAAACCTACGGCGAGCATTTTGATATTCCCGATCCCGACGACGTGGTTTTTGCCAGCTGGTTTTCGGGAGGCGAGCTTTTCCGCAGCGGATGCTGCTTTGAACGCGGCAACGGAAAGATCTTTTATTTCCGCCCGGGACACGAAACTCACCCCACCTTTTATGACGAAAACGTCAGAAAAGTTCTTGTAAACGCCGCGCTTTGGGCGGCAACCCCCGGGGGAGTTTACCAGACCTACGGTCATTGGCCGAAAGATAATTACAGCAAATAAATGGTTTTCTCCCTATTGACAAGCGTTTTTTGTTGTGATATAATAAACAGGATGATAAGTGTTTTTTGCTTATACAAATTATGAAACGGAGGTTTTATCAATGAGCAGAATCAAGACTATCGAAACAAAGGACATCGCAAAGACTGTTAAGAACGGCGGCTGTGGCGAATGCCAGACATCCTGCCAGTCTGCTTGCAAGACATCTTGCGGCGTTGCAAACCAGCAATGCGAAAATCAGAATAAATAATTATTGGTTTTTCTGATAAGAACGCTGTCTTTTTTGACGAAAAGACAGCGTTTCGTATTATTACATACAATTTACGAGGTAAAACATGGTACACCAGTATAAACTGAACGGATACAATATCGTGCTCGATACCTGCTCGGGTTCGGTGCACACCGTCGACGAAGTGGCGTATGACATCATCGAAATGTACAAAACTTCGACCGAGGAAGAAATAGTGTCCGCAATTCTTGAAAAGTACAAAGATCTTCCCGATGTCACCCGCGAAGAAGTTCTTGAATGTATCGGCGATGTCAGAAGTCTTGAAGAAAACGGAAAGCTCTTTTCAAAGGACGAATACGAGGATCTTGCATACAGTTACAAGAACAATTCAAACGTCATAAAAGCCATGTGCCTGCACGTGGCACACACCTGCAATCTCAACTGCTCGTACTGCTTTGCAAGCCAGGGAAAATACCAGGGCGATCGCGCAGTCATGAGCTTTGAAGTGGGTAAGCAGGCGTTTGATTTTCTCATTGCAAATTCGGGCACCCGCCGCAATCTCGAGGTAGACTTTTTCGGCGGCGAACCCCTTATGAACTGGGACGTGGTAAAACAGCTTGTGGCATACGCCAGAAGTGTTGAAAAGGAACACAACAAAAACTTCCGCTTCACTCTTACCACAAACGGTCTGCTTATCGACGACGAGGTTATCGATTTTCTCAACAAGGAAATGAGCAACGTCGTTTTAAGCCTTGACGGACGCCGCGAAGTGCACGACCATTTCAGAAAAGATTATGCCGGCAACGGAAGCTACGACAGAATACTTCCCAAATTCAAAAAGCTGGTTGACGCAAGAGGCGGCAAGGGCTATTATATGCGCGGCACCTTCACTCATCAGAACGTGGATTTCACAAACGATATTTTCCATATGGCAGACCTCGGCTTTACCGAGCTTTCGATGGAGCCTGTGGTTTGTCCTCCCGACGATCCGTATGCTTTGACACAAGAGGATCTTCCCAAGCTCTTCGAGCAGTACGAGATCCTTGCAAAGGAAATGATAAAGCGCAAAAAAGAGGGAAGACCGTTCACCTTCTATCACTACATGCTTGATCTCAAGAACGGCCCGTGCATCTACAAGCGCATAACAGGTTGCGGCTCGGGCACGGAATATATGGCGGTTACCCCCTGGGGCGAGCTTTATCCCTGCCACCAGTTTGTCGGTGATGAAAAATACAGTCTCGGCAACATCTGGGACGGTGTTACAAACAAGGCGGTACAGGACGAGTTCCGTTCGTGCAACGCCTATGCCAGAAAAGAGTGCAAGGATTGCTGGGCACGCCTTTATTGTTCGGGCGGATGCGCGGCAAACGCATACCACGCCACGGGAAGCGTCAACGGTATTTACGAATACGGTTGCGAGCTCTTTAAAAAGCGTATCGAATGCGCCGTTATGATGCAGGTGGCGCAGTCGGAAGACGAAGAATGATATGAACGAAAAAAAGGTCACCACTCCCATCTGCGATTTTGTGGAGGAATACCGAAAAAGCGGAATTTCCCGATTTCACATGCCGGGACACAAGGGCAAAAACCTTGTGGGCTGTGAAAGCGCAGACATAACCGAAATTTCGGGCGCCGACGTTTTGTATTCTGCCGACGGCATAATTGCCGAGAGCGAGCAAAACGCCACAAGGATTTTCGGTACGGCGCACACCTTTTATTCCACCGAGGGCTCGTCTCTTTCGATCAAGGCGATGCTTGCCCTTGCGACCTGCGGAAGGTACGGCAAAAAAACCGTTCTTGCCGCCCGCAATGCACACAAGGCGTTTGTTTACGGCTGTGCACTTCTTGATATCGATGTACAGTGGCTTTATCCCGAAAAAGGCGAAGGCCTTTGCTCCTGCCCGATAACGAGCGGACAGGTAAGAGATGCCCTTTGCGCCCTTGACGAGGCACCCTGTGCCGTTTATATCACATCTCCCGATTATCTCGGAAACATTGCCGACGTTTCGGGTATTGCAAAGGTTTGCGACGAATTCGGCATTCCGCTTCTTGTTGACAATGCCCACGGCGCATATCTGAAATTTCTGAAAGACGATATCCATCCCATAACGCTGGGGGCTCATATGTGTTGCGATTCGGCGCACAAGACTTTGCCCGTGCTGACGGGGGGCGGATATCTTCATATCTCAAAAAAAGCGCCGTCGGCATACGTGGAAAATGCACGCAATATGTTGTCGGTGTTTGCATCCACAAGCCCGTCGTATCTCATCCTGCAGTCGCTTGATGCCTGCAACGGATATCTTGCAAAGGATTTTGCCGCAGAGCTTGAGGAATGTACAAAAAGAGTTGAAAAGATAAAAAAACTTTTGACGTCAAAAGGCTTTGTTCTTGTCGGAGATGAGAAAACGAAGCTTGTCGTTGATCTTGCCGCTTCGGGCTTTTGCGCGGGCGAGCTTGAAAAGGTGCTTTGCGACAACAAGATCGAGGTGGAATTTTCCGACGGCGACTACGTGGTTTTGATGGCATCTTCCTACAACTGCGAGTGCGATTTTGTCCGGCTCGAAAATGCTTTTGCACATCTTTGTGCCAAAAAAGCGATCGATTGCGAAAAGCCTTTTCCCACCCGATGTGAAAAGGCTTTGAGTATAAGGCAAGCTGTCTTTGCACCGAGAGAAAAAGTATCGGCGGATAAAGCGAGGGGACGTATTTGCGGATGCCCCGCGGTTTCCTGCCCCCCTGCGATCCCGATCGTCACCAGCGGCGAAAGAATAGACGAAAACGCCGTGAAGCTCTTTAAAAAATACGGCATTTTCGAAATTGACGTTGTTATTGAATAATATTTGCAAAAATACAGAGACACGGAGACGTGTTTCTGTATTTTTTTCGTCCAAAACAGTTGAAAAGCGCAAAGGAATTTGTTATACTATAATTGTATAGTTATGTAAATCAACAGTTCAGAAGGTTGTGCAGATGATTAATTTAACAGAAACGAATAACAGAATAACGGTGACTCCGATAGCCTGCCCGGTTTTTTCTCCCGCCATATATGCCGCGGGTGCAAAGCCTCTTGCACAGGTACGCGTTGCAGGACTTGAAAAACCGAAAGTCTACTCGGTGTCGATAAATATTTACGGTCTTTCAAAGGCAGGTTTTTTCATCGAAAGAACACCTGCTTTTTCAGGCGAGCTTATTTGCGAAAAGGACAGTGACACGACTTATTTCGATTTTACTTCGGTGTCCCTTTCGGTGAAAAAGGAATTTTTTGCAAATCTCAAAGCTCCCGTCGCGGGAAAACTGTGTGTTGAGGTGACTGTGGACGGCACAAAGTACATGGGCGACGCCCCCGTGACACTTTTGCCCCACGGAATTTTTCCGTCGTCTGCATCTCCCGTTGTTTTTGCTTCGATTTTGTCTCCCTGCCATCCCGAAATCAAAAAAATTGCAGATATCCCCGAGTGCAGAAGCTTTTCGGGACTTTATGACGTTTTGCGCCGCCGCAGAATGGTATATTCCGTACGCGAATGTGATTTTGTTTTGCACGACGTTTCTTACGAGAGTATGGACACGATATTCACCAAGCGTTCGGCGATGGTGACTCCTCTTGAAATGGCGCTTATATATTGCTCGTGCGCGCTTCGCGCAGGGCTTCGCCCCGCCCTTGCCGTGCTTAAGGGCAAAAAAGCTCCGCACATTCTTTGCGGTGTTGTAAAAGAAGCGTACGCTTTTTCTCTTCCCGTATGCACCTCGGGCGAAAAGCTGAGAAGTGTGATCGAGAGCGGCAAAGCATCGTTTTTCGACGTATCCTGCCTTTTCACCGGCCACAGCATTGAGCTTGACGATGCCGAACGTGCGGCATACGAAAAAACTTTTGACGAAGAACTTATTTACGCCGTTGATATCTGCACCGCCTTTTCGCAGGGCGTAAAGATCGCTTGCCCCGACAAGGCGCTTGAAGAAGAAACCGCGGCGGTTGTCAAGAGCTTTTCGGAAAACACACAGACCGAAAAAAAGGACATATCGTCGCTTGCCGAAAGCCTTTGCGATTCCGAACATTCTTCTCTTGTGGATTTTGTCGGATGTAATAAGGTTTCGGTTTCCTTCTCCGACCTTTCAAAGGCGGAAAAGGCGGCTTTTTCGAAAGACAGAATAATCGTTTGCGATGCCCGCAATGCGACACAATCGGATTTTGAGGCTATTCTTGCATCGGCAAAGGCGCTTTTGTCCGACAAAAAAGGCGAGCTTTACCTTGCCTGCGGATTTTTGAATTCATCAAAGCTTTCCGCACCTCTTGCGCTATATCCCGTGGATCTTATCTGCGGCGACGACCTTATATATTTTGAATTTTTGTCACCAAAGCCCTATCTCAACCGCCTTGTTTGCGAAAAGTTGAGATCGACGGCGACGGGCAAAAAATTCTTTGCCGAAAACGGACTTCCCAACAGAAGTGTCGAAAGCATTCTCGATTGCTTCAAAAATTTCTGCGCCGCATCGGGCGGAGAATATGTTCTTTCGCAAGAATCGGCTCTCGGAAGATTTGAATGTAAGGACAGCCTTATTTCGTTCCAGATGATCGACCGATACGAAAAAATAACGTCAGATCCTCTGTCTCTTGCGATACTGTCGGACGAGAAAAAGGAAAACGAGTGGCTTACCGATGATTGCGAGGTCGATTTTGCCGACACCGCTTTTTGTGCCCCCGACCTTTTTGCCGAAAACGAGCTTGCCGCCGCTTCCTTTGCAAACGATCGCGACCTTGTTGTGGACGGAGTTGATTTTGCAAAGCAGTGCCGCATCTCAACGGCGGTTGCCTGCAATTGTTTAAGACACGGCAAGAGAGCCGTTGTGGTATCGGAAAACAGAGACGAAAGACGCGCTGTTCTTCGCGAATTCAAAAAGCTCGGACTTGACAATGCGGTTCTTATCCTTTCGTCTGACACCGATATAAAGGCGAGCATCAGAGAAAAGCTGATTTCGCTGTCCCAGATTCCCGTACCTCTCAACATAGAAGGGGACGACGGAGAAATCTCCGATCTGCGCAACAAATTTGCAAAATACTACTCTGCCAAAAACCGCCGTTACAGTTTTGCTTTCACCTTCAATGAGGCGGCAAAGGCGTATATCAGGGCAGGACGAGGCTTGTCTGACGAGGAAAAGAAGATATGCCTTGAACCCGAAACGATATTCTTCCCGGATCTTTCAAGGGAAAGTGCCGAGGCAGTTTTTGCGTCCCCCCTTGCTCTTTGCCGAGCGGCTTCAAAGCTTACCCCGTGTGACGGTTTTTCAAAGCATCCGCTTTTCAGAGCGCATCTTACCGAAGAGGTGCCCGATCAGCGTGCCTTCCTTCATCTTGCCGAAAAGTGCGACAAGGATCTTTCGGATCTTTCAAAGGGTTGCGAAAATATTGCGCGTGAAACGGGATTTGAGCTTGACGCATTGAAAAATCTTCCCTCGGTGCACGCATTTTTGTCGCTCAACGTTCTTATTTCCAAAGAATACGACAAAAACACCACGAAAGAACTGCTTTGCTGTGATATATACGCCGTTTCCAAAAAAATCGCAGATCTCAAAGGATGCTCCGCGAAAATTGCCGAGATCGAAAGAGAGCTTTGCGAATTTGACAGAGAAATATACACTGTCTGCGGAAGCGAGCTTTTTGTGGAATGGACAAGCCGCGGCGAAATGAGCCATTCCGAAATTACGAAAAAAATAAATTCCTTCCGCACGGTATCTGTTCCGTCGGATCTTCAGAAAAAAACCGTGCCCGAAGTGTTGCAGCTGCTTTCGGAAAGAGAAAAACAGGCAGATGTGATCGAAAGCTCGTGTGATGAAATGCAGACACTTTTCGGAGAATACTGGAACGGAAGTGTTTCCGATTGGAACAAGATATCGAAGCTTGTGGATTTTGTCAAGATGGCGGACGTTCTTCTTAAAAAGATCTATGGCACCGATTCGCAGGCGCGCCACGATGCCGCAGAAAAATTCCCGTCGGCACACGCCTTCTGCTCTGACAAGCTGAACGTTGCGGCGATCATCGGAACCGCAGGTGTTTTTGACCGCACCTTCTCGGACGATGGCGGATTTGTTTCGCTTTCAAAGATGCTGGGCGCCGATCTTTACAACATGAACTTTGATTCGGGTATCTTCTCGGATCTCGGAATTGAAAAAATGCTTTCCGACTGGAAGAGCGCGGCAGATCAGATATCCGACGTGGCGAACTACAACAAGTGCGCCGCCGAGTGCGAAAAACGCGGACTTTCCTGCTTTGTAAAATACCTTGAAAACTCAAGATATAACGAAAACACCCAAAAGATCTTCAACCGTTCGCTTTTATCTCTTGCGCTCAAGCAGATATCCTTTAATGACAGGTCTTTCTATCTTGCGGGTGAATATTCGGAAGATGCCGCCCGTTACGCGCTTCTTTCCAAGGAAAAAGCGGTGCGCAATCTGAATGCGCAAAAGCTTGCCTACGTCGAAAACTGCGTAAATCATATCAATTCCAACGCAGAAAGATCAAAAGCCTTCGGCGAGAGTATTGACGATGCAAGATTTTCGGCAGAAGAGCTGATTTTGCGCCACAGCGATACCATAAAGACCCTTTTCCCGATAATAATTGCCGAGCCGTATTACGCAGGCATACTTTCGGATTTTGAAAATATGATAGTCTGCTCGGCGCATTTTGTGCCGACTGCCCGTGTGCTTCCGGCACTTAACGTTGCACGGCACAAGCTGATATTTACGGGCGAGCGCTCGGCGGCAAACGACAGTTTTGCCACAGACTGCATAAACGCCGGTCTTCCGATCTATACCCTTTGCCGCGAGGATGTGTACGACAACTGCAGATTTTACGGCAACAAAAAGATAGAATTTTTAAGATCGCCTCTGACGTCGTTTGATAAAGAACGTCACACCAACGTGCTCGAAGCGCAGACGGTGGGACTTGAAATAATGAAAGAGCTTGAAAAAGACAGCGGACTTTGTATCGGCGTTCTGACCTTCTCGGAAAATCAGTGCCACGCAATAATAGAGGTTTTGTCGGCGGTTGCCGAAAAGAGCGAAGCCGTGGCAAACGCAATGAATTCGGGTATGATAAGCGTATCATATGCAGGAGCGAAGCTTAAGGGAACCTGCGACATTCTTTACGTTTCGACCGTTTACGGCAAGGACGATATTTCGGGCGGATGCATCACCTGTGGCGTTATTGACGACGAAAGAAGAAACTGCTTTGGCGGTTTCGAGCTTTCGTGCGCCGTGCTTGAAAGCGGTGCCGAGCGCACAATTGTTGTTTCGTCCGCATCCTGCGACAAGCACCCCGAAACTGCGGCATCCCGCGGTGCCATCGACCTTTTTGCCTTTGCGGGAATTGCTTGCTCCGGCGGAAAAATGATCCGCGGCGGCAAGGAAGATTCTTACGAAGTGTATGACAAATACCTACTTGAATTCTGCCGCATAATGACAGAAAACGGATTTGACGTAAGAACCGCCGAATACGGAAGACGTGCCATCGTCACTTTGGACGAAAAAGAATATGCCGTAATCACCGAAAACGCGGCGGCAGGTGCGGCTTTTGAACGCTCGAAACTCAAGCGTGCGGGCTACGATACTGTTTTTGTTGACAAAACGGACATCGTTATGAACCCTGCAAAGATAGTTGATACAATAAAAAAACTGAAGGAGGAAAAAGCATGACGGGAAGCTATATCGGCATAGATCTGGGTACGGCGAACACTCTTGTCTGCACAAAGCACGGCGGCATAATCATCCGCGAGCCCTCCTATGTCACATATCATTCGCGCTCGAACCACGTGATCTCGGTGGGCGACGAAGCAAAGACCATGTACGGAAAGACCCCTCCGTATATCAACGCCATGCGCCCCCTGCGCGAGGGGGTCATTGCCGATTTCGAACTGACCAGCGAAATGCTTAAGGTCTTTATCAAAAAGGCAGTGGGCAACAGTATTCTTATATCAAAACCGAATATCGTGATCTGCATTCCCTACGGCGTCACCGACGTCGAGAAAAAAGCGGTGCAGGAGGCGGCGCTTGAGGCAGGGGCAAAAAGTGTGGCTCTTATCGAAGAGCCTGTTGCCGCCGCCATTGGCGCAGGACTTCCCATAAAAGCCGCCTGCGGATGTATGGTTGTGGATATCGGCGGCGGAACCACCGAGGTTGCGGTGATATCGCTGGGCGGCATTGCCAATTCCGCATCTCTTCGCATTGCGGGGGATAAGTGTACCGAAGCCATCGTCTCGTATATCAAAAAAAGATTCAACGTCGTGATCGGTGAGAGCACGGCGGAGGATATAAAGATCGCCATAGGCTCGGCTCATCCTTCCACCGACTTCGGCGTTATCGAGGTCAGAGGCAGAAACGTTCTCACAGGTCTTCCTGCGGCACTTAACGTTTATTCCAGCGACATCCGCGAAGCTCTTGAAGAACCGCTGAACGCCATTGTTGACGTAATAAAGACAACTCTCGAGGCAACCGCCCCCGAGCTGTGCTCGGATATTTACGACAACGGCATCATGCTGACGGGTGGCGGAGCGCTTCTTTCGGGAATAGACACCCTTATTTCCGAAAAGACGCATCTTAATGTTTATGTTTCGAAAGATCCGCTTGATTGCGTTGCCAACGGAATCATCAAGGTCATGCAGACAAAAGACAAGGACGTTCTTCTGTCCGAAATGAAGAGTGAGTAAAAATTTAGCTAAATTTGCCGAATTTTTAAAAAAGCGCTTGATAAACGGCGCAAATCATAGTATAATTATCTTATTATGCATCGGAAGATGCAAAAAAAGTTTTTACCAAGAGGAAATTTCATGTATATTCTTTCGGTCGATACGACTGCAAAAACAGCCGCCGTCTGTCTTGCCAAAGAGGATGAGCTTCTGGGCCTTGTTCCGGTATCAAGGCTTGTTCTCAACAGCACGGTGACTCATAGTGAAAGTCTGTTGCCGATGATCGGGCAGGCTCTGTCGTTGGCAAACGTCCCGCTGTCTTCGGTGGACGCCTTTGTTATAACCTCGGGCCCCGGTTCTTTCACAGGGGTGCGCATCGGGGTATCAACCGTCAAGGGACTTGCCTTTTCGCAAGGGGAAAATGCCGTCTGCATTCCCGTATCCACCCTTTACAGTCTTGCCTTAAATCTTTGCGCATACGGGGACAACGTTGTTGTCTGTCCCGTTATGGACGCAAGGCGCGAACAGTTTTATAACGCGCTTTTCAGCCTTAAAAGCAAAAGGGCGAAAAGATTGTGCGAAGACCGTGTGATAACGGCAAAAGAGCTTGTGGCAGAGCTGTGCGAAAAATATCCGAAAAGAAAGATAGTTCTTTGCGGAGACGGCGCGGCACTGTTTTACAACCTTTACAAAAAATATCCCGGCAGCGAAGACCTGAAGATTTCCCCGGCATTGCCCGGCGATCTTTTGCAGGACGCATTTTCGGTGGCGCGGGCAGGATATGAAATTTTAAAACAAGAGTCGTTTGATGCGTCGCAGTATGGCGGAAGCGCACTTTCGCCCACATATCTCCGCCTGTCTCAGGCAGAGCGCGAGCGCAACGAAAGACTTTTAAATGAAAATAAATAATTCGGAGAGTTATTATGGATCGCAATTACGAAAAAGCGGTAGAAAGAGTACTGTGCAGCGAAGAGCAAATCAAAGCAAGAGTGGCAGAAATTGCCCGAGAGATCGAAGATTATTACGGAGATTCCGATAAAAAACTTCTTCTTCTCGGAATACTTAAAGGTTCGGTTGTTTTTATGGCAGACCTTATGAAGGCGGTGCACCTTCCCATGGAAGTGGATTTTATGCGCCTTTCTTCGTATGGAAAAAGTGCCGTTTCATCGGGCGAGATCGTGATAAAGGCAGGCCTTGAAAAGAAGGACCTTTCCGATTACAACGTACTTATCGTCGAGGACATTCTCGACACCGGCAACACTCTTTTCTGGCTGGTTAATTATCTCAAGCGAGAACACAACGCAGGCGACATAAAGATCTGCACCCTGCTTGACAAGCCCGATCGCCGCGAAAAGCCCATTTCGGTAGATTTCGGATGCTTTACAATTCCGGACGAGTTTGTTATCGGCTACGGTCTTGATTTTGACGAGCTTTACAGAGATCTTCCTTACGTCGGTATTCTTAAAAGAGAATACTACGAATAAAAAACAGTCCATAATTTTTTAAAATAAAGGAGAAAAACTATGTTTAAGGAATTCAAAGCGTTCATATCCAAGGGTAACGTCATTGATATGGCAGTCGGCATGATTATCGGCTCGGCTTTCGGCAAGATCGTAACCGCACTTGTCAACAACATCATCACCCCCCTCATCAGCCTTGCCACAGGCGGAATGAATTTCAGCAATGCAAAGGCTGTTCTTCGCGCTGAAGTTCTTGACGAAGCAGGCGAAGTTTTGAAGCCCGCCCTCACACTTGATTACGGTATGTTCATCCAGACCGTCATCGACTTCCTCATTATCGCACTCTGCATCTTCATGATGGTAAAGGTTGTTTCCTCCATCCGCAAGAAGGCAGAAGCTCTTAAGAAGAAGGAAGAAGAACAGAAGCCCGCAGAGCCTCCCAAGCCTTCCAAGGAAGAAGAGCTTCTCACAGAGATCCGCGATCTTCTCAAGGCAAAGAACTGACACATCACAGTCCGGAGGAATTTTTCCGCCGGACTGTCCTTGTATTAAAAGGAGAAAACCATGAATACTTACAACGTAGATTTTCGCGAGGGTGAATGTTGGTATGGTCTTTGCGCAAGCGACGGCGTGCAATTTCCTCTGACAGAGCAGTCGTGTTACAGTGCCGATTTTTCGGTGAACAGAACGACAAACCAGGTTTGCCCAATCCTTATTTCGAACAAAGGAAGATATATTTACAGCGACAGCTGTTTTAAGATAGATGCCAAAGACGGCAAACTTTCGATATCAACCGAAGGCGCGGTCGAGCTTATTGAGGCGGGCTCCAATCTTAAGGAAACTTTTCTTGCGGCGGCAAAAGAGCATTTTGCTCCCCAGCGCGGCATACCTCCCCGTGAGTTTTTTGAAACTCCTCAATACAACACGTGGATCGAACTGAGATACAACCAAAACCAGGCGGACGTTTTGAAATATGCCCACGGACTTATAGAAAACGGATATCCCGCGGGAATTTTGATGATAGACGATTGCTGGCAGAAGTATTACGGCTGCTGGGAGTTTGAAAAAGAGCGTTTTCCCGATCCAAAGGGAATGGTCGACGAGCTTCACGGACTGGGATTCAAGGTGATGTTATGGACCTGTCCGTATGTTTCTCCCGATAGCTCCGAGTTTCGCTATCTTCGTGACAAGGATCTTTTGACAAAGACCGAAAACGGCAAAGTTTCGCTTCACGAGTGGTGGGACGGATATTCGGCAACTCTTGATCTCACAAACCCCATAGCTATTCTCTGGTACGATATGAAACTGCGCTCTCTTTGCGACAAATACGGCATTGACGGATTTAAGTTTGATGCAGGCGATGCGCGCTTTTATGAAAACGACAAGCTTTCGCTTGGCATGGCAGACCCCAACGTTTTTTCGGAGCTGTGGGCGAAATTCGGTCTTAACTATAAATACAACGAATACCGCGCCTGCGTCGGATGCCAGGGATATCCCCTTGTACAACGCCTTGCCGACAAGTTCCACAGCTGGGACGAAAACGGAATGGCAAGCCTTGTTCCCAACACCCTCACCCAGGGTATCATGGGCTATGCTTATACCTGCCCCGATATGATCGGCGGGGGAGAATACTCGTTTTTTGAAGGCGAAGGACTTGAGCAAAGACTCGATCAGGAGCTTGTGGTGCGATACGCCCAGTGTGCGGCGCTTATGCCGATGATGCAGTTTTCTGTTGCTCCCTGGCGTGTACTTTCGGAAGAAAACGCCATTCTTTGCCTGCGAGCGGCAAGACTTCATACCCAATATGCCTATTACATACTCACCCTTGCCGAAAATGCAGGCAAAACGGGCGAGCCTATTGCAAGATATATGGAGTACGAGTTCCCGAACGAAGGATTTGAAAAGGTGACCGATCAGTTTATGCTCGGTGACAAGATCCTCGTTGCTCCCGTGCTTCAAAAAGGTAAGACTGCGCGCGAGGTAAAGCTTCCGCAGGGAAGATGGGCATATCTTGGCGAAAAAATGTATGACGGCGGACAGACGATTACGGTCGATGCACCCATATCGGTGCTTCCTTATTTCGAAAGGAGATGACCTTTTTGTGATATACAAGAAGATCCCATACCCCGTAATAGACGGCGAATACTTAAAAATATATACTCCGCAGGGTGATACCTACCGTGGACCCCATACAAAAAGCTTTGAAAACGGAAAATTTTATTCCGAGTGGCTGGCAAACGATTTTTCGATAATGAATGACCGAAACGAATGGCACATGATCGGAATCAGCCATCCGAAGCCGTTGGATTTCAAGGGAGCATACGACTCGGGTGCCGACGTGCACGAGGCGGAATATCAGCTTTTCCACGCAAAAGCCGAGGGAAAAAGCTTTTCGGAAATTTTCAGGGAAAATTCTTTTTCTGATTGTGAAAAGGTGCTTTATCCATCCGAAAGAGCTGACGAAAAACCCGAGATCTGGGCACCGCATATCATGAAGCTTGACGGCAAAAACGCACTTTTTTACAGTCCCGGCGTCATGAGGCTTGCACAGAGCGAATCTTTTGAAAATTGGGAAAGACGGGTGCTTTTTTCGGGTTCAAATCCCATGTCAAGAGACCCGTACGTATATACCGAGGACGGGGTACATTATTTCGTTTACACCGACGGTCTTTCTCTGAAATTCAGAACCACCGTCGATTTCAAGGACTTTTCGGACGAAAAACTGCTTCTTTCCGACAAATTCGGCGGTGCACAGCTTGAATCGCCCTACCTTTTGAAAAAAGACGGAATATACTATCTTTTTGTCAGCGTGTGGGACGGAAACAACGGCGATTACGACGAAAGGACTTTTGTCTACGCTTCCGAAACGATAGAGGGGATTGACACGGGAGCGCCCATAACCATGCTCCGCGCCCATGCGCCCGAGATCGTGAAAGACACCGACGGAACATACTATATCCTCAGCGTGTTTTATCCGCACAACGGTGTTTCGGCGGCAAAACTTTTGTGGAAATAATAAAAGAGGCGTAATGCCTCTTTTTTGTTTTGATCGTGTTATTTGTGATACTTGCTTCCCGCGTTTATGGTGAATGCTCGGTATATCTGCTCGAGCAGCATCACGCGGAAAAGCTTGTGGGGAAAGGTCATTTTCGATACCGAAAGGCGCAGGTCGCAGGATTTTTTCACGTTTTCCGCAAGTCCGCACGAGCTTCCGATGACAAACGAAATCCCTGAATATCCCTTTGACGGCAGAGAGTCGAAAAGCAAGGCAAGCTCTTCGGACGACATCTGCTTTCCTTCGACGCACATGGCTATTTTGTAAGAACGGTCGGGGAGTGCTTCAAAGATCTTTTTGCTTTCTTTTTCAAGGGCAGAGTTTATCTCGTTTTGCGACGGTTCGTTCGAGAGTCTTTCGTCCTTGATATTTTTTTGCTTGAAAGAGCAGTAGGCCGACAGGCGCTTTATGTATTCATCGGCGGCTTCGTTGTAGTATTTTTCCTTTTCGTTGCCGAGGTATATAAGGTCAACAGAAAGCATTTGTGTTCTCCTTTATGAAAAATAGTGCTCGAGTATATATTTTGCCACGTGTTCTTCGTTAGAACAGATCACTTCATCTGCCACGGCTTTCAGCGAATCAAAGGCGTTGGACATGGCAAGCCCGAGACCTGCCGTTTGCGTTATGCTGATATCGTTTCCGCTGTCACCGAGACTTATGGTTTCCGAAATATCAATATCAAGAAGCGCGCACAGGGAGACAAGGGCGTTTCCTTTGCCTGCCGTCGAGCAAACCACCTCTATGTTGTTTTCGTCAAGCTCAACCACGTGAATACGAGGTTCTTTTTTCAGTTTTTCGATGCAAGAAAGCTTTTCTTCGTGATCGTGGAAAAACGCGACCAAAACCTCAACGTTGTCGGCACCATAGCTTTTTTCGTTAAAATCTTCAAGATATATGGCGTAATCGCGCACCACAGTGCGGTGAGCCTCGCAGACGTTGTAAAAATCCCAGGATGCCGCATCCTGAAAACGTGCATCCACGTAACATTCGCCATTCATGCGGAATGTCACGTGGGTCTTGTAAGAATTTAAAACGTCAAGCACCTTTCGGCAAAGCTCGTTTGGTATGCAGTTGAGAATTCTTTTTCCTGATTTTGTATCGAAAACCACGGCACCGTTGGAGTGTATGACGTAGCGGATGTTTTCGTTTTCTTTCAGCACCGCCGGAAGCTCCGAAAAAGTTCTGCCCGAGCAGGGGACAAAATGAACGCCCATTTTTGAAAGCGCCGCTATGGCATCGAGATTTTCGCGGCTCACACAGGCGCTGTTGTCAAGCAGAGTGCCGTCGAGATCCGAGGCGATAAGTTTGTATGTATGCATGCATTTTCCTCTTGGATTTAATGAATTTTAATAAGATTATAGCACAAATTGCGCAAAAATACAATAAATGCATAAACTTTGTGATAAAAAAGTCAAAAACACTTGAAAAATCAAAAGTATTGGTATATAATAAGTTATTATTGTAAATTCAGAGAGGAAATCCTAAATGAAAAACACAGATAAATCAATGGAAAAAATCGTAGCTTTCTGCAAAGGCAGAGGTTACGTATACGCAGGCAGCGAAATTTACGGCGGCCTTGCAAACACATGGGACTACGGTCCTCTCGGTGTTGAATTCAAGAACAACATCAAAAAGGCATGGTGGAAAAAGTTCGTTCAGGAAAACCCCTACAACGTAGGTCTTGACGCCGCCATCCTTATGAACCCCCAGACATGGGTGGCATCCGGACATCTCGGCGGATTTTCCGATCCCCTTATGGACTGCCGCGAATGTCACGAGCGTTTCCGTGCAGACAAGCTTATCGAAGACTGGTGCGCACAGAACGGCACAACACTCGAAAAGCCCATCGACGCTTTCTCTCAGCAGGAAATGAAGGA
>JAFYUZ010000044.1 GCA_017549365.1 Clostridia bacterium
ACGGCAACGGGAACGCCGAAGTCCTCAAATCTGGGGTCATACACATCAAAGAAAGGAACTCCAAACTTTACTTGGATAATACGGGCAAGGTTGATGAAATAGACCTCTGCCTGAAAAGGTGTACCGCCCTCATAAGCCAAGCCGATAATGCTTGACAGTACGGGGAAGTTTGCTGTTTTGATTATCTGGTCAAAGGGTCCGACAATGAAGTCTTGCATTGTGCCATTCTTCTGCTTGTAAACGAAAACGGCAACCTCACCATCCTTGACACGCAGAGAAGAACCCCATCTGATAGAGTTCTCTCTAACTGTTTCACCCTCTTGAACACCCGACGGGTGCCACTTCCATATAAGGTATGATGGCTCGTCACAGCGTATTTCGTCCATAAAACCGCCTTTGCGGTTATTTCTATCAAACAATCCCATAATTACTCCTTTCCAAGTAACAAGAAGAATCTTTGATTATTCATCTTTGTCATTGTCATATTTTTTATCCTTTTCTGCGCTGGACATTGCATATATCCCAGCACCAATGATTGGAAACAACCCTATCATAGCAATCATATAAAACGGGGAGTCAGAATCACCAGACAATGAGCCGCCAAAGAAACCAATTACCATTAGAATTGCCCCTAATGCACCTAACAACAAGCACTGTAGCATTTTTGATTTTTTAATACTTCTTGTAAGTGAGTTTGCTCGTTGCTGTTTTTTGGCTTTGCTGTACAACTGACTAAGATACTCAAACTCTGGTGCTTTCCCGAAAGAAAGCTTAGCTTTCTGATAGGCTTGTTCTAATTTTGCATACCACGCTTCTACATCATAACCACCGGCGTTGATATTAGAGGTTGCAAGTATAAAAAACTCATAGATATCTTCTTTGGTATTTGGGATATAGAAATTACGAATTAGGTCAACCTTCTGCTCAATCGATTCAGATCTTTCTAATTTTTGTGCCAAGTCATTCACGCAGCTCGTTGCTTTTGTGCCACGCAACTCGTAACCGCAAGCAGGGCAGTTTGTCACAAAAGAATCGAGACGCTCCCCACAGTTCGGGCATTTGTGTATTACTCCATCATATACTGTTTTTCTTTGTTCTGATGAATTGCTGTCGTTTACCGCTTTGCCGCAGTTCGCACAGAACTTCGCTCCATCTGCAAGTTCCTGCCCGCAGTTAATGCAAAATGCCATGTATATTACCCCCTTTTAGTATTGCTCTCAATTTGCTCTATGATAGCATCATAAACAACTTTTAATTTTAAGGGAGTATCCCCGTTATAGGAATTGATTCCCACATTACAATTGCTCTGCAAGGTTGCATTATAAAAACAACTATGCAAATATTGAGCATCACACATTCCCACATAAGAACTGGGAATAGGTTCATATTCTTTGAAATATGATTCATAATTAAATTGGTCGGCTGTTATATCCACAATAATGGCATTGTCTACAACTAACCAGCAATGTGTATATTGTTCGGCGTTGGATTCAGCATCAATCATTTCTATACGCCCCGCAGATATTCCCTTACTCATCATGTATTCAGCCAACAAATCACTTGTATAACGGCAACATCCATGCGGGAAGCGTCCAAAAAGAGTCAGTCTGCCATATAATCGTTTGTTTGCAACGACTTCTAATGCCTTGCGAAACTCTTGTGCAAGAGTTTTTATAAACTCAATATCTGTCATTTTACATCTCCACAGTTTTCACAGCATCGCATATATCGCCGATGTTGCAATCTAAATACTCGCAGATACGCAACAGAACGGAAAGAGCCACCTCTTCATTACGCCGCATCTTCGTCATTGTTCCGGTTGCGATATTCAAGTCCTTGCGTAATGTAGCGGGAGATATTCCCCGTTCTATAAGCATTATCCACAGTTTCTTGTAGCTAATTTCCATAAGCACACTCCTGTCTATACTATGCTTTGAATACATTATATACACAATTCGCCAAAAAGTCAATATATTATGCATATTTCGCTAATAATATTCGCAACTTCTTGCGAATTTTAATTAGTAAAACTATTTTTTAACGATTATTGTATAAGTTTAACGATTACTGAATACTTTTAACTATATGCAACTTTTTTATTATGATAGCGTTTAAAGATATAAACGGCCAAAAGAGTGGTGTAATTACCTTTTGATAGGTTTAAATCAATTAATTTGGGCAAAAAACAAAAGAACGGCTATTTGTATCAAAATAACCGTTCTTTTTTGGTGCCGGAAGCGGGGGTCGAACCCGCACGGTATCGCTACCACCGGATTTTGAGTCCGGCACGTCTGCCAATTCCATCATTCCGGCGAATGATTTTTACAACAGACTTAGTATATCACAAATTAAAAGAAAAAGCAAGAGTTTTTTTGCATATCTTCAAAATTTAAACGAAAATACCAACCAGTGATGATATTCCGTATGAACCGACAGTCATGATAATGCCTGCTGTAAGCACACCCAGGACTATGGCAGGTAAAGCGTATTTGAAGCGCATATCAAACATGGAAGCAATAAGCGCGCCTGTCCACGCGCCCGTTCCGGGCAGGGGAATGGCAACAAAAATATAAAGTCCCAAAGCCGCTTTTTTCATAACCGAATCGGCTTTTTTCTCAATACGTTTTTCGAGTTTTTCCATCAGTCCTGCAAACAGCTTTGTTTTTTTCAGCCAATTGAATATCGGTCTGCCCAGCAGAATGACAAAGGGGATAGGAATAAGATTTCCGACAACCGAGATCAGAAAAGATTCTATCGGCGGCATTCCGAGCAAAACTCCCACGGGTATTGCACCGCGAAGCTCGATTATCGGAAGCATGGAAATGATGATAAGCTTGATCTCGTTTGGGATGGCACCCAAAGCTTCGATTATTTGTTCAGCCATTATTTTCCTCGCGTTTTGATTTTTATCAGACAGATGCGATGATGTCCATGTATTTCTTTGTTCGTTCTGTTATAATTGCGAAATCTTCGGGAGTTTCGAATTTTTCAACTTCGTCTGCCTTTACAAGACCCGAACCTATGCCGATTCCGCAAGCACCGGCTTTGAAAACACCTGCGGCGTTGTCTGTGTTTACGCCACCAACTGCAAGCATTGGAATGTGTTTAAGAGGGGCTTTGATGGCTTTTATGTATTCCGCGGGGTTTCCTGTGATGGGGAATACCTTTACAAAGTCAGCGCCCCAGTTATACGCATTGCAGATCTCGGATGGAGTTAAAGCACCGGGAAGCGAAACAAGTCCGAGTTTTTTTGTTGTTTTAATAACAGCTTCGTCGGCGTTGGGGGAAATAAGGAAGGTTGCTCCTGCGTTTTTAGCAGAGCAAACATCATTGCAATCAAGCACGGTTCCTGCACCGACTTCCACGGTATCGCCGAAATGTTCTTTGATCATAGAAATCATTTTTGGAGTTTTTGCAAGGGCTTCTGTGCTTGTGTGGTCAAAGGTGACTTCCACAAGGTCACATCCACCGTCAACAATGGCTTGTACTGTGGGGATGATCTTATCTTCGGACAGAGCACGAAGGATCGCGATCATTTTTGTCTTTTTTATTTTTTCAATAACTCTCATCTGAAGTTCATTCATTTTCTGATTCCTCCGTGTTTTCCCATGTTATAAGGTCAATAAAGGTGTCAACATTTGCCTGATATATTTTTTCGTTGTCGTCTTTCATGCTGCCTTCGCGCTTGTGACGAATGCAAAGCACTGTGTCGGCGGGAAGATAGCAAATGTCGGTGTATTTGTAGCAATCAAGATCGGAAATTCGGATTCCCTTTTCGTCAAGCGCATTTTCGGGTACAAAGCCGAGAACTTCTTCCAAAGGAACAAGAAGAAAATCTTCTTTTGAAAGCTGGTAATATATTTCCTCGTCCACAAGATAGATCACCGAAGTGCCTGTTGTGCGCTCGATATAAAATCTCTCTCTGCCGCGCGTCTGATACTGCATGGCTTTGTTAAGCTTTTCGGTATCGGTGCTGGGGTTGTCGGGGGCAAGGTTAACCTCAATGATGGTTGCTGCCTTGTATCCGTCGCCGTTGTAATCCTCGCTCATAATATCAGCCACAGAGTCTGTTACGACTCCGATGTAATTGGATGAGATCGACTGGGGACCAACATACATAAAGGTGGCGTCATAGTTTTTTCTGTTTGCGCACTGCGTCAGACAGGTTAAAAAGAATATAACGACCGCAAGCCCCAAAAGGATAAACCACTTGTAGTAGTACCATATATGTTCAAGTTTGCCCGTAAAGCTAAGCTTGCTAAAACTTTCGCGGGCGCGTTTGATGTCGTCCATAAAAGCACCTTTCAAATATATAAATTTCTCATTATATATCATTATACTTCAAATCATTAAAATAGTCAAGGAATATTCTCGGTGGTAAAATTTGTTTACAAAAAGCAATAAAACCCTTACATTTTAAACAAAAACTCAAAATAGTTGACAAAGGTAATCAACTATGTTATAATCGCAAAAGAAAGTAGGTGCTTATATGATTAGATTTATTATTAAGATTCTCGGTAAAATTTTACCCATGAGAGGGTATAAAGAAGGCGACAAGATACGTGCCGATGTATTTTTGGAGATATGGATACTGTGGACAGGAATCATTTTCTTTTTTGGTTCTATCGGTCTTTCGTTCTATGCGGTGTATATCCACGAGTACCTTTATTTTGTACTTGTCGCACTTGCATTTGTTATGTCGATATACGCCTTCCTTTCGTGGAAGAATAACAAGATAAACCTTGTCGGCTCTGACAAGTTCGAACACACAAACTTTCTTGGCAAAAAAAGAGTGTTTGCTTTCAAGGATCTTGACAAATATCGAGTTCGCGACGGCAACATAACCCTTTATTTCGGAAAAGAAAAGGTATTTATTGACAAAGCTTCGTATATGTCCGAAAGGTTTTCGGCTCTTCTCAAACCGGCTATGAACGGAATGTATGCCCAGATGCCTAAAGAGTCGGACAATATCTTCCCTGATAAATCACCTGACAAGGAAGAAACACGCGACCTTTCGTATTATTATGACAAGATACTTAAAAAATGCGACTATGGCAACAATGATGACGTTCTCAACGAGCACGAGCGCAGATTTATGATTGCTATGTTTGTTGATGGCGAAGTGAACGACGGCGGTTTTAATTCTTTCTTTACAAGTTCGTCCGGAAAATACGCAAACGAGATCGTTGAAGTTTTCCGCGTTATCGGGTCGGACTTGCTTGCGGACGTTTGTGAAAAAGCCGTGTCGATTTTCGATGGTCCCGTGCCCACCGATTGGGATGAAAGAATTGAAGCGTATGAAA
Organism: Clostridia bacterium; assembly: GCA_017549365.1. Taxonomy (GTDB): domain Bacteria; phylum Bacillota; class Clostridia; order Oscillospirales; family CAG-382; genus UMGS1052. The sequence continues at coordinate 5,304 of JAFYUZ010000044.1, forward strand.
AGCTTGATGAAGCTAAGGTCAGAGAAGTTTTTGACGATTGCGATGAATTATTTTACGAATCGGAAGAAGATTTTGAAGATCTTTGCATGGAATATATCCAAAATCATCTTGATTCTTTTGAATGTTAAAATACAAAAATCAACCCCTGCATATCGTAATATGCAGGGGTGAATTTTTTATTTGTCCACAGTCTTCATTGTGGGGAAGAGCAGAACGTCGCGGATGGCAGAAGAGTCTGTCATAAGCATACACATTCTGTCGATGCCGTATCCGATACCGCCCGTGGGGGGCATGCCGATCTCAAGGGCGTTAAGGAAATCTTCGTCTGTGTGGTTGGCTTCTTCGTCGCCGTTTGCAAACTGTTCTTCCTGAGCGGCAAAACGTTCGCGCTGATCGATGGGGTCGTTAAGCTCGGAATAAGCGTTGGACATTTCCCAGCCGTTCATAAAGAACTCGAAACGTTCAACGTATTCGGGATTGCCGGGCTTCTTCTTTGTGAGGGGAGAAATCTCAATGGGGTGGTCCATGACGAAGGTGGGCTGAATAAGGTGGTGTTCAACGAAGGTTTCGAAGAAGAGATTGAGAATATCGCCCTTCTTGTGGCGGTCTTCGTATTCAACGTGGTGCTCATCCGCAACCTTGCGTGCTTCTTCAAGGGTTTTGATTTCGTTAAAATCAACTCCCGAATATTTCTTTACGGCGTCAAGCATTGTGATGCGCTCAAAAGGCTTACCAAGATCCATTTCGATGCCGTTGTAAACGATGGTAGTGGTGCCGAGAACCTCTTTTGCAACGTGGCGGAAAAGGTCTTCGGTAAGATCCATCATGCCGTGGTAATCTGTGTATGCCTGATAAAGCTCCATAAGGGTAAACTCGGGGTTGTGACGGGTGTCAAGACCTTCGTTTCTGAAAACGCGGCCGATTTCGTAAACCTTTTCAAGTCCGCCAACGATAAGGCGCTTGAGCGGGAGCTCGAGAGAAATGCGGAGTTTGAAATCTTCGTCGAGCGCGTTGAAATGTGTTTCAAAGGGGCGTGCTGCGGCACCGCCTGCGTTCGAAACGAGCATGGGGGTTTCAACTTCGATAAATCCGCGGGCATCAAGGAACTTTCTGATGGTGCTGATGATCTTGGATCTCTTAAGGAAAGTATCCTTTGATTCGGGATTCATAATAAGGTCAACGTAGCGCTGACGATATCTGAGGTCTGTGTTTGTGAGACCGTGGAATTTTTCGGGGAGGGGACGAAGACTCTTTGAAAGAAGAGTAAGCTCTGTGGCGTGCACAGAGGTTTCGCCTGTCTTTGTCTTGAAAACAGTACCCTTGATGCCAACGAAGTCGCCGATGTCAAACTTTTTAAAGCCTGCATAGGGTTCTTCGCCGACAGCATCTCTTGCAACGTAGATCTGAAGGTTGCCCTTGAGGTCCTGGATCTGGCAGAAGGATGCCTTACCCATGATGCGCTTTGCCATCATACGGCCAGCAACAGAAACTTCCTTGCCTTCAAGTTCGTCAAAGTTGTCCTTAACGTCAGAGCTGTGGTGTGTAACATCATATTTTGTTATTTCAAAGGGGTCGCAACCTGCTTCCTGAAGATTTGAAAGCTTTTCGCGACGAACTCTCATAAGTTCGTTTATATCTTCAGTGCGTGCGGGCGCCTGATTGTTGTTTTGATTCTGATTTTCGCTCAATTTTTGCACCGTCCTTGTTTTTAGACTTTGTTTTAGTTCTTTGCAATAGCAACGATCTTGATGGTTACGTTGCCGCCGGGAGTTTCAACAATAAATTCATCGCCGACTTTTTTGTTTATGATAGAGCCGCCAACGGGAGAATCGTCGGAGATTTTGCCCGAAAGGGGATCTGCTTCTGTGGGGCCGACAATTGTATATTCTGCTTCTTCGTTGTCGTCGACGTAAAGGAGCTTTACTTTGGAACCAACGCCTGCGACGTCGGATTTTCCTTCTGTACCGTCAACAACGCGAATGTTTGCAAGCATTGCTTCAATGTCCGCAATACGCTTTTCAACTTTGCCCTGTTCGTCTTTTGCTTCGTCGTATTCGCTGTTTTCGGAAAGGTCACCGAAGGAACGGGCTGTCTTGATGTTTTCTGCAACTTCTTTACGTTTTATCGTTTTTAAGTATTCGAGTTCCTCCTGAAGTTTCTTAAGACCTTCGCTGGAAACTGTTATCTGTTTTACCTGTGCCATTTTTATATAACTCCTTTCAATAATATCTCTATTTTACCAATAAGATATTATACCCCAGAATTGTCGTTATGTCAACTGTTTTCTGAATAAAAGTCAGTATTTTATAATTAATTTGGTATTGTATATTGACAAAATTCTTTTTGATGATATAATATCGTTTTGAAAAAAGAATTTTTGAAAGGTGTTTTTAAATGCAATATCTTTGGCTTACTCTGGTAGTGGTACTGTGCACTTTGCAAAGTATCACAAAAAAACAATATAATGTAAAGCATAACGGAACGAACGCGTTTCTTTTCTCTGCAATCACGTCCTTTTTTGCAGTAATAGTGTTTATTATAATCGGGTGGGGAAATCTTCATTTCGACCCTGCTGTGCTGCCGTATTCCATTGGATTTGCGCTTTCTCACGGGTCTGCATCCCTCGGCCTTTTTCTTGCTATCAAATACGGATCGCTTTCAATAACAATGCTCGTTTCGTCCTACTCGCTGATTATTCCCACCGTATATGGAATCATTGCTCTCGGCGAAAAGCTTAAAGTGGTCGGATATGCGGGCATAGTGCTTCTTTTCATTTCTCTGTTTCTCATCAGAAACAAAGACAACGGTGATAAGAAAAAAGGAAATTTAAAATGGATCATTTTCCTTATCATCGCTTTTGTAGGCAACGGTATGTGCTCAACCGTTCAAAAAATGCAACAGATCGCCTTTGATGAAGCTTACAAAAACGAATTTATGATAATGGCTCTTCTCATCAGCACAACAATTCTCACTCTTGCTTCCTTGTATGACAGAAAGAGCTTTAAAAATGAATTTGCAGGTTGCATTCCCATGGGTGCGGTGACAGGTCTTGCAAACGGTGTCACAAACTTCCTTGTTATGGTGCTTGCAGGGCTTATACCCACAGCCATTCTTTTCCCGGTCATCTCAGCGGGCGGTATTGTGCTTGGTTTTATCCTTGCCATGACGATATATAAAGAACGCCTTTCCAAAACCCAGCTTGTCGGTTACGCGCTTGGCGTTGCATCTGTTGTATTGCTGAATATATAAATTAAAAAAACGCTCCTTATGATGGAGCGTTTTTTGTGTTCTGATCAAGGGGTTTGGTGGTTCAGTTTAGTCTGTTAATTATTTCTTTGAATTCTGCGGTATCACGCAAAATATCAAATTCACCTTCTGAAAGCCACATGTCTTTGAGTATTTCTTTGAGTGGACGGGAATCAGCGGTATCAAAATCCGTTTTTTTCTCAACACTACTACCAAGTAACAGCGAATAAGATACCCTTTCGTCAGGTCGGTTGTCAAAAGCTATTGCAGCGTTTGCTGCTATTTTCAGATGCTTTATGACGTCTTCTTTTTTGCCTAGTTTGGAATAGATCTTTGCTATCATATAGTTTATCTTGCAGTTGCTGTGTGTGCCAATATATATTTCATCGTCGTGCATGAGACATTTTAGATTATGGTACTTTTCAAAAACCTTCAAGGCTTCTTCATACGGCAGCAAGGTGGCCAGTTGATATATGCCAGCAGAAAGATTTGAATATGCTTTTGCAATGCGCTCTCTTGTGTGTGGTAACTTTTCATCCTCGTCGAGCGCCCACCATATAGCGTTTTCTTTGCAATGTGTCATTGAAGGCATAGTTTCATAAATGGCGCGTCCTATTGACTTTCTGCCCATTTCGCAGTGCTGAAAAGCAAGGCGAGCGGTTGCTTCAAGTCTCAGTTCTGTATCCGGGCAATGCTTTATGATGCGTTCGCCGATGGCAACTATTTCGGAGTCATATTTTTCCATGTTTTCTTTCCAATTCGGGATATTGGCATCATCGCTTCCCGCTACAAAAAGAGCATACATCAATTTGTTCAGCAGCTTATAATTGTTTGGAAATTCAGCAACTGCTTTTCTGGCAATGTTAATGCATTTTTCAATCTTTCCGATACTGATGGCTTCCTGAAAAGCGTCTAGATATTTGTTTACGTTTGTTTTTTCAGCCTGATCATCAATGCCCATCAGTTTGTCTGCGGATATGTTGAAAAAATCGGCAATTGTTGGGATCAATTCTATATCGGGATAACATTGATCATTTTCCCACCTTGAAACTGATTGGCATGAAACGCCGATTATTTCTGCAAATTCTTCTTGCGTGATATCATTGTCTTTTCTCAATCTTTTTATGTTTTCTCCAATTTTTAATTTCATTGTTCGTACCTCATTTTTATATTGAACAAGCGCTTGGTTCTGAAAACATTGTATCACTTTGCAACAAAAGAATCAATATCACATATCGGGAGATTTTTTCACTCACACAGTGAAAAAGCGCACCCGCTTTTGTGCAGGTGCGCAAATGATAACTGAAATTTATGCCATGTAACGCTTCTTGATATACTCAGCAGACTGCTTGAGGCTGTCAAGAGGATCTCCGGGGCAGGTATCCTGTTCTACGCAGTAATACTGAACGCCGCACTTTTCTGCCACGTCAACAACGCTGTCAAAGTCGATCTGACCATTGCCCACTTCTGTAATAAGCGGAACTGTGCCGTTTTCTGTGTTGATAACAGCCATGTCCTTGAGGTGGAGAATGTCGATTCTGCCTGCAAGCTTCTGGATCCATGTGGTGGGATTTCCGCCGCCTCTCTGTACCCAGTGGGTATCGAGACAGAAGGATACTGTTTCGGGGTTAAGCTCTTCGTAGAGGTAGTCCATGATAGACTTGCCGTCGTCGAACTTAACGAATTCGAAATGGTGGTTGTGATATGTGAGCTTGAAGCCGTAGGGCTTGATCTTGTCGCCGATCTTGTTGAAATCGTCGATGAACTTAAAAAGTTCCTGCTTGTCGTTTCTGGGAGCAAGAGGCATGCCGCCGATACCCATGATGCTTGTCTTGAGGATCTCCTTGTGCTTGCGCATTGCTTCGTCTGTGTCGTTGAGCATTTCGTTGTAGTCGTAGTGAGTACCTACGATGTCAATACCTGCGTTGTGAGCAAGCTCTGCGTACTTTTCAATGCCGACCTTGCCGAAGCCTGCGGTCTGGATCTCGTCGTATCCGTGTTCCTTGATGGTTCTGAATGCTTTGTCGAGGGTTTGTTCTGTGGCTGTTTCTCCGTCGTAATAGCTACGGAAAGTGTAAGCCTGAACGCCGAGTTTCTTGAACATGTCAAAAAACCTCCTTTGATTTGAAAAAATAATTGTTTTTTAATTCACGATGTATTCGATACATCTTTATGACGATTATATCACATTATTTCATTTATTTCAATGATTTATTGAAAAAAACTTGATTTCAGTCTCTGCTTGCAAAAAGTTCTGCCGATTTAAGAGTGTTTTTCATCAGCATTGTGATGGTCATAGGTCCGACTCCGCCGGGAACGGGGGTTATGTACGATGCCTTTTTTTCACATTCTTCAAAGTTTGCGTCTCCGCAAAGCTTTCCTTCGGCGTTTCTGTTCATTCCGACGTCGATGACGACGGCACCTTCTTTTATCATGTCGCCTTTAAGAAAATCTGCCTTGCCGACGGCGGCGATAACAATGTCTGCCTCGCGGGTAACTGCCCCAACGTCAGGTGTTCTCGAATGACAAATGGTCACCGTGCAGTTTTTGTGGAGCATCAGCATTGCCATGGGTTTTCCGACGATATTGCTTCTGCCGATAACAACACAATTTTTGCCGTTTGTCTCTATTCCGTATTCGTCAAGAAGCTCTGTGATACCTGCGGGAGTGCAGGGAACAAAATCGTAATCGCCGATCATGATCTTGCCGACGTTTACGGGATGAAAAGCGTCAACGTCTTTTTCGGGAAGAATGTTGAGCTGGATCTTTTTTTCATCAATGTGCTTGGGCACGGGTGACTGAACGAGTATGCCGTGCACCGATTTGTCGGCGTTGAGCTTTGCAATGAGTTCAAGAAGCTCTTCTTCGGTTGTTTCGGCAGGAAGTGCATATTCAAACGAATTGTATCCAACCTCTTCGCAAGCCTTTTTCTTGTTGCGTACGTATACTTTGGATGCGGGATCATCGCCGACAATAATTACGGCAAGACCGGGAGCGTAGCCATATTTTTCTTTGAATTCAACTGTTTTTTCGGCAAGTCTTGCGCGTACCTTGGCACCTGTTGCTTTGCCGTCCATTAAAATTGCCATTTTTGTTTTCTCCTTTGTATAGTTAATCGTTTTTTTCTTTGATTTTGTCCGGCTCACTGAACTGACTTATGTATTCATCAAGCTCGGTAGCCTTGGATCTTGCCTTTTGTCTGCCTATGATGATAAGAACAACGCCTGCAATAACGCAAGCAAGAGCAAGCATCTGCGAAACGCGGAAAGCCCCTTGTGTCAGGCTGTCTGTGCGAAGACCTTCGATGAAAAATCTTCCGAAGCCGTACCATGATGCGTATATAAGTGCAATTTCGCCGTTGAACTTTTTGTTTTTGAAATAAAAGTGTATCAGCAAAAGACCCAAAACGTTCCACAACGATTCATAAAGAAAGGTGGGATGCACGGCAATGGTGCCGACACGGTCGTTTTCAATGACCATTCTGAAAATATAGTCATTTTCAAATATCGGTGTTGCGATATCTCCGATGAAAGGGAAGGATATGTGCGAAAGAGCGCCGTATGCTTCCGCGTTGAAGAAATTTCCCCATCTGCCGAGTATTTGTCCGATCATAACGCCGGGTGCAAAACAGTCGATTACAGAGAGAAAATCCATCTTTTTGAATTTTGCCACGGCAAGCATGGTGAAAAATCCGCCAATAATACCGCCGTAGATGGCAAGTCCTCCGTTCCAGATGGCAAACACTTCGCCAATAGAATGGTATTCGGAAAGATTGAAAAGTACGTAATAAAGTCTTGCACAGATTATACCAACGGGTACGGCAAAAAGCACGTAATCAAGAAGATCTTCGGAAGATATGCCTGATATTTTTGCCTTGCGCAAAGCGTAGATGACTCCGAGAATCATACCAAGCATTATGACAAGACCGTACCAACGTACCTCGAAGGGAAAACTGTCGGGAGTGACGACGGGATCAATGGTTAAGGGACCCAGCGACAACCCGGGAAAAGAAATATTGCTAGTCAAGTTTTTTCTCCTTTGTGTTTGTTTTCAGTGACAACTTCCACACGGATAGTAGCCAAGCGATTCTATTTCGACTGTCGTGCCAAAGTAGCTTTGTTTGTTGTTTTCTCTTATTTCGGGAATAGATTCACAACCGATCTCGTGATATCTTTTGCTTCCTGTATTAAGAATCATTTCGCGAGAAGTTTCGTTGTCTGCATCAGCCTTTTCGTCGGCTTTGTTCACGTTGAAACTGACGCTTTTGCCATCACTTGTGCAGATTATGTCGCCCAAGAGATCGGTTCTGTAATAGGTAACGTCTGCGTTTTCAAGTCTTGATACTATCTCGTCGTGGGGATATCCGTAGTCGTTGTTCTTTCCGCAAGAAATCACGGCGTACTGCGGATCTATATCCTTCAAAAAACGATAGCTTGTAGACGTGTAGCTTCCGTGGTGACCAACTTTCAGCACTGTTGACGAAAGATCATATCCGGCATCAAGCATTGCCGTTTCACATTCGTATTCGGCATCGGCCGCGAAGAGAAAAGAAGTGTCTCCGTAGATAAGCTTCAGAACAATGGAAGAATTGTTCGGATCATCAGCCGCGTTGCAAGCAAGAACGTTTACTCTTGCACTGCCTAAAGAAAAACTGTCGCCGGCCTTTGGGATTGTGATTTCAAGACCTTGTTGCTTCAAGGCTTTGACAAAGTTAGAAAACGCCCTTGATTCGTATTGTGTAACAGGGCACAGGGCAACTTCGGCTCTTGCAAAATCAAGAGCTCCCGAAAGTCCGCCTACGTGGTCCTCGTGGGCGTGGGTTGCGATGATATAATCAAGGTTTGTAACGTTGTTTTTCTTGAGATATGTGTAGATCAGTCTTGAATCGTCAGAGTTTCCTCCGTCGATCAACATGGTGTCACCGTCGCAAATAACAAGAGCTGCATCCGCTTGACCAACGTCGATAAAATGCACTTCAAGGCGATTTTCCGCTTCGTTGTCGCCGCTTTCCGAAATATCGGTCATCCCCATGCAGGAAGTAAGACATGCAACAATCGTCGCAACGATTATCAAAAGAGCAAAAATACTGCTCTTAAAGAAAGTTTTCGTCATGCGGCGCACCTTAAAGCGGAAGTACCTTTGAAAGGACGATCCTGTCCTCAACAAAGTCTTTTTTGAAGCGACTTGTTACATCATAAAGTGTTACTTCGGATATGACAATGGGATATTCGAGCATATCGAAATCACGGAAGACGTGGGTGAGAAATTCGTTTGCAATATCCTCGGTACTGTTGAAATAGCGAAGATTTGCCGCATAGAAAACTCTCTTTACTCGTTCGAAATCTTCCTTGTCAAATCCCGATTTTTTGTATTTTTCAATTTCTTCAAGAATTTGCTCGTAAACCTTGTCGGGCTCGTTGGAATATCCCGATATTTCGCAAAAACCAAAGTTTGTGTGTCCTTCATAACCCGCGGAAAAAGCGTTGTTGATAAGACCTTCTTCGTAAAGACGAGTGTAGAAGGGGGAAGATTTGCCAAAAATAAGCTCGAGTATTATTTCGTATTCAGCCTGCTTTTTTGCCAAAGCCTTGCCTGTGCAGGGTTGGTTTACGTCCTTTATACCGACCGAGAAAACGGGCATCGAAACACTGAGCTTCTGTGTGATCTCTTTTTTGAACACGGTTTCGGGTTCGTCGGGGAAAATGCGCTTTGGCGAGATTTCAGGCGCATCTTTCAGATATTTGTCGCATACTTCAAGAACGTCTTGGGGGTCCATATCTCCGCATACGCAAAGTGCCATGTTGTGAAGATTGTAAAAGGTGTTGTATGCAAGATAAAGAGTTTCGGGGGTTATCTGAGCAATAGTTTCAACGGTACCTGCCGTGTCGATTCTTGCGGGGTGATTGTGATAAAGAGCGGTAAGCATGTTGAAATAAAGACGCCATCCCGGGTTGTCATCGTACATTCTGATCTCCTGCCCGATAATGCCCTGTTCTTTGGCAACTGTTTCGTCTGTAAAATACGGGTGTGTGACGAAGTCAAGCAGAATACCGAGAGATTCTTTCATGTTCTCGGTTGTCGAGAAAAGATACACTGTTTTGTCGCTCGATGTATAAGCGTTTGCGCTGGCACCGTATTCGGCGTATTTCTTAAAAGTGTCGATTCCGTCTTCATTTTCAAAAAGCTTGTGTTCAAGAAAATGCGCTATGCCGTCGGGGAGAAGGTGCTCACTGCCTTCAATTTCGAAGCGATTGTCGACAGAGCCGAAGTTTGTGCCGAAAACGGCATATCCCGTGGTGTGGTTTTTCGGTATAACGTATATCGGAAGTCCGCTTTTGTGCTTCGCGTAGTAATATTTTTCATCGATTGCTTTGTTTTCTTTAAGAACAAACGCGCTCATTCCTCATCACCTCCGTCTGTGAGTGTGCCTTTAAGAAAGAAGGTGGTGTCAAGTACTGTGGCTTTTGCACAGGCAACGACGTCTTCTTTTGTGACCTTGCCTATCTCGTCGATAACGTCCTCTATGGTTTTGCCGCTGCCTCCGATAATGCGCGAAAGATACCAGGTGGATATATCTGATGCACTGTCACAGAGAGAGCGGTAGGAGTTTATCATATCGTTTTTGGCAGATGCCATTTCTTCGTCGGATATGATTCCGTTCTTTACGTTTTCAAGCTGTGCAAGAATTTCTTTTTGAGCCTTGTCTCGGTTTGCAACTTCAATTCCGCTGACAACCGTGAGGATTCCTTTGTGCGCATCGGGAACAGAGCGACAGAAGTAACAAAGACTTAATTTTTCGCGTACGTTTTCGAACAGTTTGCTGGTGGGAGATCCGCCGAAAATGTTGTTGAAAAGCGCGTATGCAGAGTATTTTTCGTCGGATATGATATGTCCCGAGCGGAAGCACAAAACAAGCTTGCCTTGTGCAACTTCCATTTCTTCCGTGATCTCAACTACGTTATCTCTGATTCTCTCAAATCTTTCGGTGTGAAGCTCGTAAAGCTTTTCGGTGTTTATATCAGAGATAAGCGAGCGTGCGTATTTTTCAATTACAGTGTCGTCGCAGTTGCCCGTATAGAACATTTCGATCTTTGCGCGAGAAAGAAACTCTTTGTAGAAGTTATAAAGAGATGTGCCGTCTATCTTTTCAACAATCTCAATTTTTCCGTTTTCGCTGACAGCATAGTTTTGTCCTTTGCACATTGCTTCGTGACATTTTTTCATCGAATATGCGTTTTTGTTGTTTATGATCGATCTGATGGCGTCTATAAGGTTCTTTTTTTCGGATTCAACGTATTCTGATTTGAAAGCGCCGTCGTTTACGAGCGGATCGAAAATGATATTGCGCATTGTGTCAAAAACGTCATCCATAAGATGCTCGCCTGAGGGAAGAAGCGATTCTCGAAGAAAATCTGCCGTGAAGCTTACGATCTGATTTTCTCCGCGCTTTGTAACACGGGCAGAAAAGCCTGTGGAATACAAATAGTCAAATCTTTTGGATATATCCGACATCTGCGGATATTTTTTGCATCCTCTGCGCAGAACCTGGGGAAGAAGAGCGGCGAACGACGCTGTTTCCTCACGCAGAGGGAGGATTAAATTGAGATCGAAGTAATCTGTCTTGAATTTGTCAGATTTTATAACATTAAGAAAGACACCTTCGGAAAGTCTGATTCTTTTCATGATACCTCCGCTTTTATTAAAAATTATACCAAGTATATTATAATCCAAATCTTTGCCGATATCAATAATAAACTGATAATTTTTTGATCTTTCAGTCAAATTATCATTTATCAAAGCTGCAGCAGCTTAATTTCGAAAATTTTTCGTAACAAAAATACTTGAAAAAATCTTTTGCTGATATATAATAGTACTTGCAAACTAATAAGGAGTGATAAGATTGAATAATTCGATAAAAAGCAAGTCTGATTATCTATCGGAAAAGCAGCTTTCTAAAAACAGATTGTTCTACATAGCGGAAGCGGGTATTGAATATCTGATATCCCTTTTGATAACCGATGCCTTTCTTGCGTTGCTTCTGACAAGCAACGGAGTTCCCGACAGTGCCGCAGGTATCATAACCGAACTTGCCGCCTTTGCTTTTTCCGCTCAGCTTGTTTCTGTATTTTTCAGAAAACGAAAAGGAATGAAAAGTTTTATCACGATGTTGCATCTGATAAATCAGGTAATGTTCGTGCTTTTGTACTTTGTTCCTGTTATAAATTTGCCGTCGTCGGTCAAAGTTGTTCTCATCGTTGTCATGTTTCTCGGCGGTAATCTTATTGCAAACGTTGTTTCGCCGTACAAGATATCGTGGTTTATGTCGTTTGTCGATGATAACCAACGCGGAAGATTCACCGCAAACAAAGAGATTGTTTCGCTTGCCGCAGGAACTGTCTTTTCTATGACGATGGGTTCTATCTCCGATCATTACAAAGCTATCGGAAAAGACGACGTCTATTTCAGCATCTGTTCCGTAACCATTCTTATTCTTGCCATCCTTCATATGCTTTCAATAATCCTTGTAAAAGATGTTAAGGATGATGCTTCGGGCGACGAACAACATGTGAAATTCTCTGTGGCTTTAAAAAAGACGTTCAGCAACAAAGCTTTGCTTGCTCTTATCCTTATGGATATCATTTGGCAGTTCGGATCAAAGATGTCTTTGGCATACTATGGTGTTTATAAGAACAATGATCTTGGCTTTTCAATGAAGTACATAGCCTTTTTAAGCCTTCTTTCTGCGGTTTCACGCATTGCTTTTTCAAGATATTTCGGCAAGCTTGCTGATAAGTATTCCTGGAAGAGAATGCTTTGTATCTGTTTTTGTATAGCGGGTCTTTCTTTTGCTGTAAACATTTTTACGGTTCCGTCAAACGGAAAAGTTATGTTTGCCATATATTCCTGCATCCATGCAATTTCAATGGCAGGCATCAACAGCGGTCTTATGAATATAATATTTGACTATGTTCCGACAGACGACAGAGCCCCCGCTCTTGGTATTCGCACTGCTCTCGGCGGAGTTTCGGCGTTTGTATCAACCTTTGCGGGTGCGTTTATAGTGCACACCGTACAGGAGCGAGGAAACGTTGTTTTCGGCATGACTATATACCCTCAGCAGATCCTTTCGTTGATATCAACCGTATTTTGCGTCGGTGTTGTTTTGTATATGGTTCTTGTTGTCGAAAAACTTAAAAAGTGATTAAAAGGGTTGACGAAATGTCAACCCTTTTTTCATATATGAGCCTCTATAATATGGACGCTTTTGTCAAAAGCGTTCGTTTTGCTTTTTGTGTTGTCGGCAATAATAAACTTTTCTTTGTCCGATATATATTTTATCTCAAGGTCAAACCCAAATTCATTTATCTTAAGCGCTCCGCCGTCAATAACTTGTTGCAATGGAAAATGTCTGTGAAGGTGAAAAACCAGCTTTGGAGAATTGCTTTCTGCATCTTTGAATTCAATACCAAAAACATATCTCAGTATAAGCCGATACATCCATCCGCTCGCTCCTGTATAGTGGGTCCAGCCTCCGCGACCTTTGTGGTCGACATTGGAGTATATATCCGCTGCCACAGAATAAGGCTCTGTTTTGTAAGAAAGTCTGATGTTATCGCCGACGGCGGACGATGTGCGAAATGCGGGGTTTGACCACAAAAGAACGTCTGATGCAAATCCCGTTAGCTTTTTCGACAGTTCTTTGTCCTGCTTGTATATCTGTTCTGCTGTTTCAAAGCATGCAAGTGCGTAAAACATTGCACCATGCGTGTATTGTCCTCCGTTTTCGCGCACACCCGGCAGATATCCTTTTATATATCCGGGTTCTTTCTTTGTTTTTTCAAAAGGAGGTGACAAAAGCTTCATTATCCGCATTTCTTTGTCATACAGAAGATCACGGGCTTTTATCAGCGCCTTTATGCTCATTTCGGCGCTTATTCCCGAGAGAGCGGCAAAGCTTTGCGCTAAAAGATCTATTTTTCCTTCGTCATTTTCGTTTGAGCCAAGAGTGGTCCCATCGTCATAAAACCCTCGCAGAAAATATCCGTTTTCTTTGTCATAACAATGTGTTTCAACTGCGTTTTTCAGTTCTTTTATGGCACTTTGATATTTCTCCGCAATCATCTCGTCGCCGTACTTTTTGCAGATCGGTACAAAAAGATTCAAAAGCATGATAAGAAACATAGTGGTAAAAGTACTTTCACCTTGCATGTTTTTGCCCACAAGACTGTATCCGTCGCACCAATCGCAACTGCCCATAAGGCAAAGTCCGTGTTTGCCTCGAAGCGATATTGCTCTGTCAAGGGCGCGCAGATTGTGAAGATAAAGGCTTTCACATATATCCGATTTTGAAAAAGCGCCGTATCTTTCGGTTTCATTGTCAGAAAGATTAGATGCCGTGATATATGGCAACTCTACTTTAAGAAAATCAAAATTTCCGCATATTTCATAATACTTTGCACTTGCGTATACAAGCCATAAATAATCGTCAGAGCACCTTGTTCTTACCCCTGTGTGGGTTTGCTCGTGCCACCAATGCAAAACGTCACCCTCGGGAAATTGATGGGATGCGGCACGGTATATATGGTTCAGGGCGCGCTTTTTGTCTGCGTACATGATGCAAAGTATATCCTGTAACTGATCTCGAAATCCGTAAGCACCGCCCGATTGATAAAACCCCGATCTTGCAAGCATTCGAGAAAAAGCGGTGTCATACGGCAGATACAAATTGAACATTTTACTTATGCTTTCGCATCTGTCGTCACAACTTTTGCCTGCAAAAGAAATTCTCGGTATCAGTGATCTTGCAAATTTTTCCGCTTCTTCAAACAGATCATTACTGCTCTGTGAAAAAGATCCGATAATTTTATCGATGCAATCGTCGTTTTTTGAAGCTCCCAAAACAAATATTAAAGTTTGGTTTTTTGTAACGTCACTGCCGACACACGCAAAATCACATTTTCCGCTCGTTGTTTTTCCTTCTGTAAAAAAATACGCTTTGTCACAGACTGTATATTTTTTGTTGACTGAGAAAACAGACAGATGACCTGTATAGTCGGCAAGAGTACGAGAAAGGGGATTCTTGAAAATAACTGTCGTTTCGTCTTTTGCCAAAAAAGAACATCGACTGTTTGCATCTCCCATACAAGGGTCTGCACAATAAAACACCTTTGCGTTTTCGGACAGTATTCCTTCAAAAGTGATTTTTGCCGCTTTTGCCGAAAGCTTTGCGGCACAGATCACCTCTACTTGATATTCCGCTTCTGCAACTTTGCCGAAATATTCGGCTTTTCCGCAAGAGTATTTCACTGTTTGCGCGCATTTTATCAGATCAAAAAGCTTGCCTTTTTCAAACAGATACAGGTGCTCTCCGTCGCATTGCCTGTTTCCTTCGGGAGAAAAGGGTGTGATCCTGCATTCGGATGCGTTTTTGAAAAAGGTGTATCCAAGAGAATCCTGTGTCAGTACACATGAAAAGTTTTCTCCCGAAAGAACGTGAGCATAGGGAGCGGCAGGGCTTGCGGCGGAAAATTTGTCTATTACAAATGAATCCTTTGCGAATACTCCGCCTCTTACACGAAAGCCGTCAAAACTTTTTGATATCGGTTTTCCGCAGGTTATCGGATGCAAAACAAACGCTGTGTCCTTTTTGTTTTGAGGTGTGTTTTCGATTTTTGTTATATCCGAAAAATAACTTGCACTTTGCACAATCGCCGCAAGATCGTGTATGGCATTTCCTTTTTCAACAAGACGAATTCCGTATTTTTTACGCTCTGAAAAAGTATCTGCATTGCAATCTGATATAAGTTTTCTTATTCGCTTTTCAACAGTCCTTTCATATTTGTCAGCTTCGTTATAAAGAATAACAAGGTCAAACCTTTTGTTTTTCATGGCAAGAAGCTTGTACGCACGGATATGCTTTTCTAGCCTCTCTTTAAAAAAATATGCCCCTGTGTCGATAACGGCAATTTTGTCATCGCCCGATATCCCGTATTTCCAAAGAGAGCTTTTTGAAATAGTATCCGATTTGTTTGAAAAAATTGCTTTTTTTGCAAAATCCGACAATATTTCTTTTTCGCTTATTTCCGAAAAACATACACCGGAAAGCATTTTTCTCACAGTTCCGTCAGGTGAAAGAGATGAGATTCCTGCGTTTAGTACGAACTGTGCGGATGTTTCGAAAAGATCTGATTTTGCTTCTTCAAAGCTTGTGTTTCTGCTTTTTATTATCGCATCGGTGGCGCTTTTTTTGCTGTGTGCCATAGCGATGAGAAGTTCGGCTTTTGCTGATGCATCAAATTTTGCACCTATAACGCAAAACGGGTTTATACAAGCGCCGCTTACATTGTCCGTTATGTCGGAAAAGTAAGAATATTTGTCGTAATCCCCAAAATTTTTACGAGTGGCAAAAACAGGGTTTATAGCTTTGTTGTCAAAAGCTACGGCGAGTACCGCCCCTTCATCAAATTCTGATCTTTTGCGACGGGTATAATATAATATTTTTTCGCTTTCGTCATAGTCGGATTCAATAAAAAGCTCTGAAAAAGCGGGATGTGATGCATAAGTCCGTTCATTTGTAAGGCAAGGGGTGAAAACAAATCTGAACTCTGCGCAGTTTGATTGTGTTTTGCCTGATAATTTAATGCGCAAAACAGAGCCGTTGTCGGGTGATATGGTGTAACCGACAGAAAAAATCCCTTCGTCGCACGAAAGATCGTGTCTTGCTGTGCTTTCGGTGTATGAAAAAGAATATCTGCCGTCGGAACATGCTGCATTGCATATAGGTGTCATTCCGTATATTCTGCCGTTAAGCGAAATATAGGTCATGATCGATTCTGATATCTTGTCGGGAAATTTGTTGTAACCGCTTAATATCAGGTTGCAGTCACCTTTTTTGGCTTCAATATGCCCGACGTCGCTTACTGTAAGCGACATTTTTCCGTCAGAAATGCACGCGCATATAGGGAAGAGGGGAGACGGATCATTTGTTGTGATTTCGTTTTGAATATCTTTTTTCTCGCGCCCGATTGTGGGACGTTTTGTCCTTTTCAGCTTTTTGATCCGTGCGTTTACGGGAATCTTTTCCTCCAGCAGTTCGCTTGCGGATTGCATTTTCGGATCTGACATAAAGCGGTTTACAAACAAATTATCAAAGCAGGCGTTTGCAAGAGCAAGCATACTCATTCCGAGATGGTGGGACATATAGCTTTTTATTACCGCTTTTCCGTTTTTGATTCTTGACGGAGAAAAGTCCAACGCTTCAAAAAAGCCATACTTTCCGTAAGCCTTTTGCTTTTCAAGCTCGGCAAGGTTTGAAAGAGCGCCGTTCGCACCGACACACATTGAAAGAAAGGAAGAATAAGGCGATATAACAAAGTCCCGATCAGATGCGTTTTTCTGCGAAAGCATGGGTACGCCGAACGCTTTGTACTGATAGTTTAGTTCACTGTCAAAAGCAAAATATGCGCTTTCGGAAATGCCCCATACTCCACCTATCTTTCTTTTTGACTGCGCGCGGTATGCAAACAACATGGATTCGTATAACATCGAGCTTTTTGCCGTCGGCATAAAGAGGCACGGCATAAAAAATTCAAATGCCGTACCCGACCACGACGAAAGTCCGATATATCCTCCGTCGGAAATAATGGGGCGAGAAAGCTTTTTCCAATGTTTTGCGGGGACGCAACGAGTTGCACACGCAACGTAACTGAGTATACGAGCTTCGCTCATAAGAAAGTCGTAACACCCATCGTCTTTTTTTGCCTGATCGTCGGACACCGTAACTCCAACAGAAAATAAATTCCGCTTTTGGTTGTATAATATTGCAAAGTCTGTTTTTGAAACAATATTTTTTACACGAGATATAAGGTCAAGCATTTTTGGCTGTTCGCCCGAATATTCTGCAAGTCCTGCCGATAGCGCAATAAGGCATGCAACAAAATTTCCGCTATCAACCGAAGAAACGTATTTGGGTTCGAGAACAGATAACGTTTTTGTGTCGAACCAATTGAAAAGATGCCCGTGCCATTTTTGCATTTTTTCTATTGTGTCTATCGTTTTTTCCAAACGCTCCGCGGCTTCTTTTGTGTCTATAAAACCAAAGTCGAGGGCAGACAGTACACTTGTAACATAAAGCCCGATGTTGGTGGGCGAAGTTCTGTGGGCAACCTTTTCGTAGGGCGATAATTGAATGTTGTCGGGTGGCAGGTTGTTGTCTGCATCCGAAACGTTTTCTTTAAAAAACTTCCAGATATCAAAAGCGTATGCGCGCATGACATTTTTACTTTTTTCGCTTGTCTTTTTTATGTGCAGGTGATTTTTAGACGTAATATAACCCACAAAAGGCATAACAAAAAAAGCAAGTCCCGAAAACTTTATCACGCCTCCAGGAGCAAAAATAAAAATCGTGGCGCCAACTGCCGATGAAAACAAATGCGTTGTAATAAACTGTAAAAATCCGCTCTTTTTCTTTTCGGAATGCGCCGCAGTCACCCATTCAAGAAGTTTTCTTTTTGAAAAGATCATTCTGTACAGTGAAAGCAAGGATGCAGACAAGGAAAGAAATGCATCTTTTGCCAGCATACAACCAAAAAACAACATTCTCAAAAAGCTTTGCCACAAGCTGACCGTAACGCCCTTTGAAAAGAAACGGCGTGCAGTACTTTTCAGTGCGAGGGTTTTGGCAACATTGAGCGTTTCGATAAAAAAGGGAAGAATACACGGCAAAAAAGCTGCCAAGAACAGTGCGATCGATGCTTTTTTAGGAAACAAGAAAGATATCGGCAACAACAGAAATGAAAAAACAGGTGTTACGGCGCGTCTTGCATTGTCAAAAATTTTGTATCTTGAAAAAATCGAAAAAACTTTTACTCTTGTGCCGTCGGAAGTTTTTTTGAATTTTTTCAGAAAAATCAGGTTTTGTATATCCCCGCGGATCCATCTGTGTTTGCGCTTGATATATGATATTTCGTTTTTTGGAAATCCGTCTGTCAACTCTGTGTCACACAACAACGCTGTACGTGCACGTTCTCCCTCGAGAATATCGTGGCTGAGAATGTAATCATCGGGAAAAACATCTGCTTTTACAACAGTTTCGTAAAAAGCGTTTACGTCTATAATGCCTTTACCGCAAAAAGTGCCGCTGTCAAAAACAGAGTGATAAATATCAAAAGCCGCATCTGAATATACGTCTGTTCCGCCCGAACCGCACAAAAGTCGGGTAAAGGGTGTTGCTCTTGCGGATCTTAAGTCTGTTGACATCCGCGGTTGAAGAATTCCGTATCCTTTTGTAACACAGTGATGCTTTGTGTCGATCAACGCTTTGTTTGCCGGGTGAATTATTTTACCCAAAAGTATGGTGGCTCCTTCAAGCCCGAGGTTTGTGTCAGCATCAAGGGTTATTACATATTTGGTTTTTTTAATAAAGTCTTTGTTTTCACAAATTCCTGGAACGGACGTATCAAAAGCGTTTTTTTCGCCTTTTATAAGCTTTATAAGCTCAATCACGGCACCGCGTTTTCTTTCGTATGCCATAAAGCGTTTTTCGCTTTTCGAATAACATCTTTCTCGAATAAAAAGGATAAATTCTTTCCCGTATTTATGATTTAAAGATTCGACTCTTTCGATGGCGTTGCGAATGATATTTGAATCGTTTGCATTTGTTGCGGTGTCACTGTCGGGAAGATCGCAAAGAAGACCAAAACGGATATTGTTTGAACTGTTTGCGTTTCTTATCTTTTCGATACGATCGAACAAAACGCCGTCATGCTCAATTCCCGATAGAAGTGCGGTTATAACACAAAGTGTTTTTTCTTCTTCGGGTATATCGCGAATATCGATTGACGGAAGATTTCTTGCATCTTTGCACAATCGGGAAAAAACAGTATCAACAATGATTTTTACAGATTCAAAAACGGGAAAGTATAAAACGGGTAAAATCCAAAAATTTGTGGCAATACAAAAAATAATCGTAAATAAAAGCGAAACGCCGTAAAGGATTGGAAAATAAAGCATAGAAAAAAGTTTGTTGTTTTCGATCGAATAGCCGATGTATTTTTCGTTTTCCGTTTGTGCGTTATCTGCTGTTTCCAAAAGCTTTGTTACAAGCTCGCTGTCGCAAATACGTTTTCGTTTGGCGCAAAGGCTTATCTTGTGCAAAAGATCGTTCTTTGAAGCGGCCGTCATTCGGGGATAAGCGCCCGACGGATCTTTTGACAGCAAAACTTCGAGCCTGCATTTTGAAAAGGCTTCGTTAAAATCACAGACCGCAAGAAATCTTAAACTTTTGATGGAATGTATAAGTTGAATCGCAATGTCATCGTTGTCGGTGAACCCCGAATTTTTCATTATCAATTCACAGCATTTTCCGATGTGACATAGCACTGCCGATTTTGTTAATGTGGGAGCTGATGAAAAATCACAAACACCAAGGCCTGATGTGCAGTATCTGTCGCAGGCGGTTATGATCGCAACTATATGTGAATTTTCAATTTTACCGTCGCAAAATTCCAAAAGCTTTGAAAAAGATGAAAAGAGCAGGGGAATTGCGCCTTTTCCGATTATCGCTTTTTCGTGTTTTACAAAGCGGGCACATGACGAAAACTCGTCCTCTATCATTGTGTAATTGTCGCACAACCAGGAAAGAGCATCCGAAAGTTCGGAATTTTGTTGCTCAAATTCAATGGATTTTGCGTATAATCGGCGCGTTGCAGAAAAATTGTCTTTTAATAAAAACGAAATTTTCGAGCATTTTCCGTATGTCTTTTTGTTCGGTTCAAGCATGGAAACGATGTTGTCGCACAGTGATACAAGGTTTGAATTTTTAAACTTTTCGTTTTCGCATTCGTTTTTCATTTGCAGTTCCTTCCGAGCAGTGAATCTTTTTTACTATTATTTTCGCTATTATGAATAATATTCATATCAAAGTTTGTGCATTTTACACAATTATGCAACAATGTCAAAAAAACTTGTAAAAACCCCTTGCAATTTTCTGAAATTGTGTTATAATATGTGCAGTGATTCACTTTAGCCAATTAAAGCGTTGAAGTGAAACGAATACATTTTTTATTTTTTGGAGGAAAATCATGAAAAAGACACTTGCTCTTATTCTCTCTCTTCTCATGCTCGCATCCTGCGCAGCTTTTGCAGGTTGTGAAAAGAAAACCGACGGCGAAAAGGATACTCTCGTTATCGGTTACACCATCTACGAACCCATGAACTACATGGAAGACGACAAACTCACAGGTTTTGACACAGAATTTGCAGAAGCTGTTTGCGAAAAGCTCGGCGTTACTCCCGAATTTGTTGAAATCAACTGGGATACAAAGTTCGTTACTCTCGAAGCAGGTCAGATCGATTGTATCTGGAACGGTATGACAATCTCTCCTGATGTTGAAGCAAACTGCAGCGTTTCCAAGCCTTACGTAAAGAACGCTCAGGTAGTTGTTATGAACGAAGATGTGATCGCTGATTACGCTGATATCGAAAGCCTCAAGGACCTCAAGTTCACAGCTGAAGCAGGTTCCGCAGGTGAAGAAGCTATCAAGGCAAACGGTCTTGACGCAAACTATTCTCCCGTTGCTCTCCAGACAGACGCTCTTCTCGCTGTTATGGGCAAGCAGGCAGATGCATGTGTTATCGATATCACAATGGCAAAGACAATGACAGCTGACGGCACAAGCTACGCTGACCTTGGCTATTCCATCGAGCTTACAACCGAAGAATACGGTATCGGCTTCCCCAAGGATTCCGAACTCACAGAAAAGGTTAACGGCATCATCGATGAACTCATCGCTGACGGCACACTTCCCGCACTTGCAGAAAAGTACGGCCTTAACCTCGCTGAATAATCATTTTACGAATCAAACACCATCCATGAAAGGCAGATTTTCATCTGCCTTTTTGGTTGGTTTATGACAAAAAACATAAATGGTGCTTTATTGATGTTTATTACAGTTACTTTATCCCTGCTTGAAGGTTTTCTTACCACCTTCAAGATTTTTATCCTCACCCTTGCCATGGCATTGCCTTTGGGACTTATCATCTCTTTCGGCTCGATGAGCAAGATCGCCGTTATCAAATGGCCGATAAAAACCCTTGTCTGGATCGTACGCGGCACACCTCTTATGCTCCAGCTTATACTTTTTGGTTTTGGCCCCGGTCTTATCGGTATCAAGGGTATGGATACGTTCCTTGCGGTAATGATCGCTTTTGTTATCAACTATGCCTGCTATTTTTCCGAGATATATCGCGGTGGCATCGAGGCTGTTCCGCGCGGACAATATGAAGCAGGAGCTGTTTTGGGACTTACAAAGACCCAGGTCTTTTTCAAAATCGTACTTATGCAGGTCGTCAAGAATATTCTTCCTCCCATGAGCAACGAGTTTCTTACCCTTGTAAAAGACACGTCGCTTGCAAACACGATCATGGTATACGAGATAACCTGGAATGCCAAGCGTTTTATGAACAGCGCAGGTATCCTTTGGCCTCTTTTCTATTCGGGAGTTTTCTATCTCGCTTTCTGCGGATTACTCACACTTCTCTTCGGTTTCTTCGAAAAGAAGCTCAGCTATTATAAATCGTAAGGGAGGGGAACGAAGATGCCAATTCTTGAAGTAAAAAATATGTATAAAAGCTTTGATGACACCCACGTTCTCAAAGGCGTTGATTTTTCTGTTGAAAAAGGCGAGGTCGTTTCTGTTATCGGCGCATCCGGTAACGGAAAAACCACTCTTCTTCGTTGTCTGACTTTTCTTGAAAGACCCGAAAAGGGCGAGATAATTGTTGACGGACAGACGATATTTGACGCGTCGTCTGCGCAGAATCTCACCGAAAAAGAAATCAGACAAAGCAGACTACGCTTTGGTCTTGTTTTTCAGAACTTCAATCTTTTTCCCCAGTATACAGCTCTTGAAAACGTGACTCTTGCCATGAAATCTTTGTCCAAAGATGGATTAAAGCATTTTGACGGTGACATCGACGAGATCGGAGCAAGCTATCTTAAACGCGTTGGTCTTGAGGACAAGCTTCACTTTTATCCCTGTCAGCTCTCCGGCGGTCAGCAGCAGCGTGTTGCGATTGCCCGTGCTCTTGCATTAAATCCCGATATACTCTTTTTTGACGAACCTACAAGCGCCCTTGACCCGCTTCTTACAAACGAGGTTCTTGCAACCTTAAAAAAGCTTGCCGAGGAAAACATGACGATGATAATCGTCACCCACGAAATGAAGTTTGCAAAAGAAGTTTCGAGCAAGATCATTTATATGGACGACGGAAAGATTGTCGAGTGCGGCTCTCCCGAGCAGATATTTGAAAATCCCACTCATCCCAAGACTCGTGAATTCCTCTCCAGCTTCATCGACGAGGAAAATTGATACAAATTTACGATTTATACTAAAAAACAGCCATTTCAGCATTATTTTGTGCTGAAATACAGGTCAAAATGACGAATTTGACGAAAAATCGAATAAATTGTTATAAAGTATTTGACTTTTGTGTTTATATTTGTTATAATATCTGTTGCGCACTAAATGCGACTATTCTTGAGGAGGCTGTTTAATTGGCGAAGATATATGCATTTGCCAACCAAAAGGGCGGGGTGGGAAAGACTACGTCTGCCGTAAATATCGCCGCGGCTGTTGGTGCTTTGGGCAAAAAAACTTTGCTTGTAGACATGGATCCTCAGGGAAATGCCACAAGCGGTGTCGGTGTAAGTAAAAAGTCTGTGACAAAGTCTGCGTATGATCTCATTGCAAACGACATCCCCTTTAAATCTGTTGTAAAAAAGACAAAGTACAAAAAGCTTGATATCCTGCCTGCCACGATCGCTCTTGCGGGTGCAGAGCTTGAGCTTGTTGATAAGAAGGATCGCGAATTTTATCTTAAAAACATTCTTGATTCAGTTCGTGACGACTATGATTTTATCTTTATCGACTGTCCTCCTTCTCTCGGACTTTTGACAATTAACAGTCTTTGTGCGTGCGACGGAGTTATCGTTCCCATGCAGTGCGAATATTTTGCGCTCGAGGGACTTTCTCAGCTCACTGTCACAATAGCCCAGGTAAAGCGACTTTACAATCCGGGACTTGATCTTTCGGGCGTTATCATAACCATGTTCGACGGTAGATTAAACCTTTCTCTTCAGGTGCTCGAGCAGATAAAAAAGCATTTTAAGGGTAAGATTTTCAAGGTACCCGTTCCGCGTAACGTCCGCCTAAGCGAGGCTCCCAGTTACGGAATGCCTGCTATGTATTACGATAAGTATTCTAAGGGCGCCATGGCTTATTGTGATATTGCAAAAGAAATTTCTGAAATGTAATAAAAGAAATGGCTGCAATTTTTGCAGCCATTTTCAATATAGAAAGGATCAAATATGAAAATTTTAATTGCCTCCGACATCCATGGTTCGGCATACTACTGCGAAAAGCTTCTTGAAAGATACTGTGATGAAAAAGCAGAACGACTTATATTGCTTGGAGACGTGCTTTATCACGGCCCAAGAAACGATCTTCCGAAGGATTATGCTCCCAAAAAGGTTATTTCAATGCTCAATCCCAAAGCTTCCGAGATTCTTTGTGTCAAGGGTAACTGCGAAAGCGATGTTGACGGAATGGTTCTCGATTTCCCCGTTGATGCCGAAAATGCCCTCGTTTTCGTCGGTGACAGAACTTTGTATCTGACCCACGGACACAAGATCCGTTCCGATATCTCTAAAATGAACTGTATTCTTCTCAACGGCCACACCCACGTGCCGTTATGCGACGAAAGCGAAGGATATCTTCATATAAATCCCGGATCTGTTTCTATTCCAAAGGAAAACTCGTGCCATAGTTACGTTACATTTGACGGCAAAAAGTTCTTGTGGAAAGACGTTGAATCGGGCGAAGTTTATATGGAAAAGGAAATATAAATTTAAAAGGACGAACAATTTTGTTCGTCCTTTGTTTTTATATGTTGTAAAGATGGTGATATACTCCGCCGAGCTTTAACAGCTCTTCGTGTGTTCCTTGTTCTTCAATGCCCTTGTCGGTTATAACAAGAATTTTGTCTGCATTTTTAATGGTTGAAAGTCTGTGTGCAATAGTAAGAACAGTGCGTCCTTTTGAAAGCTGTTCAAGAGATTTTTGAATCAGCTTTTCGCTTTCGTTGTCAAGAGCCGACGTAGCCTCGTCAAGGATGAGAATGGGCGGATCTTTGAGAAAGACACGGGCAATTGAAAGACGCTGCTTTTGACCTCCTGAAAGCTTCACACCGCGCTCTCCTATGTAGGTATCATATTTGTTGGGAAGAGACATGATAAAATCGTGAGCTCCCGCTTTTTTTGCCGCATCTTCTATTCGATCAAAGGATGCTCCGGGGTTTCCGTATTCGATATTTTCGCGTACGGTTCCCGAAAACATATAGACGTCTTGTTGGACAATACCTATGTTGCGGCGTAGGGATTTCATTTTTATGTTGCGTATATCTTTTCCGTCAACCGTGATGCTGCCTTCGTTTATGTCGTAAAATCGTGGAATCAGATTGCAGATGGTGGTTTTTCCCGTGCCCGATGCACCGACAAGAGCGATATTTTCTCCTGCTTTTATGTTTATGTTGATGTCCGAAAGAACTTCGGTTTCGTTTCCGGGATACGCAAAAGATACGTTTTTGAACTCTATGTCTCCATGTACGTTTTCAAGCTCTGTGGCATCGTTTTTGTCAACTATATCGGCTTTTGTGTCCATTATCTCAATAAAGCGTTCAAGACCTGTAACACCGTTTTGGAACTGCTCTGAGAAATTGAGTATCGTTCTGATGGAGGTTGTGAGAGTGGCGATATAAAGAATATACGCCGCGAAGTCCTCGACTTTTATAATACCTTGCTTCAGAAATACAGATCCGATTATTATTACAGATATGTACATAAGTCCTTCAAACAGCTTTGTGGTTGCCTGAAAGCCTGCCATGTAATGATAAGACTTCTTTTTTACCTTAAAGAAGATCTTGTTGCCCTTGCCAAACTTTTCTTTTTCGATTTCTTCGTTGGCAAAAGATTTGACAACGCGAACACCGAGGAGAGAATCTTCCACTTGCGCATTCAGTTCTCCTGTTTGTGCTCTGCGTTCTTTAAATGCATCGCGCATTTTCTTTCGAAAGCTTAATGATGCAAAGAGCATAATAGGGAACAGTGCAAAAAGAATAAGTGTCAGCGTCACGTCGATCGTCATGAGATACACGAAAGCAACAATGATTTTAAGTCCTGTGATAATAAATTCTTCGGGACAGTGGTGTGCAAATTCCGTAATATCAAAAAGATCTGATGTGATGCGCGACATTATTTGTCCCACTTTGGTTTCTGAATAATAATTATGTGACAGTGTCTGCAGATGGGCGAAAAGATCTGTTCGCATATCCGTTTCCATCATCGTGCCCATAACGTGTCCTCTGCCGTTCATGTAATAGGTTGCGGCAGTGTCGATCAGTCGCAAAATGATATAAAGAGCACCTGTTTTTGCTATGAGAGAAAAAGTAAGCATGGCAGGATTTTCAGTGGCAATGCCGGTTATGTTGCGCACGATAATCGGAAAAACAAGCTCACACACAGTGGTAAGGGCGGCACAGAACAGATCGAAGATCAATATGCCTTTGTACTTTGCGTAATATGGCAGAAATTTCTTTATAAGGTATGAAGTTTTATACTTTTTAGTGGTTTTTATTTTCAGTCACTTCCTTAATTAAGCTTTGAGTAGATGTCCTCGAGCTTTTCGTTCCATTTTTTATAGCTTTCAAAGTCAAAAGCGGGGAAGCCGTGCAGATAATGGTTGATATATTTTTTACCCTCGATCTCCCATTCAATAAGGAACATTCCTTTGTCCGAATACATAACGGGGATAGAACCCAGCTTTTTGTTACTGTTCGGATCAACGCAGAAGTTGCTTTCTATAAAAACCTTTCCGCTTTCAAGGTCTGAAACTTTGAAATAGCCGTTTATGGCTTTCAAGGTGTCGTTTGATGCAATGATGTCGGATGTCCAATCGGATATTTCGTCAGCCATGATAAAGAAAGGCTCGCTTGAGCGCTTGATATAGTTGTAAGCCTTTTTCTTTTCAAAGTAATAATCCACAACAGCATCCGACATCTGCGGCCATCCGTCAAGAATGTTCCACCAGATAATACCCGTTTTTTTCGGCTTTCCTACGCGTATGCGCTCGATAAAGAACTTATCGGCTTCCGCCTGAGAGTACTGGGATGCAAGGGCGAAATCGTCGAGATTTGTGGGTACGAAATCAAAAAGCTGAACTATCTGTTGTTCCATGAGCAAAACTCTGTGGTTTTTGCCCTTGCAGTCAGTGGAATGAAGCGTCCATTCTTCGTTGTCATAAATAGGCCAGAGCTTTTCTGGAGTGATGAATTTTTCAACAGAGCTTCTTGCAGGGCATCCGTGATATCCCGTTTCGCTGACAAAGCAAGCGGGGGAGTTGGCATAGAATTTCGCCTTGTAATAGTCGCGCACGCCCCAAAGATGTGCTTCGGGGATCTTTGTCACTACGCCGCCCGACGCCTTTGTGACAAACGGGGAGCTTGGAAGATACGGACGCGCCATATCGTTTTCAAGTACAGCCTGCGGAAGCGTTTTTCTCGTAAGAATGTTCACATCCTGTATGCGGTTTACACCGTTTATAAACGCGTCACACTCGTTGTCGCCCGCCCAGAGAATTATACAAGGATGATTGCGAAGCCGTCTTATGACGCTTTCTGCTTCGTTGTATATAACCTTTTGGAAATCGTCGTCTATGGGGTATGCAAGGCAAGCCATCATAAAATCCTGCCATATCATTATGCCGTGTCTGTCGCAATAGTCATAGAAGACGTCCTGTTCGTAAACACCGCCGCCCCAAACGCGAAGTATGTTGCATCCGACGTCGTCGCAAAGCTCCAGCGCTTTTTCATATTTTTCGCGGTCGCGGCAATGGAAAGCATCAAGCGGAACCCAGTTTGAACCGCGGCACATAACAGGAACTCCGTTTATGATAAAACCGAATTTTCCGTTGTCACCATCAATCGTTTCGGTCATATCAAGCTTTACTGTTCGGATGCCCGTTGTCATTTGGTGTTCGGAAATAACTTTTCCGTCTTCAAGTATAGTGGCGGTTACGTCATAAACGTTTGCATCTCCGTAGCCTTTGGGCCACCACAGATATGGGTTTTGTACAACGATTTCAATAATATCAGCTTTAAAACGGATTTCCGACGTCTCTGAAAAATGCGAGTCTTTGCAGTTGCCCTCGATATTCAAGGTGAGCTTTTTGCCAAAAGGAACGTTGAGATCATAACCAAAACGAAGCAT
>JAFYUZ010000045.1 GCA_017549365.1 Clostridia bacterium
GAGATGTCGGGGTTGTTCTTTACGGTCTTGCCGTAAACTCCGTACTCATGCTCTGCGGCAAGAGCTGCGCCTTCTTCCATGATATTGAACTTTTCTGCGGGAACATTACATACGGGGCACTTTTCGGGAGCCGCATCGCCTTCGTGAACATAACCACATACAGAACATACAAACTTTTTCATAATTTTTTCCTCCATTTGATAATTAATATTTATTTTTATTCTTTATTAACCGCCATTGCGGTAAGTAACTTATTGGCAATCGGCACAATTTCCTTTGAAAAGCACCGAGCATTCGCTGACGCAAGCGCCGCTTTTTTCCTGAGCATCGTCTTTCAGCATCAGAGTGTAATCGGCAAAAATGTCGATTATTTTTCCGCAACCCGTACACAGAAGATGTGCATGGGGCGAAATGTCACCGTCAAAGTGTTCGCTGCCCGTTCCGACGTCGAGTTTTATTATCGTGCCGTCAGACGAGAGCTTTGAAAGATTGCGGTAAACCGTGCCAAGGCTTATATTGGGTATCTGTTCCCTCGCCTTCATATATATCCAGTCGGCATCGGGATGACATTTTGTGCTTCTCAATATTTCAATGAGAAGATCACGCTGTCGGCTGTGTTTTGTGTTTTGCATTTCTCACCACCTCAATATCAGTAATGATTACTGTTATTATTATATCAAATAATTTTCATTTGTCAATAGTTTTTTGAAAAAAATTTATTTTTTTAATAAAAAACGCCGAAAATCGCAAAACACAGCTCTATTTAACAGAAATGTTTTATGCTATTGACAAAACATCTAAATGTATTATAATTGTAAATAATCATCAACTCTTTATATTAAGGAGAACAAATATGTCAAAAGCAAAAGTGGAAATATACAATGGCGAGCCTGCCATCGTTGTTGACGGAAAAGCCTTTCCCCCAATGACTATTACTGCACGCGGCGGCGACTTGGAATATATGAAAAAGCTAAGAGACACGGGAATTCGGATATTTTACGTTTCTGCCGCAACAAAATGGGGCGTTCCCGGCGACGAAAACACCCCCGACGGAACAACGAAAACACTATCTGACATCAAAAACATTCTTGACGTTGTTCCCGATGCGTATATCATCCTACGTCTGGTGCTCAATCCTTCAAAAGAATGGGCAAACAGTCATCCCGAAGAACAAGTGCTTTTCAACGACGGCAGTCACGTACCTGTTATACTGGACGGCCATCAGATTGACGGAATGGTATCTTTTGCTTCCGAAAAATGGCGCGAGGAAGGAGCACAAGGGTTGGTGGAGCTTCTTGATGCCATAAAAGAAAGTCCGTATTCGGAACACGTTATCGGTGCTTTTTTATGCGGTGGCGGTACGAGCGAATGGTATTACCCCGGTGAGCACAGAATGAAAAATCTTGAAAAAGGTATATATGCCGATTTTTCGGAACCTTTCAGAAAATCTTACAGCAAGTATCTGAAAAACAAATACGGAACCGAAGAAAACCTGCGCAAAGCATGGAAAATGCCCGATGCCACCTTTGATGCTCCCAAGATCCCCGACCTTTCGGACAGAGAATATATTAACAAAGCGGAAGAAAAGGTGCTTGATGCCCTTATGAACTGGGAGTCGGTAGGATACACCGTGGGCAAGACGATCGATGCGGATGCACGGGGCGAAACAAATCTTGGAGTTTTTCTTAACGCCGCAGATTATATGTACTGTGCCGACTTTTTTGCCGCCCTAAACCAGGCAACGGCAGATACTATAATACACTTTGCAAAAGTATGCAAGAAACATACAAAAGATTTTCTTGTGGGAGCTTTTTACGGCTATTTCGGCTGTACAGATTATTACGAGGCTTCGCACTGCACGGGAACCCTTTCTCTGCTTGATTGTGGTTGTATCGACTTTTTATCGGGTCCCGGAACATACAACAACCGCGAACCCGGCGGAGTTGTGGCACAACGCGAAATGCAGGATTCTATGCGTATCCGCAACATGCTTTATATTTGCGAGGACGATGCAAGAACCCATCTTTCAACACCATCTATCCAGCGCGAACAAATGCAACTGTACTCCCCCACCGATTCGATAAATACGCTGAAAAGAGACTTCGCACGCGATATTTGCGAAGATCTGCAGGGCTGGTGGATAGAGATCGGCGGAAGTGCGGGAGGCGGAGGCATATACAATCATCCCGACATTCTTTCGCTTTTCAAGCGTCAGCAGGAAATAGGCGAGCTTGCATACAGCCTTGACAGAACAAAGAAAAACGAGATCGCCATAATTTATGATACTCACAGTGTACACATGGTGTCCGACTACACCGACAAAATGGTGCTTGACTTTTTCAGAACTTCTGATATTCATCGCATCGGCGCACCCGTGGACTATTATTTTCACGATGATATGTCAAATCCCGATATGCCCGATTACAAGCTTTATGTTATGCTGAACACATATTGTCTTACCGATGCCGAAAGAGAAGCAGTGTTTGAAAAAGCGCGCAAAAATCACGCTACGGTATTGTGGATGTATGCCCCGGGATTTATCGATCCCGGTTCAGACAAGGTTTTGGATGCAAAAAACATCGAAAAGACCACTGGATTCAAGACAAAAATGCTTGACAAAACAATTTTCCCGAGATTTAAAGTGAATCCCGAAGCCCACCTCGCCGCAAGTCTTGGAAAATCCGACAAGATCTACGGATTTATCGACCGCAACGTTCACAGCAACATCTGGACAACATACTCTGAGCTTTACGCAGACTTTGCAAATCCCGGATTTGTTATCGACGAATCGGACGGCATAGAGGTTCTTGGCAGATATTGCGCAAACGGAGAAATCGCATACGCCATAAAAGAACGAGACGGGTTTGTAAGCGCATATTGCTGTACGCAGGTTTTGAGATCGGACCTTATTGCCTCTTTGGCAAAATATTCGGGATGTCATATTTTCACTTCAAGCGAGGACGTGCTTTATGCCAACGAAAATTTTCTTGCAATCCACGCATCGTACAGCGGAAAAAGAACGATAAATTTCAAAAAGCCTTGCTCTCCCTTTGAAGTATATGAGGAAAAATACTATGCAAGAAACGTCGAAAGCCTTGAGCTTGATATGAAGCTTGGCGAGACGAAGATGTTTTTGCTTAAATAACACAAAAAATCCTTCCGAGCGGCGGAAGGATTTTTCCTTTATACTTGTGTTTCTGTATCAGAATTTTTTAAAAACTCGCAAAATTCTTCGATTATTTCCCAAACGTCCTTTACCCCCTCGCCTGTTTTGGACGAGAAAGGGATTATGGCGGCGTCTGAGGGGATTCCATCATGGGAGAGTATTCCTTGTATGCTCTTTTCTCTGTTGGTCTTATTGAGCTTGTCAGCCTTTGTGGTGATGATGGCAAAGGGAAGCTCGGCATCGACGAGATATTTAAGCATCACATCATCGTCCTTTGTAAGGCCCACCTTGAGATCGACAAGCAGGAGGAAGAGGATATTGGCATCGAGCGAAAAATATTTGTCGATAAACTGCTTCCATTTGTCGCGCTCGTCGAAAGAACGCTTGGCATAGCCATAACCCGGAAGGTCAACGAGATATACGGTGTCGTCAACGTCGTATGCGTTTACGGTGATCGTCTTGCCCGGTTCTGCGCTGACACGTGCCAGCGATTTGCGGTTTAACAGCTTGTTGATGAGGGAAGATTTTCCAACGTTTGATCTGCCGCACATGGCTATCTGCGGCTTTTTCAGATCAAGCTTGCCCGGCAACTGCGAAGCATTGCCTGCCGTGAAGAAAAGATCTGCTTTGTTAAGATTCATCTTGCACCGCCTGTTACAGTTGATATCTGCACGCCCGAGGCGTCGGAAGGAATATATATTCCCTGCTTGGGAAGATCGGCGTTTAAATTTCTCAAAAGAGCAACGTCAAGTACCTCGTCAATGGTCTTTACGGGGACGAAAAGAAGGTGTTCTTTAACTTCCTTGTCAACCTCTTCGAGATCCACGATATTGTCGTGGGGAATGATGACCGTATTGCATCCGTTTTTGTATGCCGCCATAGACTTTTCGCGCAGGCCGCCGATGGGAAGCACTCTGCCGTGCAGGGTTATTTCGCCCGTCATTGCCACGTCCCCCCTGACAGCAATGCCCGAAAGCTCGGAAACGATCGCCGTGGCGCAGGTTACGCCTGCAGAAGGGCCATCCTTCGGAACAGCACCCTCGGGGAAATGGATGTGGAGATCGAATTTTTTATAGAAATCTTTGTCTATGCCGTATTTTTCATAGTTTTTGCGAACGTAGGTGACTGCCGCCTGAGCAGATTCTTTCATCACGTCACCGAGTTTTCCCGTAAGTTCAAGCTTGCCCGTGCCCTCGACAGACACCGCCTCTGCCTGCAAAAGTTCGCCGCCGACCTCTGTCCACGCAAGGCCGTTGACAACGCCGACAAGCGGTTCGTTTTTGTTTTCGGGATCGCGGAACTTCTGTTTTCCAAGATATTCCGAAAGGTTTGCGGCGTTTACTGAAAAGCTCTTTTTGCCTGTTTCAACGATCTTTCTTGCGATCTTTCGGCAAAGGGATGCCGCCTCGCGGGAAAGGTTACGAACGCCTGATTCTTTTGTATAGTGGTCGATCATCTCACAAATTGCTTCGTCGGATATCTTAAGCGCACGCTTTGTAAGTCCGTGGCGCTTAAGCTCCTTGGGAAGAAGATGATTTTTGAAGATCGCGATCTTTTCGCTTCTGGTGTATGAAGAAATGGAAATGATCTCCATACGGTCGATAAGCGGACGGGAAACTGTGTCAAGTGTGTTTGCCGTGGCAATAAAGACACATTCGGAAAGATCAAGGGGGATTTCAAGAAAATGATCGCGGAACGCCTTATTCTGATCGTTATCAAGAACTTCAAGAAGTGCCGATGACGGGTCTCCGTGGGCATCGCTGGTCAGCTTATCAACCTCGTCAAGAAGAATGACGGGGTTCATTGTACCCGCGGTTTTGAGAGCGTTTGCAATACGGCCGGGCATAGATGCGATATAGGTTTTTCTGTGTCCGCGGATATCCGCTTCGTCACGTACACCACCAAGAGAAACACGCACAAAATTTCTGCCAAGCGCCTTTGCCACAGACGAAACAACAGACGATTTACCTACGCCGGGAGGGCCGACAAGGCAAAGTATCTGACCCGCAAGCTCGGGGGCGAGCTGTTTTACGGCGATAAATTCGAGGATTCTGTCCTTTACCTTTTCAAGTCCGTCGTGATCGGCATCAAGTATCTTTTTTGCCGCCTCAACGTCTGCCCTGCCCTTGGAATAAGACGACCACGGAATTTCAAGACAAATATCGAGATAGTTGCGGATAACTGTGCTTTCCGCCGAGCTATAAGGCATTTTTTCAAGCTTTGAAAGCTCTTTTCTAAGCTTTTCTTCGACCGATTCGGGAAGATTTGCTTTGGATATTTTTTCGTCATACTCATCGATGTCCGAAAATTCTCCGTCTCCAAGCTCGTTTTGGATAACCTTCATCTGCTCGCGCAGATAATATTCGCGCTGATTTCTGTCGATGCGCTGTTTTACTTTGGTCTGAAGCTCAAGCTCGCTTTCAAGCAGAGCTTTTTCATTTTCCATTGTGACAAGAAGCTTTTCGATACGCAAAAGAGGGTTTACCTCGGAAAGAATCTCCTGACGCGCAGAAAGCTTGTATATAACGTTGGATGCGATGAAATCGGCGAGAAATCCCGGATCTTTGATTGCCTGAACTGCGGCGATTATTTCGCTTGAAACCTTGGGAAGGTATTTGAGAAATTCCTGGAACTGCTTTGTAGCCTCACGCGAGAGCAGTTCGCCGCGAAGACCGCCGTTGTCTGTGAGCTTGACAGATCTTACAAAAACGTCTGCATAGTCGCAACCCTGTATGTTTTCGACGCTGCAAAGCTCGGCGCGGTTTTTGCCTTCGATAAAAATTCTCATACGTCCGTCGGGAAGGTCCATTGCCTGCTTTACCTTGGCAGTGATACCGACATCATAAATCTCGCTGTCGGAGGGGTCCTCGGACTTGTAAGAAACGACAAAGATCATGTTGTCTGCGTTGACGCAGGCTTTTACAGAATCGATATCAGATTTCTCGGAAAGCTCGATGCTGGTGGGAAGTCCCGGAAAAATGACAACGTTTCTGAGTCTTACTATCGGAAGAACGCTTTTTTCGACTTTTTCTATGTATTTGGACATTTTTTCTCTCTT
This sequence comes from Clostridia bacterium, assembly GCA_017549365.1. GTDB lineage: Bacteria > Bacillota > Clostridia > Oscillospirales > CAG-382 > UMGS1052. The sequence continues at coordinate 6,225 of JAFYUZ010000045.1, forward strand.
TCTGTTCAATAGTGAAACTTATATTTAAAGTTGATATTTTTCTTTGTTTTGAAAGCGACTTTTGCACGAAACATTTGTGCAGATATAACAAATGGCGATATGATTTTACATCAATTTGCACGAAAATCAAAAATCCAATACTTTTTTAGCAAAAAGCCTTGCAATTTATACCAAATTATGGTAAAATATCCATATAAGAACAAAAAACAATTATGAAAGGCAAGGATATAGTGATGGAAAACAGAATTAAAGTAGTATTGGCGGATGGCGACAGGGATTTCAGGACTAAAATGAAAAACAGCCTATCATTGAGCCGATTTGAAATAGCCGGCGAAGTAAGCGACGGATATGCGGCCATCGAATGTATTCGTCAGGTAAAGCCCGATCTTGTTATAAGCGATCTTTGGATGGCAAAGCTTGACGGAATCGGCGTTATGCGTGAGTTATCAAAAATGACCAACATAAAGAAGCCCAAGATCATCGTCGTGACGGGTCTTAACAATCTGGAAATGTTGCGCGAAGCAACAGACCTTGGTGCGCTTTATTGCATGATGAAGCCTGTGGAATTCGGATATTTCGAAGCAAAGATTTTGTCCGTCTACTACAACTACGGCAAAGAACGCGAACTCGTGGAAAAAAACGAAAAAACCGAAGACCTTGAAACACAGGTGACAAAGGTGATCCATCAGATCGGCGTGCCCGCACACATAAAGGGATATCAGTACCTGCGCACAGCTATTATCATGACAGTGGCAGACAGCGAGCTTATAAACTCGGTTACAAAGATCCTTTACCCTTCTGTGGCAAAGAAATATTCTACCACTTCATCAAGAGTTGAACGTGCCATCCGCCACGCGATTGAGGTGGCATGGGACCGAGGAGATCTTGACGTTCTCAACTCGATATTCGGATACACCGTTCAGAACACAAGAGGAAAGCCCACAAATTCCGAATTTATCGCACTTATTGCCGACAATCTGAGATTGCAGAACAAGATTTCTGACGACGGCGAAACAGACGAAGCTCAAAATCCTTACACAATGGCACTTGGTGTTCTTTGATAATTTTTCCTTTGATGAGTCGTGTTTTACGCACGGCTCATTTTTCTTTTTTCAGCTTTAAAAGAACCGAGAATACGACGGCAGATATTATCTGCAAAAGCAAAAAAGCCGCCGACACCGCGATCATATTTGAATTGATGCCAAAGACAAAGCAGAAAAGATTGACAAAATAGCAGGCAAAACTGAAAAGCTCCACGTTTCTTGAAGCGGTGCTTATGATAATCAGCACTATCGACAATGCGAAAAGCAGAATGTTTATAAGCGATATCGAAAAAAGCCGCTTTTTTGAAAAGACAAATGCCAAAAACGACGAAGCAAAACCCGTCAGGCAAAAGAGCGCCGACAAAACAAGGTCAAACGTGCAAAAATCGCGATACGGATGATTCAAAAGATTTGTCACAGGCATTCTGAATGTGAGAAGAGCGAGCAACAAAAGCCACACCGCGCTTATCACAACGTCTATATACTTTTTCATTACTTTGCTATTTCTTTAAGCACGCCGTGGACGACAAAGCGCTTGTCTGTTACGGTGTTGGTGCAGGTAATAAGAGTGACAACCTTGCTCTTCACATCGGTTTTCACGTCTTTGTTGGTGAAGATGGATTTTGATCTGATATCATCAAGAAAAGCAACAAATTCCTCATCCGATGCAAATTCGGTTTTGAAAAAAGATTCGGTGGGAATGGCATCGTACACGGCAAAGGGAGTGTAAACATATATACCCTCTGCGGTATAAAGCTCGATGGTGCTGTTGAGGAACTGATTTTTTTCCTTGAAATTCATGATGGTCTGGAACATGGTTCCATCGTTCATATTGTGACCGTAAACACAAGTGTTTCGGTTGTTGGAAAGCTTGGTACTGTTGTTGTAATCGGTGAATACCGCACCCGAAACGCTATAAGTTCTGTCAAGTCCGTGGCTGAGGTAATAGTCGTTGTCCCCCTGGGGCGAGCGCACAACGGGATAATCAACTCTTGTGCCATCAACCTTGATCCATGCAAAGGCTGAGGAATTGACGTATTTGAGCGCCTGAAGATTGGGAAGCATACGAACGTACTTTTCGTGCATATCGTACACCTCGGGCTCGGGTGCCTTATATATCTCGCCCTCGTCGGAATAAAGTCTGTCGTCGGGAATGAAATTTGTATCCTGACGGGCATATCCGAGGGTGGCGTATCCTATTTCTCCCGAATTGAACGCATCGCGTATTTCATCGTTTTTGTTCTTTTCGCGCTGTCTTTCGGAAAGTCCCGAAATGAGGTTGTAGGACGAAACCGCAAGAACGACAAGGCACAGGGCCATTGCCATATAACGCAGGATTGAAAGCGGCGAGGATTTTTTCTCGTTGTCAAATGTTTTTTTGATGTCGGACGGAGAAAGCTCGGCAAGGATCGCCTCGTTTTCCCTGCGCGCATCTGTGTCGACGGGAACAAAAACCACGGGACGGGATTTTGACCTTGTAACAATGGCAGGCTCTCCGTCGGATACGTTTTCGTCGGGAAGCACAAAAAATTCTGTGTCGTTGGTTTTTTTGACAGTTTCTTTTTTTACCGATTCCTCTTCAAGAAGCTTTTTCATTCCGATGCTGTCGGCGGACGAGGAAGATTGCGTCTTTTGCTCTTGCACTTCGGGCGAAATTTGCGAAAAAACGTTGTCGGAAGGCTTGCTTGGCTTTACGTCATCAACTATTTTTGCCGTTTCAACGTTAGCGAGAAGATCACTGATCTTGGCTTTTTCGACATTTTCATCGACAGACGGCTCGGGAATAACCTTTTCCTCACGCGCAGGCTCTTTTGCCTTTTGATTTTTGTCGGAAAGGTTTTTGCGCGAAGACGTGGGATAAAAATGAGCGTCAACAAAACCCTTTTCCGAGTTTTCGCTCTCGTTGACAAACTGAGTCTTTTTAACCGTCTTTTGTTCGGGAAAAGAAAATTCTATTTTTTTCTTATCGAAAAAATGAGGTTTCATATCCCCTACCCGAGATTTTTCGGGAGCTTTTGTAACAGGGGCGGAAGTCTTGCTCAATTCCTTGCTATTCGGTTTTTTGTTCTTGTTGTTATTTGACGGCATATCTATCTCCGGTTTTGAACAAATTACTTCTTATCGTCCTTGCTGACAGAAAACTTCTGCTGTTTTTTGGATTTTGAACCGATCTTCGATTCTTTTCCGGTCATAAGTCTTTCGATATTTGTTTTGTGAAGAATAACTATAAAAAGCGCGATTATGAAAGCAAAGGTGATGGGCACGGCACTGTAAAACACAGGCATGTTCTCTTCAACCGCTTTTTCAAGTCCAACCTGCTGTTTTGCATAGACAAGCATGGGATAAAGCATTGCACAGACAACAGAGCCGAGGGAAATATATCTCCATATAGCAACGATTATGACAAAAGCCGCAAGTAAAATCAGAAAGATCTGCCAATCGAGCATGAGGATGGTTATTGCCGAAGCCACAACGCCCTTGCCGCCCTTGAAGCGATAGTAACAAGGATAAACGTGACCGAGAATGGCAAAAAATCCAGCAACGTAGTTGCCACCGCTGACTGCACCCACAAGAAGCATTCCGATAACGATGGAAACGGCGGTTTTCAAAGCATCGCCCAAAAAAGTGAGGGCCGCATCTACTTTTCCGTAGGTACGAAGCATATTTGTCATGCCTGCGTTTCCACTGCCGTATTTTCTGATATCATCGTGGTGCTTGAGCTTGGAAATGATAACTGCGAAGTTAAGACTTCCCAGGCAATACGCCGCAAGGGCAGTGATAACGTAACAGAGTATAAGCATGGGAAGCTCGGTGTTGAAAAAGCTTCCGACTATTCCGTTTGTCAAAAGATCAAGAAATGCTTTCATATTTCTCGCTGCTCCTTTCAATCTGACGGGTTTGCGTCATCTTTCTGACGAATAACAAGCTTTATCGGAGTTCCCTCGAAACCAAACACTTCGCGAAGCTTGTTTTCGATATATCTCTGATACGAAAAGTGGAAAAGCTCGGCTTCGTTTACAAAAATAACGAAGGTGGGGGCTTTTACGCCTGTTTGGGTCATGTAATAGATTTTGAGTCTCTTTCCCCTGTCTGTGGGAGGAGGAACTCGAGTTATGGCATCGTTGAGAACGTCGTTGAGAAGACCTGTGGAAATTCTCATAAGCGACTGATCGTGGACGTAATTTACAAGTTCGAAAATTCTGTCCACTCTCTGTCCCGTTTTTGCCGAGATAAAGAGAACGGGAGCGTAGGTCATGTACGAAAGGGCAGCATGAACGTCCTTTCTCATATTGTCAAGGGTCTTTCCGTCTTTTTCGATGAGGTCCCACTTGTTGATGATTATAACAGACGGCTTGCCGTTTTCGTGGGCAAGGCCTGCAACGCGCTCATCCTGGGCTGTAACGCCCTCTGTGGCGTCGATCATGATAACGCAGACGTCGGCACGCTCGATGGCAAGTTGGGCTCTGAATACGCTGTAACGCTCGATGTTGTTGTCGATCTTGCCGCTTTTTCTGATGCCGGCGGTATCGATGAAGGTATATTTTCCGTATTCGTTTTCGATCTTTGAATCAATGGCGTCACGGGTGGTACCCGCAACGTTTGAAACGATCATTCGCTCTTCGCCCAGAATTCGGTTTACAAGCGAGCTTTTTCCCGCATTCGGTCTGCCGATGACGGCAACCTTGATGCTGTCGTCCTCTTCTTCCTCGAAAGCTTCGTCGTCAATATATTCGCAGACCTTTTCAAGAACGTCGCCGCTACCTGTGCCGTGCACAGAGGAAAGGGCGATGGGATCGCCAAGACCGAGCTCGTAAAATTCGTAAAACTCGGGAGGTGTGGAACCAACGCGGTCCATCTTGTTAACGGCAAGGACGATGGGTTTTCTGCTCTTTCTGAGCATTCTTGCGATCTCCTGATCGTCGGCGGTAACGCCTGCGTGGAAGTCGCACATATATATGATAACGTCAGCACTCTCGATGGCGATATTCGCCTGGGTCTTGATGTGCGCCATGATATCATCGGTGGTATCGGGCTCGATTCCGCCCGTATCGACCATCATGAGGGTTCTGCCCGCCCACTCGGTTTCGAAATAAATTCTGTCGCGGGTAACGCCGGGAGTATCCTCGACGATGGAGATGCGTTTTCCGCATATTTTATTGAAAAATGTGCTCTTGCCGACGTTTGGTCTGCCGACAATGGCAACGATGGGTTTTGACATTTTTTACACCTGCCTTTTGCAGTTTTTTGGTCACAAGCCGAGAATGCTTGCAACAAATTCGGCACCGTCAGAGGTGACGGGACAAACAGAAACACCGAGCTTTTGTGAAAGCTCGTCGATCGTCATATCGTCAAGAAATTTGTCGCCCTCATGCCGAAGCATTACCGACGGGATATACAGCACCTCGCCGAGCTCTTTGCCCGAAAGCGCCGTTACAAGATCGCTTCCCGTAAGAAGCCCCGCAACGGTTACGCCGCCGCCGAAAAACAAATTCTTCGCCTTATAAACATTACAATTTATATTATACCATTTATCTGTGATTTTTTCAACAGATTTTTTGATAAAATCGTACGCCGCCTCGCCCGTTACGACCGAAATTTTACGATCGGAAACCTGAACTTTGTCGAGAAGAAGGTTTTCGATCTCGAAGTCGATCTCGTTTTCCATCGAGCGGATCATTCCCACGCCGTTTTCGATCTGTGGGTAGTCTTCGTAATACTCTTCGCAGGGAATCGCAAGTCCCGCTTTAAGATACCACTCGTCCGAGGCATAGCAAAGGCTCACGCCGTATTTTTCGTTGTTTTCTTTTCTGATGCGGTCGATAAGATCAATGACCTCTTTGCTGTCGTTCTCGTCAAAAAGATCCAGCGGAAAAAGTCCGCGTCTGTGCGCCGTAAGACCCGCCGGAACAACGGCAACACTGCCGACGTAAGGGTAATACGCCGAAAGCTCGCGAAGCGATCTTTCAAGCTCTTTTCCGTCGTTTATACCTTTGCACAGAACTATCTGGCAATTCATCATTATCTCGCCGTCGCGGAATTTTTTGAGGTAACGCAAAACCTCGCCTGCGTTCTTGTTTTTCATCATTTTTACGCGGAGCTCGGGATTTGTGGTATGCACCGAGATATTGACGGGAGAAATGCGCATTTTTATGATACGGTCAACCTCACACTCCGAAAGGTTTGTAAGGGTGACGTAGTTTCCGAAGAAAAACGACATTCTCGAGTCATCGTCCTTGAAATATATCGTTTCACGCATTCCCTTGGGATTCTGGTCTATAAAGCAGAAAATACAGCCGTTCCTGCAGGAATGCTGTTTGTCCATGAGATATGTTTCAAATTCAAGTCCGAGCTCGTCGTATTCGTCCTTTTTGACGATCTTTACGTCGTATGCTTTTTCTTCTCTCAAAAGAGAAAGGGTCAGTTTTTTTTCGGTGGTGTAATAGCGATAGTCGAGGACGTCGTTGATATCGTTGGAATTAACGCTTACCAAAACGTCGCCGCCCGCAACACCCGCCTTGTGCGCGTAAGAGCCCTTTTCAACTTCTTTTACGGTTACCATTACTTTTGTTCCTTCCGATGGGATAATAACAAAAAAGAGAAGGAGCGATCAATCTTTCCTTCCCATTTTTCATTCTGCTGTATCGTTGGCAAACGGCAAAACGCAAGTTATGCCTTAGCTTCTTCAGCCTGAGCTGCCGAATAATCCTTGCCTGCATAAGTCTTGCAGTTTCTGCAGACTCTGTGCGAAAGGTTATATTCGCCGCACTTAGGGCACTTTGTGAAGCCGGGAATATCGAGCTTCCAAACGTTGCTACGTCTCTTATCTCTTCTTGCTTTGGATACTTTTCTCTTCGGTACTGCCATCTTTACGACCTCCTTATATAATACATAATGTAAAACAATGTAATCTGAGAGCGGCGCTCATGAGCATTTTTTGCACCGTAAACTCACACATGTCATTATTATACTATCAATTTTCCTGTTTGTCAAGTAATTTTTTCAAAACTGCGAGCCTTGGATCAATATTTTTTCCCGAACAGGTGCATTTTTCGACATTTAAGTTCTTTCCGCACCCCTGACAAAGGCCTTTGCAGTCATCAGAGCACAGATGTTTGGACGGAAGTTCCATGAAAAACAGACTGTCGGCACATTCACCGATATCAAGAATACCCGCGGGGGCAAGAAGCATTCCCTCCCCTTGCTCGTTCTGGAGCTCGGCGGCAACCGAATACTCGTCTGAAAAATCAACGGGAACGCAAAGTTCGTCAAGACATCTTGCACAGTTTGTTTTGTATTCGCCCGAAAGAGAAATCTCTGCCATAACGAGGCTTTCGGTACGGGTGGAGCCCGAAGCTTTTTCAAAAACTCTTCCCGTAACCTTTACGGGGGACGAGAAAACGATGTCGCTGTCGAGATTTTCGGGGGTGAAGCTGAAAGAAAAATCGATGTTTTTCGTTTCGCCTTTGAATATGGGATTTAAATCGAGTAAGTTTTTATTTTCGTTTGACATAAGACGTCCTTTCCAACAGTTTGCAAGCAAACATGTTTATTATATAGAAACAAAGCGGTTTTGTCAAGCGCCAAAAGGCTGTTTGACCTCATTTTTTGCCACAAAGCTTGCCAACTCCCGAAAAGACAGCAAACAATACGGCATTTACCACCACAATGCTTGCGCCGGTGGGCATTTCGGAATAATACGAAAGGGCAAGACCAAAAACAAAGCACAAGGCCGACACCGCAACAGAGCAAAGGATAACTCCGCGAAAGCTTTTGAAAACACGCATCGAGGTGAGGGCGGGAAAAATGACAAGGCTCGATATCAAAAGCGTACCCATTATACGCATTCCGATAACCACCACAAGTGCCGTGAGAAGGGCGATGACGGTTTTGTAAAAGCCGACTTTTGTTCCCGAAGCTTTGGCAAAATCCTCGTCATAGGTTACAAGAAAAATATCGTGATAGCAAAGGACGAAAACGGCAATGACAACAACGGCAAGGGGGATGCAATAAAAAAGCTCTTCCCTGCCGACAAGCCAGATGCTGCCGAACATATAACTGTTTACGTCGATGCTGATATTGCCGATGCTTGCGGCGCAAACGCCCACGGCAAGGGCAGTGCTGGAGATGAGCGCAATGGCCGAATCGCCTTTTATACTGCTGTTTTCCGAAAGACGCAGAAGAACAAACGCAGTGAGCATGACGACGGGTATCGTTATAACAAGGGGGGCGGCGTTAAGGGCAAAAGCGATGCTTAAAGTTCCGAACGCCACGTGCGAAAGTCCGTCGCCTATCATCGAGCATCTTTTAAGAACAAGGCACACACCCAAAAGTGCCGCACACAATGACACGAGAAGGCCGATGACAGCACCTCTTGTTATCATGGGTTGGGTAAGGACTGCATTGATAAATTCCATTTTCGCGCCTCCTTACGACAACAGTTTTTTCGAATGGATCGAGAACAGATAGTCCTCTTTCTTTCCGAAAAAGAGCAGCTTTGTGTCAAGATGAAGTATCTTTGTTGCGTATTTCATGGCACTGTTCATATCGTGGGATATCATGATGACGGTGATGTTTTTTTCGCGGTTGAGTTTTTCAAGGCAAGAATAAAGATCGCGCGCCGCGTTTGTGTCAAGTCCGCTCACAGGCTCGTCAAGCACAAGGATCTCGTCGGCGGCACAAAGAGCTCTTGCCAGAAGAACGCGCTGGCGCTGACCGCCCGAAAGATCACGGGTTGCCTTGTGTCTCAATTCGTAGATGTCAAGATATTTCATATAGGTTTCGGCAAGCTCTTTTTCCGCCTTGCGGTAGATCTTGGGAAATCTCATTCCCGAAAGGCAACCTGATATCACCGTTTCTCCCACTGATGCGGGAAAATCTTTTTGCAAAAGTGTCTGCTGAGGCAGATAGCCTATTCTTTTCTTGCCGTTTTTCAGATTAAAAACCGCTTTGCCGCAACAGGTGGGAACAAGACCCAGCATTGCTTTTACAAGCGAGCTTTTGCCGGTGCCGTTTTCGCCGACTATGCAAAGATAATCGCCGTGTTCGACCTCGAAGCTTACGTGGTCTACGACTTTTTTGCCTTCATACGCCACGCAGATATGATCGGCCTTTAAAATAACGCTCAAGACAAAGCCTCCCTGAGAACTTCAAGATTTTCGTACATTATCGAAAGATAGGTCTTGCCGATTTCGAATTCGTCTTTTGAAAGATTGTGGCACGAATGGAAAAGTGCCGTGTGCGCGCCCGTTCCCTCTACAAGACTTTCGGCAGAGCGATCGTCGGAAAGCTCGGGGTAAAGAACCGCCTTTACGTTGTCGTCCTTTATCGCCTTTACCATCGACGTCACTGTTGCGGGATCGGGCTCTGACGATTCGGAGCACGAATCATAAAGGGTGACGCAATTGATGCCGTAACGCTCGGCAAAATATCTGAAAGCAAACTTGCCTCCGAAATAAAGGGTGTCAAGTCTTGCGTTTTTTACACATTCCGCAATATCCGCATCAAGCTTTGTAAGTTTTTCGGTATATTCCGCCGCGTTTTGTATGTAATAATCCTTGTTTTCGGGATCGACCAGGCAAAGAACGTTAAGAATATCATCAACGATGATCTTTGCGTTTTCGGGGCTTGTCCAGATGTGCGGATCGACATTTACAGAGTGCGAATGATCGTGTTCTTTGATTTCGTCATCGTGAACGTGATCGCCGTCAAGGCAGATGGGTCCCACATTTTTTGAAACGTCAAGAATGATGCAATCGTCGGGAGCGTTTTCCGCAAAAGGAAGCGCCCAGCTTTCCATTACTTCGCCGGTGTATATGAAAATATCGGCATCGGAGATCTTTCCCGCATCCTTCATGGACGGGTCGAAGGAGTGGCTGTCTGTGCCAAGCGGCAAAAGCAGCTCTACCTGTGCCCTGTCGCCCGCAACCGCGCGGGCAAAATCGTACTGCGGAAAAAGAGTGGCAACTATCTTTATTTTTCCGTCCTTTCCGCCTTTATCGGAAGAAGAACACGAAAAGAGCGAAAAAGCAAGGACAAATGCAAACACAAGGCAAATTATTCTTTTCATTTTCTCTCCTCCGCCGCAAAAGATTTTAGGTTGTTGTCAGAATGGCAATGCTTTTCGGCACGGAAGCACTCGGAGCATTTTCCGTAAAACACAGTGCGACTGCCGTCGATAACAAAGCCGTGTTCGCCCGAAACGTGGGCGGAAAGTTTATCGAGAAAGTCGCAATCGGCGTGTATCAACTTTCCGCAGGCGGTGCATTTGAGATGAAAATGCTCGCACACGGCACCATTGTACTGATAGCAGGCGCCGCTTTTTTCGTCAAGGGTGTATTTCTTTACTATCCCCTCGGACACAAGTCCCGCAAGACCGCGGTACACGGTGGCTTTGCCCACGTGTGTGCCTTTTTGGTCAAGCATAACCGAAATGTCATCGGCGGTGAAATGCCGCCCGTCGGTTTGTTTTACACAGTCGAGTATAAGACCTTTTTGTTTGGTTTTATAGTTTATCTGAATATCCATATTTTTCCTTCTCGACGAATTTGAAAATGATTATCAATTTCAAATTATATCAGACATATCGCGCTTTGTCAACAACGCTGCGCATTTTTTTGAAAAAATTAATTGTTTTATTCAAAAAAAGCTATTTACATAAACGTACGCGTATGATATAATATATTGATATAATATAAACTGGGAGGGATATCGGATGCAGATAAAATCTTTTAAAGAAAACGACATACTCGTTATGAA
>JAFYUZ010000046.1 GCA_017549365.1 Clostridia bacterium
ATTTTTTGGTTTTTTCTTCCCTTGCCGAAAGGCGCACAATCTCGTCGCGCAGATACGCGGCGCGCTCAAAATCGAGCCGTGCGGCACATTCTTTCATCTCGGAGCGCAGAGTGGCGATAAGCGCCTGCTTGTCGCGGTCGGACATGACCTTTTTTGCCTTTTTGTCGGGCTTTGCGGCAATTTCGATGATGTCGCGGACCTCTTTTTTGATAGTCTGCGGAATGATGCCGTGTTTTTCGTTGTATTCCTGCTGCTTTTTGCGGCGGCGGTTGGTTTCGGAAATGGCGCGCTTCATCGAGCCGGTGACGGTGTCGGCATACATGATGACCTTGCCCTGTGCGTTTCGTGCCGCACGTCCCACTGTCTGGATAAGCGAGGTTTCGCTTCGCAAAAATCCCTCTTTGTCGGCATCAAGAATCGCCACAAGAGAAACCTCGGGGATATCAAGACCTTCACGCAGAAGATTTATGCCGATGAGAACGTCAAAAACGCCAAGACGCAGATCGCGGATTATCTCCATTCGCTCGATGGTGTCGATGCCAAAGTGCATATATCGGCACTTTATCTCGTTTTCCTCGAGATATTCGGTAAGGTCCTCTGCCATTTTTTTGGTGAGGGTGGTAACAAGCACCCTTTCGCCCTTTTCGGTGCGCAATCTTATCTCGCCGATAAGATCGTCGATCTGCCCGTTTATGGGGCGCACCTCCACCTCGGGATCCACAAGACCCGTGGGACGGATAAGCTGTTCGGCAACGACAGGGCTGTGGTCTTTTTCGTAATCGCCCGGCGTTGCGCTGACAAAGATGGTCTGATTGAGCTTTTCTTCGAATTCTTCAAAGCGAAGCGGTCGGTTGTCAAAAGCCGACGGCAGGCGAAAGCCGTATTCCACAAGGTTTTTCTTGCGCGAGAAATCGCCGCCGAACATTCCGCGAACCTGCGGAAGCGTAACGTGCGATTCGTCGACAAAAAGCAGAAAATCCTTTGGGAAATAGTCCATTAAGGTATGGGGCTGACTGCCGGGAGCACGCCCTTCAAGCACTCTTGAATAGTTTTCTACCCCCGAGCAATATCCGATCTCCGAGATCATTTCCATGTCGTAAAGGGTGCGCTCGCGGATGCGCTGGGCTTCGATGTATTTGTTTTGCGCTTTAAAAAATGCTTCGCGCTCTTCCATTTCGGCGCGGATCTGCGCAAGGGCGATGTCCCTTTTTTCGACGGCGGTGATATAGTGGGTGGCGGGATAAACGGCGGCATAGGAAAGCGGACGGATAACAGAGCCTGTTACGGGATTGAATTCCGACACGGCATCTATTTCGTCGCCGAAAAATTCAACCCTTATGCCCACCGTCGTTTCGGTGGAAAGGCATATTTCAACCGTGTCGCCGCGGATCCTGAACTTGTTTCGTTCAAAAAGAAGGTCGTTGCGCTCGTAGTGCATATCCACAAGCTTCAAAACAAAATCGTCGCGTGACATTTCTGCCCCCGGGCGCAGGGCAAGCACAGAGCGCTTGTATTCTTCGGGGTCACCGAGAGAGTAGATGCACGAAACGCTCGACACCACAATGACGTCGCGCCGCTCGAAAAGAGACGAGGTGGCGCTGTGGCGCAGCTTATCTATTTCGTCGTTTATAGAGCTGTCTTTTTCGATATAGGTATCTTTGCCGGGAATATACGCCTCGGGCTGGTAATAATCGTAATAGGACACGAAATATTCCACAGCGTTTTCGGGAAAAAATTCCTTGAATTCCGAGCAAAGCTGGGCGGCAAGCGTTTTGTTGTGGGCAAGGACAAGGGTGGGACGGTTGAGATTTGCAATGATATTTGCCATGGTAAAGGTTTTTCCCGAGCCTGTGACGCCGAGAAGTGTCTGAAACTTTTCGCCCGAAAGAACGCCCCTTGTCAGCTCCTCTATCGCCTGCGGCTGATCGCCCATCGGCGCAAAGGGCGAAACGAGCTTGAATTTATCCATTTTTCCGCCTCCTTTTGTCGGTTTGTTTTCTGCTGATATTTTACCACAAACTATCGTCAATTACAAGTGGAAAGAAGCTTTTTGCTCTTTTTGTACAAAAAGCACTTTTTTTATGCAAAAGCGGCTTTTTTTATAGTGATTAGGTAAAATTTTTCAAAATTGAATAGCACATATTGACACGTGGAAGCTTTTGTGATACCATATATATGGGTAGATAAAATCCCGTAAATTTTCTTTTTGTGTCACCAAAGGCACAATTACGATATACACAAATTTCTCAATAAGGAGGTACCCATTATGGTAGATTTTAAAGAATGGGCAGGCTTTGAGGGCCGTATCTGGAAGCTCGAAGTCAACGTCCGCGATTTTATACAGAAAAACTATACTCCCTATGACGGTGATTCCTCTTTTCTTGAGGGTCCTACAGATGCCACAAACAAGCTTTGGGGCAAGCTTTACGAGCTTCAGAAGCAGGAAAGAGCCAAGGGCGGAGTGCTGGATATGGAAACAGAGATCGTTTCCACCATCACATCCTACGGCGCCGCATATATCGACGAAGATCTGAAAGATCTTGAAAAGGTCGTCGGTCTTCAGACCGACAAGCCATTGAAGCGTGCTTTTATGCCCTTTGGCGGTATAAAAATGGCCGTGCAGGCTTGCGAGACCTACGGATACACCCCCAACCCCGAGCTTGTGAAAATATTCACCGAATATTGCCGCACTCACAATCAGGCGGTTTTTGACGTGTACACCCCCGAAATGAAAAGAGCGCGTCACAACAAGATCATCACAGGACTTCCCGATGCATATGCCCGCGGAAGAATTGTGGGAGATTACAGAAGAATTGCCCTTTACGGCATTGATTTTCTGATCGAACAGAAAGAAAAAGACCTTGTTGCCTGCGGCGAAAGCAGTATGCGCGACAACGTTTTGCGCGCCCGCGAGGAGGTTGCAATGCAACTTCGCGCCCTTCACGAAATGAAGGAAATGGCAAAGAGCTACGGCTTTGACATTTCAAGACCCGCATCAAACGCCCGCGAGGCAGTGCAGTGGCTTTATTTCGGCTATCTCGCCGCTATCAAAACTCAAAACGGCGCCGCCATGAGCGTGGGAAGAGTTTCCACCTTCCTCGACATTTACATCAAGCGCGACATCGATGCAGGTATACTTACCGAAAAAGAAGCACAGGAGCTTATCGACCACCTCGTTATGAAGCTTCGTATGGTCAAATTTGCCCGTGTGCCCAGCTACAACCAGCTTTTCTCGGGCGACCCCGTGTGGGCAACCCTTTCGATCGGCGGCATTGGCATGGACGGCAGAAGCATGGTTACAAAGAACGACTTCCGCTTCCTGCGCACCCTTGAAAACATGGGTCCTGCCCCCGAACCCAACCTTACGGTGCTTTATTCTTCGTCGCTTCCCGAAAACTTCAAAAAATATGCGGGCGAGATATCTATCCGCACAAGCTCTGTGCAGTATGAAAACGACGACGTGATGAAACCCGTTTGGGGCGACGATTACGCCATCTGCTGCTGTGTCAGCGCAACCCAAACAGGCAAAGAGATCCAATTTTTCGGCGCCCGCGCAAACCTTGCAAAGTGCCTGCTTTATGCCATAAACGGCGGCGTTGATGCCAAAAATCTCGAGCAGGTAGCCCCTGCGTACGCTCCCATAACAAGCGAATATCTCGACTACGACGAGGTTATCAAAAAATACGTTGCCATGATGGAATGGCTGGCAAAGCTTTACGTTCATACCCTTAACGCCATCCACTACATGCACGACAAATACTACTACGAGGCGGCCGAAATGGCGCTTATCGACACCGAAGTAAAGAGAAGCTTTGCCACAGGTATTGCAGGCTTTTCGCACGTTGTCGATTCGCTTTCTGCCATAAAGTACGCCCGCGTAAAGGTTATCCGCGATGCCGAAACAGGCATTGCCACCGATTTTGAGATCGAAGGCGATTTCCCCAAGTACGGCAACGACGACGACAGAGCCGACGACATCGCCGTGTGGCTTCTTGAAACCTTTATGGCAAAAATCAAAAAGCACCACACCTACCGCGACAGCGAACCTTCGACATCGATCCTTACCATCACCTCCAACGTGGTTTACGGCAAGGCAACCCCCACAATGCCCAACGGCAGACAGGCGGGCCAGCCCCTTTCTCCCGGTGCAAACCCCTCTTACGGTGCCGAGGAAAATGGACTTCTCGCATCTTTGAACTCTGTGGCAAAACTGCCCTATCATTGGGCGCTTGACGGCATTTCCAACACCCAGACCATAAACCCCGACGCGCTGGGCGCAGACGAGGACGAAAGAACCCGCAACCTTACACAGATACTCGACGGATATTTCGACCAGGGCGCACACCATCTGAACGTTAACGTTTTTGGCAAGGAAAAGCTGATCGACGCCATGGAACACCCCGAAAAGGAAGAATATGCAAACTTCACCATCCGCGTTTCGGGATATGCGGTCAAGTTTATCGACCTTACCCGCGAACAGCAGATGGACGTTATCTCCCGTACCTGCCATGGAACTCTCTGAAAAGCGCGGTTTTGTCCACTCGCTCGAATCGTTTGGCGCGGCTGACGGACCGGGAATGCGTTTTGTCATCTTTTTGCAGGGATGCGATATGCGATGCAAATTTTGCCACAACCCCGAGACCTGGTCGCAGGGGTGCGAAAAATGGAAAGCGCAGGAATATGGCGCAAAAGAGCTTTTTGAAAAAGCTTTCAGATACCGCAACTATTGGGGCAAAAATATGGAAAAGGGCGGCGTAACCGTTTCGGGAGGAGAGCCTCTTTTACAGGTCGATTTCGTTACCGAGCTCTTTTCGCAGGCAAAGTCAAAGGGGGTTCACACTGCCCTTGACACGGCTGGTCATCCTTTCAAAAACTGCGGTGAAACCTTTGAAAAGATTGAAAAGCTGATGCAGGTCTGCGACCTTGTGATGCTTGATATAAAAGCCTTTGACAAAGATCTGCACCGCGAGTTTACGGGGTGCGAAAACGACAGTATCCTTGATTTTGCACGGTATCTTGCAAAAATACAAAAGCCCGTGTGGATACGGCGCGTGCTTGTGCCGGGGATAAACGACGGCGAAAAGGAGCTTTGCGACACGAGAGCTTTTATCAACACCCTTGCAAACGTGCAAAAGATCGAGCTTTTGCCCTATCACACGCTGGGACTTTTCAAATGGAAAAAGCTGGGGCTTGATTATCCCCTTGACGGCGTGCGTACCCCCACCGACGAGGAAATTTCAAGGGCAAAGAGGATTTTGGGAATATAAAACACAAAGACGGCATTCTGCACAGTTTGCCGTCTCTTTTTTTGTGAAATATTCCGTTGAATTATGAAAATCATTATTGTATAATATTGTTATATTTCCACAAAAAAGAATCGAGGGATAAAAATGAAAAGAACAAAGAAGATTCTTTGTCTCCTTCTTGCCTGCGCGGCGGTTTTTTCAAGCACACTTACCGCTCTTGCGCAGATAGAGAACATTGACGGCAAAGACCACGCCTACGTTTCTTCCTTCGGAAGACTTTCGTACGAGGGAAAACCCAAGACCGCCTTCAAAAATCTGAACGATGCGTTGAACGGACTTTCGGGCGGCGGAAAGGTGATCGTTCAGGGCAACTACACGGTAGATAGCCTTTTGCAAAAGGGCGATCTTGAAATTGCGGGCACAGGTACAAAAGCCACAGGCAACAAGCTTTCTTTCCCCTCGGGAAAGATCGAGCTTACAGGCGCGCTTTCGCTTTCAAACCTTTGCATCGATATGCCCGAAAACGGAACTGTTGTGACAAACGGCAACGACTTCAAGGCATTTGACGGTTTTGATTCGTGGTCGGTGGAAAAATATTCGGCATCGAGCGCCAACACCATCACATACCCCGCCCCCATATCGGTTACGGCAGGAAACTTTGAAAAAAGCTCTGTCATCGAGCTTCTTTCGGGTAAATACAAGACGATAAGCGCAGGCAGCGGCAACGGCAGCCTTGCAATATCCGCAAGCTCGATCATTGCCGACAACATCGTTATCGGTGCCGACGGCGCAAATATTACGGGCGATCTTTCGTACGAGCTTTGTGCGGTCAAGGCAGACAAATTATCGTCGGCAAAGGGCAAAATTAACGGAAACCTTATCGTAAAGCTTGATGCAGACTGCGAGATAGCAAGCTTTGATCTTTCGGCATTCCCCGAGGTTTCGGGAAAAGCCGTGCTTGTAACAGATGCGCAGACAAAGGTGGAAAAGGGCGCCTTTGATATCCACATTAAGCTTTCCCAGGGCGACGTTTCTGCCATTTCCGAAAACGGAGCTTTTTCGGGACTCAGATTTTCTGACAAAAACAGCCTTGGCACAAAAAAGATACTCATATCGGGCGAGGAAAAAACGGCAGACAACGGCGTTTTTGCCCTTGCTGACGGCGTTTACGAGATCTGCCCCGTGGCCACAGTCGAGCTTTCGCTGAATGCCGCATCAAGCTTTGTAAACGGCTATGAGGACGGCACTTTCCTGCCCCAGAACAACATGACGAGAGCCGAGGCAATAACCACCCTTGCAAGACTTATTGCCGACGAGAGCACCTTTAAGGGAGCGGTGACGTCAGAATTTTCCGACGTGCCGCAGAACGCATGGCACACCTCGTACATCGGACTTTTTGAAAAGCTCGGTTTTCTTGACACCATCGCCGAAGACGGCAAGATTTTGCCGAACGAAAAGATAACACGAGGCGAATTTTGCGAACTTATTTACAAGATCCACCCCATCATCTCCAAAAAGCTTTACGGAACAAAGCATTTTTCGGACGTCAAGAACAATTACAAATACGTAAATGCTGTGGAATTTGCAGGCTTTGCGGGAATTGTAGGCGGATATGAGGACGGCACCTTCCGCCCCGACAACCTTATAACCCGTGCGGAGGTCGTTACCATGATAAACCGCATGATAGGAAGAGCACCCGCAGAAAACGACGTGACGGTTTTTGCCGACACAAACGGACACTGGGCAAAAGCACAAATAAACGCGGCGGCAAACCCTGCCGAGAAAGACGGAATCACCATGTGGACACAAAAGAACACAACAAAATTTGACGAATATATGCAGTACCGCGGAAACCTTGCCAACACCGCTTACAAGCTTGCCACCGAAAAGAAGCTGAACGTTGCCTTTATCGGCGGCTCTGTTACGGCAGGCTCGGGCGTTCCCTCGACAATGTTCGAAACCCATTCGTGGCGCGCAAGAACCATGCAGTATCTAAGACAGGCATATCCCGACTGCACGATAAATCAGGTAAACGCCGCCATCGGCGATTCTTACACCAAATACGCCGTTTACCGCGCGGACAACGACCTTTTCAGATACAATTTTGACCTTATTTTCATCGAATACGCCATAAACGATTCGCCCTGGTACTCGGCAAAGAACGATATGGAGACTGTGGTCTACTTTGAAACCCTGCTTCGCCGCATCTATGACCACAACCCCAACGCCGACGTGGTTATCGTTTACACCATCGACGACAAGATCGACAGAACACCCAAGTATTTCCCCACAGCCTCAGCGCAGGAGATCATTGCAAAGCATTATGACGTACCGTCGGTAAACTTTGGCCGCGCCCTTGCCGACCATATTGCCGAAGGCGGATACAAATGGGCAGACTATTTCTCGGACTATGTTCATCCCAACGAAGACGGACACCTTTATTACGGCGCTGTTCTTTCGGAATATCTGACAGAAGCTTTGAAAAACAGTACGTCCGACACCCTTAAAGCAAAGGTTCTTCCCGAAAAGCACACAAAAAAAGAGCTTTGGTATAACCTTACCATGCTTGAAGCGCACGAGATCGACCTTTCGCTTTCAAAGAACTGGGCACTGTCCGACGACGGAAAAAAGATATACCCCACCGACGCCGACAACGAGCTTGTTATCAAAACCTACGGCAGTGACATCTGTATCGCAAGCCCGAGAGACGACATCATGTATTATTCTGTTGACGGCGGAGCCGAACAGTATATGAAGATGAACCGCAAGCCCCAGACCCTTTTTGAAAACCTTACCGACGGCGAACACACCCTTCGCATCCGCGCAGAAGATATTAAAAACCTTGAAATACAGCGCGTTATGTACAACGGCAAAGCCCCAGAAAAGGAAGGCGCACCAAAGAGCGCAGGCAACCTGCTTATTCTCGGCGACAGC
>JAFYUZ010000047.1 GCA_017549365.1 Clostridia bacterium
CCCCCCCAACACCGAAGAGATCTACGGTGCTGAAATGACAGGTCAGAAATACTACGTTTCCGAAAAGAGCGGTAACGATGACAACGACGGTAAGACCCCCGAAACCGCATGGAAAACATCGGCAGGTATTTCCAAGAACATCCGCTTCCCCAAGAAGGGCACATCCATCCTCTTTGAGCGCGGCGGCGTATACCGCGGCTCTGTCCCCACATTGAACGGCGTTATCTACGGTTCTTACGGCACAGGTGAAAAGCCTGTACTCATGCAGTCCAAGAAGAACTATGCCGACGAAGCTCTTTGGGTTGAAACCCAGTGGGAAAACGTATACCTCTGTACAGACAAGCTCGTAAACGTCGGCGTCATCGCATTTGACCACGACATTTATGACTACACAGAAAGCGCATACGACGAGACCTACGGTCTTATCATGAACCCCAACACCTATGGTGTTACAGGTCCCGAATCGCTTAACGGCGATCTCCAGTTCTTCTCGGCTCTTCCCGGCGGATCCACAACAACAGCCGCAGAGCTTTACCTCTATTCCAAGGACGGCAACCCCGGTAAGCGCTTCAAGTCGATCGAGATCGGCGAAAGAATCAACGTCTTCTCGGGCTCGCCCGCAGGCTTTACTCTCGATAATATTTCGATGAAGTTCGGCGGCGGACACGGCGTTGGCTTCGGTACTTGCCGCGAAGTTCGCGTAACCAACTGTATCTTCTCGTGGATCGGCGGTTCGGTTCTCAGTTACAATGACGGAGGTTTCGTCACAAACTACGGTAACGCAATTGAGATCTACGGCGGATGCTCGGGCTACGACGTAAAGAACAACTGGATCTATCAGATCTACGACACAGGTGTAACACATCAGCGTTCGTCCTCCACAGGCGACTGTATCCAGGAAAACGTAAACTATATCGGCAACCTCATCGAATACGTATTCTGGGGCATCGAGTTCTACAACGCACCTCCCTCAGCTGCACAGCTTAACGGTGCCAAGGACACCTACACCAGAATCACAAGAAACGTAACCAGCGCATACAACGTGCTCAGATACGGCGGTTACGGTTGGGGATCCATCGTAAGATACAGATCCTGCCAGCTCTATTGCGGCTCTACACTTTCCGAAAACGAAAACTGTAAGGCAGAATACAACATCTTTGACAGAGCAACAGGCTATCTGCTCAACCTTCCCTCCAACTCCAACGAAGTTGAAGATAAGAACATCTACATCCAGACCATCGGCGCTCCTCTCGGAAACCTCAAGGGCGTTACCGCATCCTGCGGATACGACTCTCTTACAACCCTCAAGAATCGTTGGGGCGACAAAAACGCAGTTCTCGTCCTCATCGACCCGAACATCGAACCCATCGTTCTTGACAAGCCCGAAGGCCTTGCATAAGCTTTAAACACCAAGCACCCGCGAAACTCGCGGGTGCTTTTTTGTGCCCAAAAGGTCTTGAAGAGATTGATTTTCGAGGCGCGGTGTGATATAATATTTCCGGTGAGTACGCTTTTTTTAAAGCACCGCCTCGGCAACTGCTTACCGCTTTTTACGGATTTATATACAAAGTCGGCAGGAGGAAAAAATGATAAGGTTTTTCAAACGCATAATAAAGCTTATAAAGTTTCTCGTTATTCTCGCGATCCTTTTTGTTGTTGCAACCAACATTTACGTCTGCGTGACGACGGGCGAAAGGATACATAGTCCAAACGATTTTGCCCCCGACGAAAAATACGATTGCATTCTTATCCTCGGCGCAGGCGTGCGCCCCGACGGAACGCCGTCAAAAATGCTTGAAGAGCGCCTTGCGTGCGGACTTGCGCTCTACCGCGCAGGCGTTGCCGAAAAAATAATCGTCAGCGGCGACAACGGACAGGAGCATTACGACGAGGTAAACCCCATGAAAGCATGGCTTGTGGCAAATGGAGTGCCCTCGCAAAGCATTTTTATGGATCACGCGGGCTTTTCCACTTATGACAGCGTTTACCGCGCCCGTGCCATCTTTCTTGCCCACAAGGTCTGCATCGTCAGCCAGAAATATCACCTCTTCCGCGCCCTTTTTCTTGCCGATGCCCTGTCGCTTGATGCCGTGGGTGTCGATGCCCACAAGGTCAGCTACAACGGCCGCGAAATGCGCGAGTTGCGCGAGGTGGCAGCACGAACCAAGGACACGATAAGCGCCGTCTTTAAGCCAAAGCCCAAATATCTCGGCGACGTCATCCCCGTTTTCGGCGACGGAGACGTGACAAACGACAAAACAGACGAAGATTGATGCGGTAATCACTCATTTTGCTTGACATACCCACTTGTTTATAGTATACTATTTTCGAAAGCTCTCGCTATCTTGACTACAACGGAATCGCCTCCGATTCTTCAATGAAACACTATGGCATCTGGTCCGAATGGCAGATCATCGACGTGATTTCGGATTGCGTGCCGATCGTCAGAAAGATTTCACCTCAAAAGGAGATTTAATAATGAAACTTGCCATCGAGCAAAACACAGTAAGCTCAAAAAACCAACTGCTCCCCTCCGCCACTGCAAAACACTATGACCTGCCTGACGCAAAGCTGAAGATAGCTATTGCCGGCAATTCTATCACCTGCCACGGAATTCTTCCGTCTATCGGCTGGCACAACGAATGGGGTATGGCGGCATCAAGCGAGGACAAGGACTTTTTCCACCTCGTTATGAACGATTTCAGAAAGAAATATCCCGACACCTCTTTTCTTCGCATCCAGGCGTCGGCGTGGGAACGCGAATTCTGGAAGGAACCCGAAGAATATGCGCCTCAGATCAAAGAGCTTCATGACTACGATGCCGACATTATAGTATTAAGACTTTCCGAAAACTGCTCTGCCGAAGAGTGCAAAAATCACGATTTTGCAAAAGGATTTATGACCCTGTGCGATTATTTGTCCCGCGGGGGAAAAAGCAAGCTTCTCATCACCGATTCCTTCTGGTACAGCCCCTGGACAGCAGAAGGCGTTGAAAAGGCGGCACAAAAATACTGCGGCACAGTGTTGAAATTGTCAGATCTCGGCGAACGTGACGAAATGAAAGCTCTGGGACTTTTTGAGCACGCAGGCGTTGCCGGCCACCCCGGAGATGCGGGAATGCGCGCCATCGCCGACAGAATTCTTGAAAGACTTTTTGAAATGGTATAAAGGAGAAAAACAAATGTCAGAACTTTTAATGGAAATTCTTGAAGCCACCATGGTTTTGTGCTTCGGCATATCCTGGCCCCTTTCGATCGTAAAATCCTACCGCGCCCGCACCGCAAAGGGCAAGAGCCTGCTTTTCCTTTTGTTTATCTTTACCGGTTACGTGGCAGGTATCGCATGGAAAATGATCCTGCTTGCCGAAACGGGCGAGATCAAATGGCCGACCTACTTCTATTTTCTCAACCTTGTCATGGTTGGCACAGACATCGTCATGTATTTCAGAAACAAAAGGCTCGATGCCAAAAACGAAAACAAATAATAGCAAAAATAACAAAAGTGCAGCGTTCTTTTCTGAACGCTGCACTTTTTTGGTGGTATTTTAAGAAAGAATTATGAAAAATCAAAAATGTCAGTAGCTTGCCTTCAT
The DNA here is from genome assembly GCA_017549365.1 of Clostridia bacterium. GTDB lineage: Bacteria > Bacillota > Clostridia > Oscillospirales > CAG-382 > UMGS1052. Next base: position 3,593 of record JAFYUZ010000047.1, read on the forward strand.
AGTCTCGACCGCAAGCTTTGCCGCTTCTGCCTTGGTGATCTGTTCGCCGGGGCGGAAGGTCAGTGTGCCTGCATCGCCGTCGATGATATCAAGGCCGTAAGCAATGGCAAGATATCCCACGTCGGCAGGGTCAATAAGAGGATTGTCCGAGAAATCGGTGCGGTAGATATCAAGGGACGCGATCTTGTCATATCCGAGAGCGCCGATAATGATCTTTACTGCATCAATTCTTGTAAATTCGCCCGCTTCTTCGGTTTCTCCGGGGTAATAATATCCCGCATTCGAAAGAAGAGTTGCAAAATCATCTGCCGAGATGAAGGAATCGGGTTCGAACTTTTCGGCTCTTTCAACAATGCCGAGATCTGCAAGCATGGTGATATAACCGTTTGCCCAATGTTCCGAAATATCGGTGAATTCGCCTGTGTATTCTTCCACAACGGGACTGCCCGAATAGTTTACTCTTTCGCCGCGGAGTGCGCTGATGCGAACACCCGAAAGGTTTGTTTTGTAAACAAGGCGTGCGGTGGATTTTCTGTCATAAAGCTCTGCGGCGCTGTTATAGAAGAATTCCATATCAAAATCCTTCACACCGAAGAATTCTGCCGCAAGCTCACAAAGTCCGTATTCATCAGCCGCAAGAATGGCGTTTCTCACCTTCTTGACGTCGATGCCGTCGGCATACTTTTTGATAATAGCTTCGTAGTCCGAATAGTTTTCCTTGAGAGAAATGATGAAAGCGCGGAACTTTTCTTCGGGGGTTTCTGCCTTCATCTCGCGAAGGGTATAAACGTCGTATCTCTCGTAGTACTTGTCAAACTCTGCCTTTTCGCAATAGATCTTAAAGGCATCCTGCGCGCTCATGGCATCAGAGGGAGATTCAAAAACAACGTCGTCCATCCATGAATATCCGTAGGACGAGATCTTGCCCGTAACGGCGTCAACTGTACCGTAGATGCTGTTGTAAGTGAAATCGATGCCCTCGTTTACGCGGACATAATTTACACCGTATGCGCCGTAGACGGGGATGCGAACCGCTTCGTCACCCGTAAGATCGGTGTGGTACTTGATTACGTTGGTTTCGTAGCCCTGCTGTTTTCTTGTCTTTTCGAACTTTTCGGGAATCTGAGATTTTACAAAATCTTCAAAGATCTTTTCGCTCTGCTCTTTGGTAAACTTCTTTTCGGGGGCAGGAAGCTCGTTCTGTTCGTAGTAATAGTTGCCGCGAAGCGACGAGTTGAACGAGATTATTTCACCCGTCTTTGCATCGACCTGAGCGTTTGCGTATGAATAGTCATATTTTTCTGCGCCCATGGGGTTGGAAAAACTGATATTCCAAACGTAGTTTTCGTTCTTTTCGTCGTTTTTCGCGTAATAATCGTACGATCTCGAAAGGCCTGCGCTGATGGCAGTAAGGTTCATATCAAGATAGAGCTTGTCGTTTTCGGTGATCTTGGCAATCGCCTGATCTTTGGTGATAAGACCCTTGAGCACCTCAAGCTGTGCCAGCTCTTCTTCGGTAAGTCTGTATCCGGCCTCTTCGGATTCTGCGGCATCTTCTGTTACCATGTCCTTCATGGCAGCGTTAATCGATCCGCCGGCGCCGCCTGTGGTCTGCCAGGTGGTGCGCTCGTCATAAAGCTCGCCGGTTACGGCATCAACAGAAAGATACGACTCGGAGGGAGAATAAACGAGAACTGCCTTGTTTATGATATTGTCGTTTTCGTCTCTTTCGCGAAGAAGAGTGTAAGAAAGCACCATCTTCTGCTTTGTTCCAAGAATCTCTGCCGCCTTTTCGGGGGTGATGACGGTGTCGGCGCTCTGAATGGCAATGCCGTGGTCGTACTGAATGTTGCAGTATGTCACCTTGCCGCTCACATAATCAATGCGAACGGAAGCCGTGTTTTCGGGATAGTCAATTCCGTTTTCAACACGCTTGAAATTGTAGGTATAGTATTTTGAATATCTGCCGTAAGCATCGTTTGCCGAAGTAAACACAAGATTTGCCTCGGGAGAAATCTTCTTTACAAACGCCTTTGCAGTTTCCACAAGCTCATTTTTGGTATAAACAGGCAATGCCGAAACTCCGTCGTTGTCCGAATAGATGTTAAAGTTTCTGATCTCGCCGTTTTTGCCGCAGGTAATCGAAGCATAGCCGTAAACTTCTGCATCGTAGGGGGTTGACCAACGCAAAGTCCAATACGGATCGCTGTGCTGGCTTCCGCCGTAATAATCCCATTCAAACTCGGAATATTCTGCGGGAATATCAAATTTGGGCTTTGTCGCCTTGATAACCGCTTCAAGCTCTGCCGTTGTGGGCTGTTCGTTGTCGGACGTGCCGTAAAAGCCAAAATCCTCAACAATAATCTCCTCTGATACGCTGGGCTTAACCGCCGTGATTACCGCCTCTGAGGATGCAAATACAGCCGTCTGGGATGCAAGAAGAAGGGCGCAACCTGCCGCCGCGATTCTCTTTTTTGTGTTCATTTTTGTAACCTCGCTTTCGGTTGTGATATGTGTTTGACGCACACTTTTGGAAAAAGTTCCATTCTTTTTTAAAAAAATTTCATTGCAGGCAAAAAACGATAAGTTCCAAAACCAATCCCGCCTTTTGCCCTGCCGCGCAATCAATACTTTACCGTACAGATATTATAATTTATTTGCGCTCTTTTGTCATTGGGCAGAGTGTACAAAATTGCGCCTTTTCGTTTGGAACTTTTGCCGCTGGGTCAAAGGTGTGCACAAAAAAATCGGAAACCCGAAGGTTTCCGATTTTTTATTTGAGATTTGAAAATTACTTAACGATAATCTTCAATGCATGGCCGCCGTCATAAGGAGTACCTGCAATAACTACCTGAGGAATTACAGTTGCTTCGCCGCTTGCGGTCTTTGCAAGGATTTCTGTGTAATACCAAGTATGCTTGTGTCCACAGAATGTACCCTTGATGATATCGCCGTTGTTTACAATGATATCATAAACTGTCTTGGAAGCGCCCGAAGTTTTGGGGTTACCGATGTAGTTGTTGTAGAAGTCATAGTTGTAACCGTCTCTTCTCATGATAGGATAGATGTCTGTATCCTTAGAGTTTCCTGTTGCAAGAGGAATGTGATAGAAGAGGAATACGTCATAACCCTTTTCGCGAGCAAGAGCAAGGTCAGCCTCAAAAGGTTCTACCTGGCTTTCCCAGAAGCAGGAATTACTGTTGTCAAGCTGGATCAGCATGAGTCTGTCGTCAATAACTTTGGACTCGTAGAAGATATCGTGATCCCAGTTGTCCTGAAGGATTTCCTGTCTCGATTCAAGGGTTGTCGGGTCGGGAGTTGCGGGGTTATCCTGGCAACGTCTTGTGATTTCGTGGTTACCGAGAGTTACCATTGCGTTGGGATATGTATCCCAGATGTACTTGTCGGCAAGCTCGATTGCGCCCCACGACATATAGTCGAGAACGTCACCTGTAACAACGATTGCATCGCCCTGGCTTGCATATTCAAGCGATCTTACGGCGTTGGGAACAGACGAGCCGTTCTTGTTCCATGCTCTGCCGTTGTAGGTAGCCATGATGGAGGGATTTGCTTCTTCAAAGTCCTGTGCATTACAGTAGTTGAAGTGGAGGTCAGACAGCTGGTAGACTTCGATGGGATCAACGCCTTCTCTGCCTGTTTCAAATGTAACTTCACCAACAACAAGTCCGCCGCCGGCGCCGTTAAGCTGATAGAAGTTTGTAAAGAGGGGATATTTGGAAATATCAACGGGAGCTACAAGGTTTGCATCCTTGTATCCGTTCTGGGGAACAACTACTGTATTGTTGGAATTTGTAATTGCATACTTGTCCTTTACTCTCTGCTTTTCTGTTTCGATAAGAGAGCTGAAGTATGCCTTGTTTTCTTCGGAAACCGAAGGATCCTTTGTTGCAACATCTGCAATATTTACAAGATTTGTTGCATAGTAGTCTGTGTAGAGAACGTTCTGTGCGCCGTGGAGGTCTTCATAGATGATGTATCCGCGAACTGTGAACATACCTGCATAGTTGGTGTTGGCAATGTTTGTTACACAAACTGTGTACTGTTCGTAGCCGTCGCCTTCTGCAAAGATCTTTTCTGCGGGAACCTTCATTGCCTTGTAAGTCTTGCTGTTGTATGTATATGTCTTGTCAAGAGCGACAAAGTCCTTACCAACTGCAAGAGAAGGAGCAAGAACAGAACCGTATTCTACAATATTAAGAGCATCGGATGCATCTGTTCTTCTTACAACAAATCTGAGGCCTTCGCCAAGTTCTTTTGCCGCACTTGCAAGTCTGATCTGTGCACCTTCAATGTAGAAGTCTGTGTCAAGATCAAAGTCGATGTACTGAGCAAAGAGCTCTTCGCCGACAACAAAGTTGTTGTCTTCGGGAACTGTTCCGTCTTCATAAGTCCAGCCCACAAAGAGCTTGCCTTCGAGTTTGGAATGAGGAACTGTTGCAAGGTCAAGAGCAAAGTCCTTGTAGAACTTGATCTTTGTGCCTTCGTTTGTATAGTAAACTTCGTCTTCGAAGGTTACTGTGTAGGTGCCTGCGGGAACTGTAAGAAGTCCGTCAGCAGAGATAAACTGCTTGCCGTCCTTGGAAACCGCAAGAGCTGTCTTTCCGCCGTGAACAGCAAATGTTCCGGCAACATCTGTTGCGTCGAGATAGCAGCCTTCAAGAGCTTCTGCCGAAAGAACGTAAAGACCGTGGTTGCCGTTGATAGGGAAATCGGGAAGCGAGGGAACCTTTGCGCCGTTGTTGGCAATGATCTGAAGATCAGCTTCAAACGCGCTTCCGTATTTGCCGTCAACACTTGCAGAGTAGGTACCGCCGTTCTGGATAACGGTTACGGTATCTGTGTATACAAAACCATACTGTTCGCCATATTTGAGCCAGCCGTCAGCCGCAAATCTGAGGTCTGCTTTACCGCCATCGTTGATAACGATGCGAGCACCTGCAGTTGTACGTGTTTCGCTGTTGTAGTAGGAACCAACAAAAACTATACCGACAGGAGAAGAAATTTCGAGTTCCTGTTTAGAGCTGTTCTTGTTGAAAGAACCTGCATGGAAGTTAAAGCTTGCATTTGCCACCGCAGCAGTGTAGGTCACGTTTTCGCCAATGATAAGCTTGTTGCTGTTTGTTTCGAAAAACTTGTTGATTATAGCAACTTCAATGTTGATGTTGGAAAGGGTGAGAGGACCGGCTGTGCCGACGTTGTCCTTCTTCATGATGATGTTGGATTCACCCGAACCATCACCTGTTACGATAATCATTTCGGTATGATCGGGGAAAGCTGTGCCGATGTCATAATCACCGATGACAACTGCCTTCTTTGCTGTTTCTTCGCAATCTGCAAGAATAGCAAACGCCTTGTCAAGAGTCTTAACGGGAGCGTCCTTTGTGAAACCGTCGTTGGTATCAAGACCTTCTACCGCGTCAACCCATACAGCAACAGAATCTTCAAAAATTTCCCATCTCGAGAAGAGGTCGAAGTCACACATTTCGTTGGGGAGAGTAACGTAGTCGCCTGCAACGTATTCGTTGCCGTCAGCGTCTTCCCAACCGACAAATCTGTCAACAGGAGTGTCATCGCACGCGGGAAGAAGAACCTTCGAGCCTGCGGGGAATGTGCCGTAGAAATCGTAGTCTGTATAAACGTCAACCGTTACAACAGAATCTGTGTATGTAACTGTGTATTTGCCTTCGGGAAGTGTAAGCAATCCATCGTCGCCCGAAAGGAAGCTTACGCCTGCCTCGTTTGTTGCAAGAGCAACCTTGTCGCCTACAACTTCGAATGTGCCTGCTTCTTCTGTGGGCTCAAGGTAAGAACCTTCAAGAGCTTCGGATTCGAGCACCCATGTCTTGTCTGCACTTACGCTGGGAATTTCGGGGGCTTTCATGCCGTTGTTTGCAATAACTGCAAAGCCGTTCTTTACTGTAACTGTTGCACCCTTGCCGCCATCAACACACTTGGGTGTACCGTTGTTGATAACGAGAGCAAGGCCGTTGTTAAAGGTAGAATTGCTTCTTGCAAACACGATGTTGCCGGTGAAGTCCTTGTGGTCAACGTAAACCTTGACGTTGTCGGTAAATGTGGTTGCGTGTGTACCGGAAATTTCAAGACCGTAGGTGGTGCTTGTTGTTTTCATGGCAGAGTTGATTCGAACTGTGCCGCCTGCGCGTGTGCCTGCGCTCGCGCCGCCAAGCTGTACTCTTTCGTGACCGGAAGAAACACCGCCAAATCCGTTTGATTTGCCGGAGTGATCAGCGTTCTGATATGCAAACTTACAGTTTGTGATTGTCAGGTCGTTGCCTGCGGAAAAGAGCTCACGGTCGTACTTTCTGTTTGTAAGAATGGTGAGGTTTTCAAATACTGTGGGACCTGCGAGAGTGAAGTTGGAGTTCATACCAAGAACAGGATGCTGTGCGATAAAGGTTTCTTCGTCTGCATAAGGCTTAAGAACGATGGTTGCGGTATGCGCGGGAACTCCGCCACCGTTGGGTGCCCAGTATGCAAAGTTGCCGTATACTGTGCTGGCCTCGCCAACGTCTTTGTTTTCAACATCGTTGCCGTTGACGTCATAGAAGTAGAACTTCTTTGTTCCGCCTGCGGGAACGTCGCCGTTCATGATGTAGAGGATAACTTCGTCGCCTGCTTTGTAGCCGACTGTGTTAAGCTTTTCAACCGCTGCATAAACCGAGCCTATAGGAGAATCAGCAGAAGTACCGTCGCCTGTTGCGCCGGGCTTTACATAGAATGCAGCTTCGGTTTCACCCGATGCAGCTGTAAGCTTTGCGGTGATCTTGCCGGGAACAGATGTGTCCCAACCTGCAAATTCCCAATCTACTGTAAGAGTGGGTTCTTTTGCGTTTGCAACGATCTCGTCAACGCTTGCCGCGGTCAATACTTCGTATGTACCTGCAGCAAGTGCGAGCTCTTCGCTGCCGTAGTAGATTGTCTTGCCGTCAGCCGCTGTGGCATATACGAGAGCGGCTTCTGTTTCAACAGTAAATTTACCTGCTGTTTCTGTAACGTCAAGAGCCACACCCTCGCCCGAAGTGAGGTAGTAGGTTCTGTCAAGAAGGTTTTCGTCGGGAACGTATGCCTTGATTTCGCCGCCGTTGTTGACGATCTGGATAGCGCCGTCAACAGTCATGCCCTTGGAGTCGGATCTTGAGATTTCGACCTTGTCAACGGTTGTGCCGTTGAATACTATGTTGGCGTTCTTCTTGAAGCAGGCAGTGCCCTTCATGTTGTTTACTCTGATAAGAGGAAGCGCACCTTCGCCAATCTTGAAGGTGAGGCTCTCGTTAAAGGTCATTGTTGCGCTTTCGTGAAAACCTGCAAGGCTGAGACCGTTGGTGTTACCAAGCTGTACACCGCTTTCAAGTTCAACAACAGCTGCTGTTGTAAATGTCTTGCCGGATCTCGAACCGCCGTGAACAGCAGTCTGAGTGGAAGAACCCTTAAGGTTAAGAGTGTTTCCGCTTGCCTTAGGCGAGTACCATTCGATGTCAGCGCAGATCTTAAGATCGTGAGCGTTTGCATAGAAGTCGGAATGCCAGTTGTTTCTGGGGTCAAGAAGCTTTACCTTTGTGATGGTGATAGGACCGGAAAGCTCAACGTTACCACTGTTGTTTGATGCGTTATCGAGGCTATAGTTGTTTACCTGAGTAAGCCAAGAATAGTCGTTTTCGTCAGCGGATGTGAGGATAAGCATTGCTTCGTGTGCGGGGATTTCCATAATGGAAGCAAGGCTGATCTTTGTAATATCTGTGTAAGTATCTGCTTCGTTTGCAGCCTTTACGATCTTGATAACAACTTCGTCGCCTGCACCGTAGGTGCCGTTGATCTTTGCAACAACAGTTGCAAACGAGCCGGGATTGTCAATAGAAGTACCTGTGCCTGTTGCGCCCTGCTGTACATAGAATGTGGGCTTCGCATCTGTGTAGGTGTAGTCGGCTGTAAGCTTGCCATTGCCGTCATCGATCCAGCCGTTGAAAATGTTTGCCGCATCTTCAAAGGGATCAACAGATTCCTTAACCGCATCAAGGTCGTCTGCAACGTTAACAGCATAAGTGCCCTTGGGGAGAGTAAGGTTTGCATCGCCGTAGTAGATGGTCTTGTAATCATCAGCCACTGCGTATGCAAGCTTGTCTGTATCAACGGCAAAAGTGCCGACTGTGTCTGTAACGTCAAGAGTTACGCCGTCAGCCGCAGTAAGCATCCAGATGTTTCCTTCGATCACTGCGTTGTTTGTGCCGATTGTCGAGCCGTTGTTAAGGAGGATCTGAAGATTTTCAACTGTTGTGGTATAACCCGAATAGTTGGTCAATTTTCCGATCTCTGTGTTGTTGAAAACAAGGCTGATAGAACCGTTGTGCACAGAGTTTGCCTTGCCGTTATGGCCTGCAAGAATAGCGATCTGGCTGGTCTTTTCATCGTTACCGATTCTGATAACCGCGTTGCCGGACTTTGTGCCCGACGACGAGAAGCTGAAATCGTTGAACTTTGCATAGTCGAGAATAGTCTCGTTGTTGGCATCGGTTGCGGGAGTTTGCTTGTTGCTTGAGTGGTTGCCCGAATAGAAGTGGTTGTTCCAGGGTGCGTTTGTGTAACCGCACTTGTTGGCATCGGGCTTTGATGTCTTTCTCCAATCAACGTTCTCAATGGTAACGTCGTGGTTCTGTCCGTAAAAATCCCATGCCGAGCCGTCCATACGGAGGTCGATGATGTAGAGATCCTTGAATACGGAAGGACCGGAAATGTACATATGAGCAGAACCGTCGCGGTTGTTGCCCGACGAAACCGAATTGCCGTTTGCAAGGATCATCTTGTTGTCGGTTTCTGCATCATAGTTGTAGGTTGTGTAGGTGATCGTTGCAGAGTGTGCAACGTTGGGAGCCTGGAACGAGATGAAACCGAGGCTTGTATCCTGAACAACAGGAGCGCTGATTCCTTCTGTAGCTTTTGTGATATTAAGCTGTTCCTTTGTGGGCTCGTTTCCTGTGGGAACGAGATAAACTGTGACATTGTCTCCTGCGGTATGACCGTCTGCGTTGATCGCACCGATAACGCCGGCGATTGTGCCGATAGGAGAATCGTACGAACGGCCGTCACCTGTGCCGCCGAACTTAACGTAATACTCGGTAACTGCTTCGCTATCGCCTGCAACAACCGTAAAGGATGCCATCGAGAGGATCATGCAGAGTCCGAGCAATACGCTCAAAAACTTTGAAAATCTCTTTTTCATAAGTTTTCTTCCTTTCCTGAAATATTAAATACTTGCACCCCAAACAGGTATAGGGGCACTTATACTTATGTCCATTATACCCATTCTGCCGCACGGTGTCAACCAAAAACAAAACCGGCTCAAAAAAATCGGCGGTTTTAACAAAAATATATAATATTTATTGTAGAATAAAACCATCGTCTGTATGCATTTTCGTCACAAAGGCAGATCTTGCGACAGCAAAAAACAAAAAGCGGACAGGATAAAACCTGTCCGCTCGTCGGATGTAAAAACAAATTATTCTGCGTCAGCTTCTGCCTCTGCTTCGACTTCAACTTCAGCTTCAGCCTCTGCTTCAACTTCAACTTCAGCTTCTGCTTCTGCTTCAACTTCTGCTTCAACTTCGCCTTCAACCAAAGCATCGTTGTCAACAACAACGTTTGCCTTGCCGTCATCTGTTACGATGAACATTGCGATAACGCAGATGAAGAAGAGTGCGCAAACAACTGCGGTGATCTTGTTGAGAAGAGCGTCAACTGTCTTACCCTTCTGCTTGCCGAAGAAAGTTTCTGCGCCGCCTGCGATTGTGCCCGAAAGTCTGTGGTCCTTGCTACTCTGAAGAAGAATGGAAATTACAAGGAAAACCGCCATTACGATCAAAGCGATACCTATTACTACTGTCATGTTATCTGTCCTCCAAAAATGAAATTCCGCGGCAACCGCGCCGCAAAAATATACTTCGTATTCATCGCACAGGAATACCCTTATACGATTAGCGTTTCATATTATATCACATCTGAAACGGAAATGCAAGCCTTTTTTGAACTTTTTACAAAAAAATCCCAAAAAAGCGTCAGTTTTTAAAAATAAGGCACACCGCATGAGCCGAAATTCCTTCGAGCCTGCCCGTAAAACCAAGCTTTTCTTCGGTGGTTGCCTTGACGTTGACATCCGAAACGTCGCACCCGATAACCGCGGCTATCTTTTCGCGCATTTTCTGTATGTGGGGCGCAAGCTTTGGTGCCTGGGCAATAACCGTGCAATCGGCGTTGGAAAGAGAATATCCTTCGTCGCGCATTATCTCGCACACCTTCTCAAGCAGCTTCATACTGTCTGCGCCGCGATATTTTTCGTCGGTATCGGGAAAATGTTTTCCAATGTCTCCCTTGCCCAAAGCTCCGAGTATCGCATCCATCAGCGCGTGCACCAAAACGTCGGCATCCGAGTGTCCGAGCAACCCTTTTTCGTATTCTATCTCCACTCCGCCGAGTATCAGCTTTCTGTTTTCGGCAAAACGGTGCACGTCATATCCGTGTCCGATCTTTATATTCATCGTTCTTTCTCCTTTTCTGCACGAAGTCCCATTATCGCCTGCGCTATCGCCGCATCCTCGGGATAGGTAAGCTTCAGATTGTCGGCGCCGCACTCGCAAAGCTTAACAAGAAAGCCCGCGTGCGTCACAAGACTGCTCTCGTCGGTGGCATCAAAGCCGTCCCTTTCGGCAAGAGCAAGCGCCGTGTGAAACATATCCGTGTCAAAGATCTGCGGGGTCTGTATCTGCCACAGATTTTCGCGGTCCACCGCTTCTTTTATAAGGTCCTTGCTGTCGGATCTTTTAAAGGTGTCGCGTGCACGGGCGGCACATACGGCATTGCCGTATTTTTCGGCAAGAGCAAGGGCGTTTTCAAAATATTCCTGTGTCACAAGGGGGCGAGCCGCATCGTGGATGGCGACAAGACCTGTCTTTTTTCTGCCCGAAAAAGCGGCTTTGAAGGCGTTCAGCACCGAGTGCTGACGGGTGTCTCCGCCGTGGGCAAATATGATCTCTTTTTGATATTTTTCTTTGTCAATCAATGCACGGAAAACCTGCTCGTCCTCGGGGCGCAGGGAAATAACCACCGCCGCAACCTTTTCGCATCGGCAAAATACATCGAGCGAGTAAAGCAGAGCTTCTCTGCCGTTGATCTTTATAAGAGGCTTTGATACACCGCCCATCCTTGTTCCTCCGCCTGCGGCGGCAATGATGACGGTGACAAGTGTATTTTTCAGAAAAAAGACCTCCTTTTTCTCCGCAAAGCACTGCGGATCATTCTTTTCCACCACATATTGTAATATATTTTTACCGCGTAGTCAAGAAGAAATGCGGCTCTGCATTATAATAAGTAGGAAAGGAGGGTTTGAATTAACCAAATATCTTATATTTATTAAACAATCGGCAATAATTTTTTTGTCAAAACCTATTGCAAAACATGATTGATTACTATTATAATAATAAGTGCGCGAAAATTGCTTGAAATATTTATGACAAAACGAAAAAGGAGGCGCCAAAGTGGACGGAAAAGAAAAAAATTTCTCTGTAACCGAAAAGATAACGTCGCGAAAAAATCCGGGTGTCATCTCCGCCTGCGCGCTTTCTGACAAAAAGAACCGCGACAAAAGCGGACTTTTCGCCACCGAGGGAATAAAGCTTCTTCGCGAGCTTCGCGATGAAAAGGTGGAGATCGAAAAGGTCTTCTGCACAAGCCGCGCTCTTGAAAAATATGCCGACACCCTCTGCACCCTTTCGTGCAGGATATACGAAGTGACCGACGAGGTCTACGACAAGCTCTCGTCCGAGAAAAACCCCGAGGGTATATTTGCCGTGGCAAAAAAGACAAAGGTATACTCCAAAGCATCCGAAACTCCCGGAAGCGGCGGTTTTGTCATGCTCGATCGTGTACAAAATCCGTCAAACGTCGGAACCGTTATCAGAACCGCATCGGCTCTCGGTGTTTCGCGTATTCTTCTCGGCGAAGGTTGTGCCGACGTTTTCGGACCAAAAACCGTCCGCGCCGCCATGGGTACGCTTTTCAAGGTAAACATCTGCATCACCGACGATATCTGCCGCGAAATCGAAGAAATACAAAAAAGTGGAGCCGAGGTTTTTGCCGCCGCCCTCGATGAAAACAGCGAGGACGTTGCGAAGGTCGCCTTTTCGCAAGACGACTGTCTTCTCATCGGAAACGAGGGAGAGGGTATAAGCGAAAAAGCCCTTGCCCTTTGCAAAAGAAAAATCATCATCCCCATGCGCCAAAACACCGAATCGCTTAACGCGGCTGCCGCCGCCGCCATCCTTATCTGGGAAAAGCAGAAAGGCGCAAAAATATGAGCAGCACCGGAACCGAATATTTCATCTGGCTGTCGGAATTGTGCGGAGCAGGCTCGCCCCTTTCAAAAAAGGTCTATTCGGCCTTTGGCGGAAACCTTGCGGCGGCATACCGCGCAGACGAAGACGAATATATAAGCCTCGGATTTCAAAAGGAAGAAGCCGAGCTTCTTTGCAACAAAAATTTCGAGCGCACCAATATGATAATAGATTACTGTGCCGAAAACATGGTGGGTATTCTCACCTACGATTCGGAATATTACCCGACGCGGCTTTTTGACATCGAGTCTCCGCCGCCCGTCCTTTACTACAAAGGTCGCATCGAAAAGCTTTCGGACCGTGCGTATCTGACCGCCGTCGGAAGCAGAAAATGCTCGCAGGACGGCTACGATGCGGGATATGCCGTATGCTTCAAACTTGCAAGCGCAGGCATTTCGATAGTAACGGGTCTTGCCGACGGCATTGACACCGCCTGCACCCTTGGCGCGCTTGATGCCGGAGGGTTCACGGTGGGCGTGCTGGGCAGCGGCATCAACATTCTTTACCCCTTCGACAATTCATCCGTCTTTTCAAGAATTTTCAGGACGGGTCTTGTAATAACCGAATTTTCACCCTTCACCGAGCCGCTTGCCGTCAATTTCCCGATAAGAAACCGCGTCATGGCGGCTTTGGGAAACGCGGTGCTCGTGGTGGAGGCCCGAAAAAACAGCGGCGCACTCATCACCGCCGAATACGCCCTGCAGATGGGCAGAAAGCTTTACGTTCTGCCGGGGCTTGTCACAAATCCGCTCTGCCGCGGCTCGAACGCGCTGATAAAGCACGGTGCTGTTCCCGTCATCGATGCATACGACATCATCTCGGATATGGAGTTTTCCTATCCTTCCGAAGTTTCGGTGGGGTCGGCGGCTCCCGAAAGAAAGCTTTCCAAGAAAGATGCCTATCTTTCGCGCCGAATGCGGCGAAAAGCCAAAGCACTTGAAAAAAGAGCGCAAAGCGGCGTTTCCGAAAGCGTAGTTGCAGAACTTTCGCAAGAGCAGGAACAGAAAAAAACCACCGAAGAAAAGGATCTTTCGATTCTTTCCGAAACCGAAAAAACGGTGTACCTTGCCCTGTGCGAAGAAAACACCACCGCCGATATCCTCGGCAAAAAAACGTCCCTTCCGAGCGACACGGTGCTTTCCGCGCTGACCATGCTCGAAATTTACGGACTTATCACCTCTCTTCCCGGCGGAATGTATGAGGCTGTGTAAAAAAGGAAAACAATAATCAATATATAACCACACTAGGAGGAAAAATGTCACATCTTGTAATCGTGGAGTCGCCCTCTAAGGCGAGCACAATCAAAGGATATCTAGGAAAGGGCTACAAAGTCGTCGCCTCCAAAGGTCATGTCAGAGACCTGCCCAAAAGCACCTTTGGCATTGACATCGAGGACGATTTTGCCCCCAAATATATCAACATCCGCGGCAAAGGTCCGCTTATCAACGAGCTGAAAAAAGAAGCAAAGAACGCCGACGTCGTTTATCTTGCAGCCGACCCTGACCGCGAGGGAGAAGCAATTTCGTGGCATCTTGCCAACGTTTTGGGACTTGACAGCAAAAAGGCAAAGCGCGTTACCTTCAACGAAGTAACAAAGCCTGCCGTAAAGGCCGCCATCAAAAATCCCACAGAAATAAACATGGACCTCGTCGATGCCCAGCAGGCAAGACGTATTCTTGACAGAATCGTGGGCTACAAGCTCAGCCCCGTGCTTTGGAAAAAGATAAAAAGCGGTCTTTCCGCAGGACGCGTTCAGTCGGTTGCCACAAGAATCGTGGTTGAGCGCGAAAACGAGATCCGCGCCTTCACCCCCGAAGAATTCTGGAAGATCGAAGCCATCCTTTCCAACGAAAAGGGTCAGCTCAAGGCATCCTTCTTCGGCACAGACGAAGGCAAGCTCGAGCTTTCTGACAGCGCAAGCACCGACAAGGTGGTTTCTGCCATCGAAAAGGGCGCTTTCAAGGTCAAGAATATTAAAAAGGCAGTGCGTGTAAACAATCCCGCACCTCCCTTTATCACCTCCACCATGCTCCAGGAAGCCAACAAACGCTTTGGTTTCAGAACCGAAAAAACGGCAAAGATCGCCCAGGAGCTTTACGAAGGTGTTTCTCTCGGCGAGCACGGCACCCGCGGTCTTATCACCTATATGCGTACCGACTCGTTAAGAATTTCGGACATTGCGGCGGACGCGGCACAGCTTTATATCGAGCAGAAATACGGCAAGGATTACTATCCCAAAACACGCCGTGTATATAAATCCCGCGCAGGCGCTCAGGATGCGCACGAAGCCATCCGTCCTTCGGATATGCTCTTTGAGCCTGCCGTGGTAAAACCCCATCTCTCGCAGGATCAGTTCAAGCTTTACAAGCTTATCTGGGACAGATTTGTTGCATCCCAGATGGAATCTGCCCTTCTCGACACCGTCACCATCGACATCGAAAATTCGGGATATATCTTCCGTAGCTCGGGCTACACCGTAAAGCACCCCGGATTTATGGCAGTGTACGAAGAAACAAAGGACGACGACGAAAAGGAAAGAGAAGATGACGAAAAGGAAGCAAAGCTTCCCGAAGTGGCACAAGGCGAAACTCTTTCGCTCGAAAAGCTCTCGCCCAGCCAGCACTTCACAAAGCCTCCGTCACGCTACACCGAAGCAACCCTTATCAAAGCGCTTGAAGAAAAAGGCATCGGCCGTCCTTCCACCCTTCCGCCTACGATAACGACCATCATCCAGCGCGGATACGTTGAGCGCGAAGGCAAAAGCCTTGTTCCCTCCCAGCTCGGCGAGGTCACCACAAAGCTTATGACCGACTATTTTGCCGACATCGTTGACTACGGTTTTACCGCCGAAATGGAAGAGATGCTCGACGAGGTTGAAAACGGCGAAAAGTCGATGCTTGAAATACTGAAGCTCTTCTATGCCGATTTTGCAAGCCTGCTTGACAACGCCGAAAAGAATATCGACAAGGGCAACTACAAGCTGTCAGCAGAAGAAACAGACATCGTCTGTGAAAAGTGCGGCAGCAACATGGTTATCAAAAACGGCAGATTCGGCAAATTCGCCGCCTGCCCCAACTATCCCACCTGCCGCAACACCAAGCCCATCGACAAGGACGGCAAGGTGATCGAAAAGACAGCAGAACGCCCGACAGAAAACCTCACCCCCGCTCCCGATGACGTAAAGTGCGACATCTGCGGCGGCAGCATGGTTATAAGACGCGGCAGATACGGCAATTTCTATGCCTGTGCAAAATATCCCGACTGCAAGAGCACAAAGCCCATAACAAAAGATCTCAACGTTCCCTGTCCGTCCTGCGGATCAAAGATCCTTATCAAGCACGGCAGAAAGAAGAGCGTTTTCTACAGCTGTGAAAAATATCCCACCTGCAAATTCTCCACCTGGGACATTCCTCAGGAAGAAAAATGCCCCGAATGTGCAGGACTTCTTCTCAAGAAGAAGGGCAAGGACCTCGTTTACTGCATTAACGAAAAGTGCAGCTACTCGGGAAAACTTGACAAACAGTAATTTTCACATTCTTAAACTTCACGGAGGAAATCCAATTGAAAATAATAGTAGACTGCATGAGCGGTGACAACGCACCCGAAGCCATTGTTGAAGGTGCCATCGCCGGCGCAAACGCACACAACGCAGACGTTCTTCTTGTGGGCGACGAAAATGCCATCCGCAAAATCATCCGCGAAAAAGAGCTCCCCGAGCTTCGCGTTTCTATCTATCACACCCCCGACGAGCCCGTGACCATGGAGGACGACCCCTCTGTTGTCATGAAGGAAAAGAAGGATTCGTCAATGGCGGTATCGCTTCGTCTTCTTGCCGAGGGCAAGGGCGATGCTGTGGTCAGCGCCGGAAACACAGGCGCCCTCTTTACAGGTGCCACTCTCATCGTTCGCCGCATCAAGGGAATCAGAAGAGCCGCCATCGGCGCCATCGTTCCCCTCGGAAAGCCCATTCTCATCGCAGACGCGGGTGCAAACATTGACGTTCTGCCCGAGCATCTGGTTGACTTTGCCCACATGGGCGAGCTTTATATGAGAAAGGTCGCCATGGTCAAAAACCCCAAGGTGGGACTTTTGAACAACGGCGAAGAAGAACACAAGGGCACCGAGCTTTACGTTGCCGCCCACAAGCTGCTCAAAGATTCCGACATCAACTTTATCGGAAACGTCGAGGGCAAGGACGTGCCCGCAGGGGTTGCCGACATAGTTGTTTGCGACGGTTTCACCGGCAACATTCTTCTCAAGACCTGCGAAGGCTTTGGCAGATTTATAAAAAGTACCCTTTCGGATCTTTTCAAGAAAAATGCAAAATCAAAGGTCGGCGCACTTTTCGTTATGGACAGCATAAAGGATCTGAAAAAGAAGATGGACCCCTCCGAACACGGCGGAGCACCTTTTCTCGGCATTTCCAAACCCGTCTTCAAGGCACACGGCAGCTCTGATGCAAAGAGCATCAGCCGTTGTATCCTCCAGGCGAAAAACTATGCCCGTTCGGGTATAATCAACGAAATCGCCGAGCTGGCATCAAAAAAATAACACACCGGAAGGACAAAAAATGAACAACGGGGAATATCCGCTTCCTATATCTCATCTCGAGAAAAGGATCGGATACACTTTCAAAAACAAAAAACTGATAGAGACGGCACTCACCCATTCCTCTTATGCCAACGAGCTCAAAGCGCGCGGAAACGCCGACGTTGAATGCTACGAAAGGCTCGAATTTCTGGGTGATTCGGTGCTTTCGATCATAACCTCAGATTTTCTTTTTGAGGAATACAAGATTCTGAAAGAAGGAGATCTGACAAAGATCCGCGCGGCATCCGTCTGCGAACCCGCCCTTTTCGACTATTCAAAAGAGATCGGCGTGGGCGCATATCTTCTCATCGGCCACGGCGAGGAGATGGGCGGCGGAAGAGAAAGACGCTCGATCCTTGCCGACGTTTTCGAAGCCATTCTTGCCGCCATATATCTCGACGGCGGATACGTCTGTGCAAAAAGCTTTGCTTTGCCCTTCGTCTCCGAAAAAATCAAAGAACTCACCGCCAAAGGCTCGGGCGACGACTGCAAGACCCTTTTGCAACAGTTTGTCCAGCAGAACCGCGGCGATATTCTCGAATATATCCTTGTGGACGAGACAGGTCCCGCCCACGACAAAAGCTTTTTCTTTGAAGTGCGGCTGAACAACAACTGCATCGGCCGCGGCTCGGGCTCGACAAAGAGAGAAGCCGAACAGCACGCGGCGCACGAAGCCCTTGTGCTTTTCGGAGTTATTCCCGAAGAGAAGGAAAAAAATGAATAATACCGCAAAAAGGCACGCCAACATTCCGATTTTCATCCCCCACGAGGGATGCCCCAACGGATGCGTTTTCTGCAATCAAAAAAAGATAACCGGTACCCATGGACTTGCGGGACGCGACATCCTGCCCGAGATCGAAGCGGCGCTTGCCACCATTGATCCCAACGTTTTCGAAACCGAGATCGCCTTTTTCGGCGGAAGCTTTACGGGCATCGACCGAAGCGAGATGATACGGCTTCTCAAAGGTGCGTACGGGTTTGTAAAAGCGGGCAGAGTATCGTCGATCAGACTTTCCACCCGTCCCGACTACGTAAACGACGAAATTCTCGATATTCTTTCGGAATACGGCGTTCGCCACATAGAGCTCGGCGTGCAGTCGGCATCGGATGCCGTTCTTTCGGCATCAAAGCGCGGACACACGGCAGAATGTGCAAAAAAAGCACTGAAAATGATCGCAGACCGCGGCTTTGTCGCCGGCGGTCAGATGATGATCGGGCTTCCGGGATCAACCCTTGCAGACGAGCTTCGGACAGCAAAAATCATCTGCGAGTGCGGTGCGCTCGAAGCACGCATATATCCCACCGTGGTCTTTTATGATACAGAGCTTTGCAATATGGCAAAACGCGGCGAATATATTCCCATAACCACAGATGACGCCGCCGAAAGAGCCGCAAAATGCTATCGTGTCTTTCTTGAAAACCGAGTAAAGGTTCTGCGCGTAGGTTTGCAGTCAAGCGAAAATCTTTCGTCGGAAAACGAAGTTTTTGCAGGAGCAAACCATCCCGCCCTCGGCGAGCTTTGCGAAGGACGGGTTTATCTTGACCTTGTCAAAGATGACGTGGCAAAAAAGCTTTGCACCGACGGCAACACCCTTGTGATCGAAGCACCCTTCGGCGAGATATCCAAGGTCGCAGGACACAAAAAAGAAAACAAAACCGCCCTTTTGCAATATCTTCGCAACGAGCAAAAGATGGTTGAAAACATAAAAATTATCGAAAAATTTGACGAAAAATTCCGAATAAACACATATTTTACCGATAAATGAGAACCAAGAAAAGGAAGTGAACCATTTGCATCTCAAAGCGCTTGAAATGCGCGGCTTCAAATCGTTCCCCGACAAAACGCGGCTGGATTTTGAAAAAGGTATCACCGCCATCGTCGGCCCCAACGGAAGCGGCAAAAGTAATATTTCTGATGCCGTTCGCTGGGTTTTGGGCGAAATGTCGCCGAAATCACTGCGCGGTCAGAAGAT
This sequence comes from Clostridia bacterium, assembly GCA_017549365.1. GTDB lineage: Bacteria > Bacillota > Clostridia > Oscillospirales > CAG-382 > UMGS1052. The sequence continues at coordinate 22,575 of JAFYUZ010000047.1, forward strand.
GGAGGACGTTATCTTCAGCGGAACGGCAAAGCGCCAGCAAACAGGCTTTTGCGAGGTATCGCTGATACTTGACAACTCCGACGGCGCCCTTCCCGATGACCACGAAGAGGTCAAGATAACGAGAAAATACTATCGCTCGGGCGACAGTGAATATAAAATAAACGACAAGCCCTCGCGCCTGCGCGACATATACGAGCTTTTTCTCAACACCGGTATCGGCAGAGAAGGCTATTCTGTTATCGGTCAGGGCAAGATCGGCGAGGTCATCTCGCAAAAGAGCGACGAACGCCGTCACATTTTTGAAGAAGCGGCAGGTATCTCAAAATTCCGCTATCGCAAAAACGACGCCGAAAAAAAGCTTGCCGAAACCGAAACAAACCTCATCCGCCTGCGTGACATCGTTTCAGAAATCGAAGGCCGCATAGGACCTCTCGAAAAGGCGGCGGAAAACGCCAAAAAGTACCTTGTCCTTGCCGAGCGCAAAAAGGAGCTTGAGGTCGCCATCTGGGTAGACCGCATAGCAAAGGCGGCAGTCGAGGCCGAAGATTTTGACAAGCGCACCACCTCTGCCCGCGCAAGCTACGAAGAAAAAGACCGCGAGCTTTGCGAAAACGAGGAAAAAACAAATCTTCTTTCCGAAGAAAAAATGGCGAAAAACGTTGAAACCGAAAGCCTTCGCGAGGATATTTCCGCCATCGAGGCAGAAAAAAACGACATTTCGTCAAAATGTGCTCTGTCCGAAAACGATATCAGCCACTACAAAGAGCGTATGGACGCCATCGCCCTTGAAAAGGCGGCAATTTCCGACGGCGAGCTGAAAATTCTTAACGAAGAACGCGAAAACAACAGCAAAAAATACGACGAAAGCCTTGCTCTTCTCTCGGCGGCATCAAGCATCGAGGGAGAAAAGCTTTCGGTGCTCGACAAAGCAAACGCGGATTTTGCCGAAGCAGAAGCGGCTCTTGAAGAGCTGAACGCGAAAAAGCGCGAGCTTGAAGAAGCAATGATCGCCAACCGCATCAGCACATCTGCCGCCGCCTCCGACGAGAAAAGCGCGGGCGAGCGCCGCGGTTTTATCGAAAGCGAGATCGAAAAGACCCTTGCCGAAATCGAAGAAGTAAACGGATATCTCGAAGCGGCACAGGAAAGAAAAGACGCCGCTCTCGAAGAAAAGAACGACCTTACCGCCTCCCTTGCCGAAGAAGAAGCAGAGCTTGAAAAATGCATTGCAAAGCACGACGAGCTTCTTAAAATAAAGAACGACATCGCCGCAAAATACGCCTCGGATCTCCACAGAAAAGAAACTCTCGAACGCATGGAAAAAATGCTCGACGGTTTCCCCGGAAGTGTCAAGGCGGTCATCGGCGAGCAAAGCCTTCGCGGCATCTGTGGCCCCGTTTCAAAGCTTCTTTCGGTATCGGGCGAATACGTCACCGCTATCGAAACAGCCCTTGGCGCCGCCGTGACCAATATCGTTGTCGAGGACGAGGACAGCGCAAAGCGTGCCATTTCATACCTCAAAGAGCGCCAGGCAGGAAGAGCCACCTTCCTTCCTCTCACCTCCATCAAGGCAAATTTTATAGAAGAATCAGATCTTCGCTCGCAAAAAGGCTACGTTGGCATAGGCTCCGCCCTTGTTTCGTGCGATAAAAAATACAACGTGGTGGCAGAATATCTTTTGGGCAGAACCATCGTTGCCGACAACATCGACAACGCTTCGGTCATTGCACGTAAATATCGCTTCCGCTACCGCATCGTCACCCTTGACGGCCAGCTTATCAACGCAGGCGGCTCGTACACCGGCGGTTCTGCCGCATCAAAAACGGGAGCAATGTCGCGAAATGCCGACATCGACGCCCTCGAAAAGCAGATTGCGGAATATATAAAGCAGGCACAAAAGATCACTTCGCAACTCAAAGAAATATCCGAAAACAAGCTGGAAGCAATGCAGTTTGTCGAGGCGATAAAAAACGACCTTTCCAACTGCGCAGGCGAGCTTTACAAGGCGGAGGGAGATATAAAACTCCACACCGAAAGACTCGATGCCTGCAACGCCCGCGTTGCCCACGCCAAAGCTCAGCTTGAAGAATTCGGATCCGACAACGGAAACGAAACGCTGAAAAAGCTTGCCGACGAAAAAGCTCTGCTTGAAGAACAGATGCTTGAAGTCGACGGAAAAATATCCGAAAAGCAAAAGCTCCTTGAAGAGCTTGAAAACGCGGTTGATGCGGCACAAGAAGGACTTACCGAATGCCGCATGAAACTTTATGCCGCCGAAAAAGACAGCGCCACGGCAAAATCCGCCCTTTCGGATGCCGAAAGACGCATTGCCGAAACAGAAAAGCGCATTTCGCTTCTTTGTGAGGAAAGCGACGGGCTCGACCGCAGACTTTCCGAGATAAGAGAAGCACTTGAAAACGGCGGCGAGCGCATTGCATCGCTTGATGCCGAGCTTTCCGAAAAGCGCAAAGTTTTCGAAGAATGCAAGCTTGCCCTTGCGGCATACGAAAAACAGATAAACGATCTGCGCGTGCGCCAGAACGACATCGTCCGCGACAAGGAAGTTTTCTTCCGCGAGCTGACAAAGTGCGAAAGTGCGCTTGAAGACCGCAGAAAAGAATACGACACCCTCACCTCAAAGCTTTGGGAGGAATACGAGCTCACCTACACCGACGCGGCTTCTCTCAACTATCCCAAGCCCGACAGCGCGCAGGTAAGCGAACTTGCCTCAATAAGAGCAAAGATCAGAGCTTTGGGCAGTGTCAACGTAAACGCCGTTGAAGAATATGCCGAAACAAAAGAGCGCTATGAATTTATGACAAAGCAGATCGAAGACCTCGAAAACTCGGGCAAGAGCCTCGAAAACGTCATCAAGCGCCTCGAATCGGATATGAAAAAGCTCTTCTCGGAAGCTATTGAAAAGATCAACGCCCAGTTTGGCATCGTCTTCACCGAGCTTTTCGGCGGAGGAAACGCCTCCATCGTCATCACCGACGAGGAAAACATTCTTGAATCGGGCATTGAGATCAACGTTCAGCCTCCCGGCAAGATGGTCAAAAACATCTCGCTCCTTTCGGGCGGCGAGCAGGCTTTCACCGCCATCGCCCTGTATTTTGCCATCCTCAACGTCAACCCCGCTCCCTTCTATATCTTTGACGAAATAGAAGCGGCTCTTGACGACGTAAACGTTATCCGCTTCGGCGACTATCTGCGCCGCCACAGCGCCGAAACCCAGTTTATCGTCATCACCCACCGCCGCGGAAGCATGGAGGCGGCAGACAGACTTTACGGCGTTACCATGCAGGAAAAGGGAATTTCCAGCTTCCTCAAGGTAGACGTGGACGAGGTTGAGAAAAAAACGGGTCTTAAGCTTTAATTAAAAAACGGAACTTTTTTTGCAAAAAAACGACAAATACAAAGAGGTACAAAAATGGGATTTTTTGAAAAACTCAAAGCCGGTCTCAGAAAGACAAAAGATGCTGTCTTCAAGCAGGTAAACGACATCTTCAAGCATTTCGTCAATGTTGACGAGGATATGCTCGAAGAACTTGAAGAAGCACTTATCGCCGCAGACGTCGGATTTGAAGCCACCGAGGAGATCATTGAAAGACTCCGCGACACCATCAAAGAAAGAAGAATAAAAGAACCCTCCGAGGCAAAAGACGCCCTCATGGAGATACTTGAAGAAATGATAGGCAAGGGCGAACCGCTCGAGCTTTCGTCCACCCCCGCCGTCGTGCTTGTGATCGGCGTAAACGGCGTGGGAAAGACCACCTCGATCGCCAAGATCGCCAAAAGACTTAAGGACAGCGGAAAAAGCGTTGTTCTTGCCGCCGCCGACACCTTCCGCGCCGCCGCCATCGACCAGCTCGAAGAGTGGGCAGGCAGAGTGGGCGTGCCCATCGTAAAGCACACCGAAGGCTCTGACCCCGCGGCAGTTGTTTTTGACGCCGCATCTGCCGCCAAGGCAAAAAAGGCAGACGTGCTCATCGTTGATACCGCAGGCCGTCTGCACAACAAGAAAAACCTTATGAACGAGCTTGCAAAGATAAACCGCGTCATCGACCGCGAGCTTCCCGGCGCATCAAGAGAAACTCTTCTCGTGCTCGATGCCGTGACAGGCCAGAACGCTGTGAATCAGGCAAAGGAGTTTAAGAACGCCGCCGACATCACAGGCATCGTTCTCACAAAGCTTGACGGCACTGCCAAGGGCGGCATTGTCATTTCCATCAAAAAGATCCTCGGCATCCCCGTAAAGTACATCGGCGTTGGCGAGGGGGCAGACGATCTTCAGGAATTCGACTCGTCGGATTTTGTAAAAGCGCTTTTTGAGGAGTAAAAAATGACCACCATAATCGTTGCCACAAAAAATGCGCACAAAGTGCGCGAAATGAACGAGCTTCTTGCCGACCTCGGCAGTATAAAGCTTATCACCATGGCAGAAGCAGGCCTTGACGCCGAGATCGAAGAAAACGGCAAAACCTTTGAAGAAAACGCTATCATCAAGGCAAGCTTTGTTGCAAAAGAAACGGGCCACCCGTCGATTGCCGACGATTCGGGACTTTCGGTGGACGTTTTGGGCGGCGAGCCGGGCATATATTCGGCGCGCTACGCATCAAAGGACGGCGGAAACGCCACAGACGACGAAAACATCGATCTGCTTTTGGAAAACATGAAAAATATCTCGGGCAACGAGCGCACCGCACGCTTTGTTTCGGCGCTGGCGCTCTGTTTTCCCGACGGAAGAACATACACCGCCATCGGCGCCTGCGAAGGACTGATAACCCGCGAAAGACGGGGAGAGGGCGGATTTGGTTACGACCCTGTTTTCTTCTGCAACGCTCTTTCAAAAACCTTTGGCGAAGCATCTGCCGACGAAAAAAACAGCGTCAGCCACAGAAACCGCGCCATGATGATCCTGCGCGAAAAAATGCGTGATATTGAATTTTAATTAAAAAGGAATAGTACTATGGAACTTCTTTCAAGCTCGCAAAGAGCATATCTTCGCGGTCTTGCCAACCGTCTCGATGCCATCTTTCAGATCGGCAAAGAGGGAATCGGCGAAAACCTCATAAAACAGCTCGACGACGTGCTCGAAAAGCGCGAACTTATCAAAATTTCTCTGCTCGAAACCTGCGAACACTCTGTTAAAGAGGCGGCGCAGATGATCTGCGATGCCACAGGCGCGCAGTCTGTTCAGATGATCGGCAGAAAGATCGTTTTCTATCGCGAAGCGAAAAAAGACGAAAACCGCAAGATCGAGCTCCCCGCAAAAAAAGCAAAAAAATGAGCGAAAAAGTTGCCCTTTTCGGCGGCACCTTCAATCCACCCCACGCGGGCCACGCCCGGGCTTTTCGCACATTTTGCGAAAAAGTCTGCCCCGACGTCGTGTACGTAATGCCGGCAAGCGTTCCGCCCCACAAGGAAATATCGGGAATCGTCAATCCGGCGGCGCGTTTTCATATGGCACACCTTGCCCTTGATGATATCTCGGAAAACGCGGTTTTTTCCGCCCTCGAGATATCACGGCGCGGAAAAAGCTTTTCGGTGGACACGGTAAACGAGCTTTTGTCCTTGCATGATTGCGACAAAATATATATGTACGTCGGCAGTGACATGCTCTTTTACTTTGAAAAATGGAAAGATTTTGAAATTCTTTTCAAAAAATGCGTGCTTGTCACAGCTCCGAGATGTGAAGCCGACAGAGAAGCGGTTGAAAAATGCTGCCGCGAATATGCAGAAAAATACCACTGTCAATATATGATCCTGCCCCTTTTGCCAATCGAAGTTTCGAGCACCGAAATACGCGATATGGCAAAAAAAGGCAACGAAAGCGAAATAAAAAAACACTTGACCGACGGTGTTTATAGGTATATAATGAAAACGAAGCTTTACGGAGAAAAAAACCTTTGCTCCGACATAAGCTCGCCCGATCTTATCGAAAACATCCGCTCGTCGCTTGCACTTTACCTTTCGCAAAAGCGTATGGCACATACCCTTTCGGTCGAAAAAACGGCTCTTGAAATGGCGCAGATCTTTCTGCCCCTTTTCGGATACGGCGAAGAATATCACCGCGATGTTGCGGCGGCGGCTCTTTTGCACGATATAACCAAAAATCGTCCCGACGAGTGGCACGAAAGCTATCTTTCGTCGTTTATGCGAAATTTCGGCAACCATCCGTCGGTTATCCATTCGTGGTCGGGGGCGTATTTTGCCCTTGAAAACTTTTTTGTAAATCCCCGTGTGTTCAGGGCGATCTTCAACCACACAACAGGGTGCGCAGACATGGACGTTTTTGAAAAGCTGATCTTCCTTGCCGACTATATCGAGCCGGGAAGAGTGCACTCTTCCTGCGTTTTGCTGCGCGAAAAATATCTTAATTTGACAAAAGACGGCGTTTCCGATCGCGAACACGCCGAAAAAATACTCGACAGCCTTGTTTACAGATCATTGTGCGACACCCTTGCCTTCCTCACCGAAAAGGGCGCAAATATCTGCCCAAAGCTTTTTGAAGCAAAAGAATATCTTGAAAAAAAGGAGTGTGTGAGAATATGACAGATCTTGAAAAAAGACAAATAGTCACCGAAAGACTTTCGTCTTTGGGGATCGAATACAAGCTATACGAGCATCCCGCCGTTTTCACCATGGAAGAATCGGCAAAGTACGAGGAAAAGCTCGATCTGCCCGATGGCGGCATCGTTGTGAAAAACCTTTTCCTCAAAGAGCACAACTCCGACAAATATTTTCTTGTGGTGACCCACGGCAACAAAAATGCCGACATAAAATCGCTTCGCCGCTTTCTCGGCACAAAGCCTTTAAGCTTTGCCACAGAGCAAGAGCTTTGCGAAAAGCTCGGCGTCACCCGCGGCGCAGTTTCGCCCCTTGCGGTGATAAATGATACCGACAGTGTCGTTTCTCTCATCATCGACGATTCGCTGAAAAACGACGCTCTTCTCGGGGTTCACCCCTGCGAGAACACCTCGACACTTTTTATCAGCTACAAGGAGCTTGAAAAGTTTGCCGAAAGCTGCGGACACATGCTCATAAACATGCAGGTTTAAGATGTATTCATGAGGGTATAATAAAAATGGGAAAGACCAAAAAAACAAATAAAACCAAAAAAACACAAAAGCCCATGAAGCCGTGGCTCAAAACGCTTCTGACGGTGCTTGCCGCCGTTTTCGGAGTTATTCTCGTCGCCCTTGTCGGCCTTGCCATCTGGTTTTTCATCGCCATCAACCGCAACGCCGACCAGAAAAACCTTGACGATCTTCACACCGACAAAAATGATGGTATAATCGGCGCCGTGACAGGGCAAAACCCCGAAAAAGATCCGAACACAAACGATAAAGACAGCGAAGAACAAAAAAAGATCGCCGAATATTTCGTTCTTTCGGGTACTCCCGATGAAAAAGTTGAGCGAAAAGAAGGATTTTACAACTTCCTCGTTATCGGTCGTGACAAGGCAGGTCTTAACACCGACGTTATGATTATCGCCTCGATAGACACAAAGAACAACAAAGCCAGCACCGTCCAGATCCCCCGCGACTCCTACGTTGAGGACAGCGCAGGCAATACCTCAAAGATAAATTCCGTCTTCGCCCGTGGCTACACCGCCGCCCGCGACGAGCTGAAAACCCTTAAAAAGAACGGTGCGGGAAAAACAGATGCCGAATTGCAGGCTCTTTGCGACGCCTCGGCGTCGGGCATTACTCTTGAGGATCTGAAAGCGTATATGGGCGGCAAGGCCGACGTAAACGGTATATATGAAAAGTACGGTATGAAAAAGCTCCAGCAGGTCATCAACCGCACCTTTGGCATATATTTTGACTATTACGCCATCATTTCAACCGACGCTTTCGTTCGCATAGTGGATGCCGTCGGCGGCGTTGACGTTTACGTTCAGGAAGACATGGACTATGACGACCCGACACAAAATTTGCACATTCACATCAAAAAAGGCAACCGCCACCTCGACGGCAAAACGGCAGAAGGCTTTGTGCGTTTCCGCTCGGGCTACGTTCAGGCAGACATTGCCCGTCTTGATGCGCAAAAGATATTTATGACAGCTTTCTTCAAAAAGCTCGTCAGCTTCTCGTCGGTGACAAGAGTAAACGATATCCTCACCGCCGTTTTCGACACCATCGACACAGATATTTCGCTTCAAAATGCCCTCGGCTTTGTAAAGCCCGCCCTTGCGCTTGATATGTCCGGCATAAAAATGCTGAATATGCAAGGCAGTGCATACCGAAACGGAATGTATTATTCGCTGAACAAGGCGGCAAACCTGCAGATAGTGAACGAAAACTTCAACATCTTCACCCACGATCTGCGCCCTGCGGCTCTTAACATTATCGAGCTTGTGGAAAACCCGACGGTTACGGGAACAGACGGGGTTACCATGGACGGCATCAGCAACAAGCAGCCGCACATCAGCTTTATCAAAACTCCCGATCCCGAACCCGCAGTGCCTGTTGTAAGCCAGCCCGATCCCACCCCCGTAACTCCCAAGCCTCCCGTGGTCACAGAAACACCCGACGAGCCTGATGAGCCCGAGGTGACCGATGAGCCCGAGGTGACCGATACTCCCGAAG